>JASHTS010000258.1 GCA_030040425.1 Acidobacteriaceae bacterium | reverse complement strand
GCCTGGGTGGGGTGCTCGTGCATGCCGTCGCCGGCGTTGATGATGGGCAGGTGCGTCGAGGCCTCGAGCAGCCAGGGGGCGCCCGAGGAGTTGTGGCGCAGGACGATGGCTTCGGCGCCGAGGGCGCGTAGGGTGAGGCCGGTGTCTTTGAGGGACTCGCCTTTTTCGATGCTGGAGCTCAAGTTCGAGACGAGAGTGGTGTCTGCGCCGAGGGCCTTGGCGGCCAACTCGAAGCTGGTTCTGGTGCGCGTTGACGATTCGTAGAAGAGTAGGGCGATGCGGCGCTTCAGAAGAATGCGGTCGCGCAGGAGGGGGTCCATGTGCTCGAGTTCGGTGGCACGCGCGAGAAGACGGCTGACATCGTGGACGGTGAGATCGAGCACGGAGAGTAGCGAGCCGGGGTGATAAGGAAATGGAGATATGGGCGGGGGCGGGGTGACGAGCGGGCGGCGGGCGGGGGTTGCGGTGGTCATGACAATGGTCAGTGATCAGTGGTCAACGGTCAGTGAACAGTGGTCAGTAGTCGGTGGTCAGTGCTCAGGTGCGGTTCCACCGCTAATTTGTCTTTTCCACCAGCAGCACCTGCTCGGTGGAGTCGACCTCGCTGAATTTGACTTCGATGATCTCGCGGCTGCTGGTGGGCACGTGCTTGCCCACGTATGTCGCCTCGATGGGCAGTTCGCGATGGCCGCGGTCGATGAGCACGCAGAGCTGCACGCGGCGCGGGCGGCCGTGATCGAAGAGGGCGTCGAGCGCGGCGCGGACGGTGCGGCCGGTGTAGAGCACGTCGTCGCAAATGACCACGTCGCGGCCCTCGACATCGAATCCCATGGAGCCGGGGGTGACCACGGGGCGAATGCCGGCGGTGGAAAGATCGTCGCGGTAGAACTGGATGTCGAGACTGCCCGTGTCAATGGGGTGTTTTTCGATGCCGGCGATGAGCTTGCCCAGCCGCTCGGCCAGGGGCACGCCGCGGCGCTTGATGCCGACGAGGGCGAGGTCTTCGCTGCCGTGACTTTTTTCCACGATCTCATGAGCCAGGCGCACCAGGGTCCGCTCGATCTCCGAGGCAGACATGAGGCGGCCCTTCACGCGCAAGCCGGTCGTTGTCTCCAGTTCGCTCATCGCGGTTGTGCTCTTGCCGGATGATACGAGGGCGCGCCCGCTGCGGGCAAGTTGTGGAGAACTTGAGAGGACGTTGCCGCGAGAATCTTTGGTTGCCAGCGCCCCGGTCATTTGCCGCGCGGGCTGCGTTGGTAATCGCCGCTCTTGCCGCCGGATTTCGATTCGAGGCGCAACTCGCGGATGACGATGCTTTTGTCGAGGGCCTTGGTCATGTCGTAGACGGTGAGCGCGGCCACGGCCGCGGCGGTGAGCGCCTCCATCTCCACGCCGGTGGGGCCGGTGGTGGCGGCGGTTGCGGTGATGCGGATGCCGCCGGGCGCAATCTCTGCCTGCACGTCGACATGGGTGAGCGGGAGCGGATGACACATGGGAATCAATTCCGAGGTGCGCTTGGCCGCCTGGATTCCGGCGAGGCGCGCGGTTTCGAGCGGGTCGCCTTTGGGGTTCGAGGGCAGTGCTGCGAGGACTTTCTTGCTTAATTCAACGAAGGCCGAGGCCGTGGCCGTGCGGCGCGTGGCTGTTTTGGCGCTCACGTCGACCATGCGGGCGCGGCCGGAGGAGTCGTAGTGCGAAAGCCGGGGCTTGCGGGGTGGGGGCATGGCGGCTTCTTCTGACTTTACCTGATCGACGTGTGTAGTTTCCCGCGCATGAAAGAGCTGCGTCGTTTCCCCGGTCTCAAAATCGAGACCGGGGGCACCTAGCTTTCAAAAGCAACCGCAGATCCTTCGACTCGTCTGTCCGCCCCCGCGGACAGACTTCGCTCAGGATGACAGGGCGAGAAAGTTGCGATGGGTTAGAGAAGCAGAATGCGGACGACTGCGCCCGCTTCGAGCGAAGCGGATGCTTCGGGCACAATGAGGAAGCAATTGGCGCGGGCCATGGCGGCCACGTCGCCCGAGCCCTGCCACGGGACGCGCGCGACTTCCGGCGTCGCACCCGCTGCGCCGAAGGTGCAGGCAGCGGGGAAAAAGCGCGTGAGGCCGGATTTGCTTTTCACCGATTCCTTGAGGCGCGCGAGCGCAAAGCGCGGCGCGCGGTCAGCGCGCCCGGCAAGCGCGGCGAGCAGCGGCACGGCGAAGAGGAGAAATGTGACCGCAGAGGAGACGGGATTGCCGGGCAGGCCAAAAACGGATTGGGAGAGACTTTGCGCTCGCCCACGCGCTGCGGTCGAGCGCGGAACTTCCCCGTAGACCACCGGCTTTCCCGGCTGGATGCGCGCGCCGGTGAAGTGAAAATGCGCGGTGTGCCTGAGCAGCGCCGGCTCGACGAGATCGAATTTGCCCGCGGAGACGCCGCCGGTGATGAGCAGCATATCCACGGCGGCATCAGCGAGTGCGACGTCCAGCGAGGCATCGAGAGCTTCGGCGGAATCGGCCGCGGGCGGCAGCACCCAGGGCTCACCGCCCGCCGCGGCAACGAGTGCGGCCAGCATGGGCGCATTGGAGTTGCGAATCTGTCCAGGCGCGGGCTCCGTTTCGACGGGGACAAGCTCGTCGCCGGTGGAAAGAATGGCCACGCGCGGCTTTGCGTACACTTCGAGCAACGCCGCGCCGCACGCAGCGGCAAGCGCAATCTGAGCTGCGCCGAGGAGACATCCGGACGGCAGCAACTCGGCGCCTGCGCTTGCCTCCGCGCCACGGGCGATGATATTTTCACCGGCGGCAAGCGTACGCGCGGGGTGCAAACGGATACGGCGAAGGCCGGTCGGCGCGTCGGACTCGACGTGCTCGAGCATCATCACCGCATCGGCTCCTTCGGGAACCGGCGCGCCGGTCATGATCTCCCACGCCGCGCCGGGCGCGAGCGGCGAAGCCGGCGCCTGGCCCGCGCGCGTTGTGCCGGCCACCGGAAGCCATGCGTGCGCCATGGCGTCTGCCGCGCGGCATGCGTAGCCGTCGCGCGTGGAGCGCGGGAAAGCGGGCTGGTCGCGGTCGGCGCGGAGCGGCAGGGCGAGCACGCGGCTCGCGGCGGCGCCGAGGGCCACGCGCTCAGTTTCCGCGGGCGGCGGAATTTGCGCCGCGCAGGCCGCGATGAGGGCAGCGGCTTCGTCGTAGCTGGGCAGCGGAGGGCTCATCAACTGCATTCTAAGGCTGCAGTCGACGACCGCATTCCAGGGCGGTCCCATCGCAGCAAGTTTTCATGGGATGAATTCGGCATGCTCGTGCGCCGAACGCCGCTGTACCGGAATTCTGGGGCGCGGGCGTCTGATTCAGCATGACGATGTCGACTCCCCCTCAGCGGCCAATGCGCCGCTCAACTTCCCCTCGCCAAGAAAAAGCGAGACCACCGGATTCTGTTCCCAGGGCCGTACAAAAGCGCTGGTGGCAATGCGCCGATGCGCTGGTGCGATGGGGGCAAGCATGCGGTCAATGGCTCCCGCTGGGGCTCCGGCTGGGAGTGGCCGGCGTGCTGCTGCTCGGGGTTTCGCTGCCCGCGCGAGCCTCTCTCGGGGGCAACGTCAGCTCTGTCGAATCCGATCGCGCGCAGATGAGCGCCAAAGTGGAGGTGACGCAGCACAATGCTTACGAAATTCATGAGATGCAGATGCCCGGCGGCACCGTGGTAGACGAATATGTCTCCCCGGAGGGTAAAGTGTTTGCGGTCAGCTGGCATGGGCAATTCCCACCCCCGATGCAGCAGATTCTGGGGACTTACTTTCAGCAGTACACGGCGGCTTTGCAGGCGCGGTCGAACCAGGCGCAGCCGCGCATGTACGGGCATCGCCCCCTCAACATTCAGGAAGGGGGACTGGTGGTGCAGACCGGCGGTCACATGCGCGCTCACTTTGGCCGTGCTTATGTCCCCGACCTGCTTCCGCAAGGAGTGACCGCAGACGAGATTCATTGAGACCAGATTCATTGATCGACGGACGAGGATCGATCGGCAGGAGTTTTTCGAGTGCGCGCATTTTTTCTACCGATACTGCTCTCAGGCCTGGGCTTTGCCGCGGGTTGCGGCGGCGGCAGCAAACCAGCCAGCAGCAGCTCCAGCACCAGTGTCCCATCGAGCGGTTCCAATGTGCTCTCCATCGCAGTGAATGGCGGGCCGGAGGAGAATCAGCCTAACGGCTACATCTACCAGAACGCGGCCTTCGCCTCGGCCACGATCTGCGCTCCCGGCAGCACCTCAAGTTGCGTGACCATCGACAACCTGCTGGTCGACACGGGGTCAACGGGGTTGCGCATCTTCGATTCCGAGGTCTCCTCGTTGAACCTGCCCGCGGTGAACGCGTCGAACGGATCGGCGGCCTATGACTGCGTGGCTTTTGTGGATGGATCCTATATGTGGGGGCCGGTGGAGAAGGGCGATGTAACCCTGGGCAACGAAGCGGCCTCCGATGTTCCGATTCAGGTGATCAGCAGCGCCACCACCGGCGTTCCGTCCAGTTGCTCCAACGGCAACACGACGAACGTAGACACCGCGGAAGCTCTCGGGGCCAACGGCATTCTCGGTGTCGGCGTGGAGCCGACCGATTGTTTCTACGCCGGCGCGAGCGCGTGCGATTCAACATCCGGGCTCAGCAGCCCGCCTTATCCCGCGTATTACACCTGCAGCGGCAGCACATGCAGCCCCGCCTTCGTCGCCACGGCGGATCAAGTGATGAATCCTGTGGTGCTCTTTGCAAAGGATAATAACGGCGTCATTGTGGAACTGCCCTCAGCATCGAGCCCGACGGCAACCCTAAGCGGTTCCCTGGTCTTCGGCATCGGCACGGAATCGAACAACCAGCTTGCCTCCGGCGACTCCATCTTTACCATGGCGTGCGACGATTTCACCACGGTTTTCGACGGCCAGACTTTCGGCATTACCGACGCGAATACCTGCGCGGGCCCGGGGAGCTTTATTGACAGCGGTTCCAACGCTCTCTATTTCCCCAATGTGCCGAAGATAGCGGAGTGCGGGTCCAACACGCCGGCCGGCAACCTTTCAGGGCTCTATTGCCCCAGCACGACGGGGAGCTATTCGGCGACCAACGAGGGAGAGGACGGCACATCGAAGTCGACCAGCTTCAGCGTGGCGAATGCCGAGACCCTTTTCACCACCGCCGCAACCGAATCCGATGCAGTCCAGCCCACGCTGGCAGGCGCGAATCCGAGCGGCTACGGCTTTGACTGGGGATTGCCGTTCTTCTATGGAGTGAATGTCTACAACGCCATCGACGGCCAGACCATGCCCTCGGGCGCACCGGCCGCGCCGTGGTGGGCGTATTGAACTGCCCCTGATGGGCAGCAGACAGAAAAGGCATCCGCTTGGGCGGATGCCCTTCGAAACGGCGTGCAGAAGAGAACTGACCTGCCCGCCATGCCCAGAATCAACGATGCAACCAGTCAGTGGCTCCTCGGCGCCTTGTAAGACGAGGTGATCTTCTGCCCCGCCTGCTGCAGAATGCCCGCGACCTCCTCGGCAAACTGGCCGTTGGGGGCCAGATCGAGATACTTCTGGTAAGCTGCGGTGCAATCCTCAGGCAGAACGATGCGATTGGTCTTGGGATCGATGGTGGCGTTCTGGATCAACCCCTGTCCCTTGATGTAGTAAAGGATGGCATCGTTGGGGTCGGCCTTGATGGCTTCATTGGCGGCGTCCACCTGCGCCGCGGTGTTGTGCTCCTGGAAGAAGATGACCGCCTCATTGCGCAGATGCACGGCGGCCCGGGTTGGATCGTCCTTGGCCGCGGCATCGTAGGCGGCGTTGGCTTCCGGCACTTTGCCGGTGCGCGCATAGACCTCGCCCAGCCCGGCCTCGGCCACGCCAATCACTTCCATGCGCGGCTTTTTCGAAGCCTGCTCCAAGTCGATCGCCTTTTTGTACGATGTGGCGGCGTCGTCATACTTCTTCTCGCCGCTCTGCGCGTAGCCGAGCTTCACCCACAGGAGCGCCTCGTCGGGCTTGAGCTCCGTGTCCTTGGTCATCAGGCTCTCGATGTCGGCCAGCTTGGCGGTGCGGATCTCCGCGGCCTTAGTGTCGATGTCGGGTCTCTGCGCCGACGCCCCCAGCTGCTGCGCGGCCTCCTGCGGAGCGGAGTCGATGTCCTTCTGGTCCTGGTCCACCGTCTTCAGGTCATCGTTGAGATGCTTGATGAGGACATTGGCCTTCATTGCGTCGGCGTTCTGCTTCTTCAGGTCCTCGAGCTGCTTCTTCTGATCCTCGGGCATCTTGTCGATGTATTCCTGGCGCGACATGTCGTCGTTGGCTTCAGTGTCCTGGCCGGCCACGATCTTCACGTTCTTGATGGCGTCAGTGAACTGGCCCTTGGGTGTGTTGGGCGCGCGATAGATCAGGGAATACGTGCCCGGCGCGGCTTCGCCGGAGAAGTTTCCGTTGGCGTCCACCTGGAAGGTGAACTTGTCGGTATTGCCTCCGTCCATGGAGAGGCCGACGGAGCCGTTCGCCTGCGGCTGGCCCGTTGGGTTGATCACCTGGCCGTGAATCTTGCCCATGGACTGTCCGGCGGCGGGTGCCTGCTGCGCCGCGGCAAACGGCAGGGCGAAAGCCAACAGCCCTGCCAGAGCCGGAAAGGCGAGCCAAAGCGAATGATTGCGTTTCATGCTTTTCTCCTTGACGGCGGCACTCCTCCGGGCCAAGTCGCAGATTTCCCGGCGCCGCGCGCTTCGTTCCTCAGCAGAACTCACGTTAAATCCAAGCCAGCCCTCTCGACAAGGGGCGCTGTCACCGAACTTCTCCTGGCGCGAGGAGGGAAAATTCGCTTCGCCCCTCTCCTGTGGACGGCGCAAACAACGGACCGGGTTGCACGGACAGGCGCATTTCCGGCAGTGGCCTTCCACAGGCGAACGGCCCGCCCCTCCCTGACTCGGCTGAGCGCCCGCGCCCGGCGCGCCGCCTCAGCCGGCGTGCAATCCTATCGCACTCTAAAATAGAGGTATGGCAACCACGATCCGGGCGGCTACGGCTGCCGATGTCAAGCAGATTCTCGCCTTTATCCGCGCCCTTGCCGTCTATGAGCGCGCCCCTGCGGGTGCGGTGACAGCTACCGAGGAGGGCCTGCTGCGCGATGGTTTCGGGGCCCAGCCCTTTTATGAGTGCCTGCTGGCCGAGCAAGACGGCGGGCCCGCCGGATTTGCCTTGTTTTTCTTCAATTACTCCACCTGGCGCGGCCAGCCCGGCGTGTATCTCGAAGACCTGTTTGTGCCCCCCGAGTTGCGCGGCAGAGGCATCGGCAAGGCGCTGCTCAAGCGTGTGGCTGCCGTGGCCGTGGCCCGCGGCTGCCGGCGGCTGCAATGGGAGGTGCTGGACTGGAACACGCCGGCCATCGATTTTTACCGGGCCATGGGGGCCGAGTTTCTGGACGAGTGGCGCAATGTGCGCCTGGAGGGCGAGGCGCTCGAGCGGCTCGCCGGGATGGCTGGTCCAGCGGAAATAGAGACGGTTCGGGAAGCGCGATGAGTGGGTTCCCGCCCATTCGACAGAGAACGTCGAACGGATGGGGAACGGGGATGGCGGAGTTTACGGAATGAGGATTCGCGTGATCGGCGGAGGGCTGGCCGGGCCGGAGGCGGCGCTGACCGCGGCGCGCCTGGGCTGCGCAGTCGATCTCTACGAGATGCGCGCGCTCATCGATGGCAAGCCGCGCCTCACGCCCGCGCATCAGACCATCGAGTTCGGCGAGCTGGTCTGCTCCAATTCCCTCAAGAGCGAATCGGAGTGGACCGCCCCGTGGCTGCTCAAGCGGGAGATGCGGCGCGCGGGTTCGGCTCTGTTGAAGATCGCCGATGAAGCCGCTGTGCCGGCGGGCCACGCACTGGCCGTCGATCGGGTCGAGTTTTCGCGGCGCATTGCGGAGGCGATAGCTGCCGAGCCGGCGATTCGCGTGGTTCGCGAAGAAGTGACGAGCCTCGGCACTTCTGCCGACCAAAGCGAGGACGGCACAAAGTGCACCATTGTGGCGACGGGCCCGCTCACCTCCGATGCGCTGAGCGAGGAGATCGCGCGCCTGACCGGCTCGAAACATCTCGCGTTTTACGATTCCATCTCGCCCATCGTCGATGCCGACTCGATCGACATGAGCCGCGTGTACTTTGCCGCGCGCTGGGACAAGGGCACGGCCGACTACATCAACTGCCCGATGGACCGCGCCGAGTACGACCGCTTTCTCGATGCGCTGCTCGCGGCCGAGGCGGCGGAAGACAAGGCGTGGGAGAAGCTCGATTATTTCGAGGGCTGTCTTCCTATCGAAGTGCTGGCGCGGCGCGGACGCGACACGCTGCGCTTCGGCCCCATGAAGCCGGTGGGCCTGCTCGATCCGCGCACCGGCAAACGGCCGTGGGCGGTGGTGCAGTTGCGCAAGGAGAATCTGCGCGCCGACAGCTACAACCTGGTGGGGTTCCAGAACCACCTGAAGTTTGGCGAGCAGGCGCGCGTGCTGCGGCTGATTCCGGGCCTGGAGAACGCGCGCTTCCTGCGCCACGGGCAGATTCACCGCAACACCTATATCTGCGCGCCGGCGCTGCTGGACGAGAGTCTGCGTCTCAAGAGCGAGGCGTCGATCTTTTTTGCCGGCCAGATCTCGGGCGTCGAGGGGTATACGGAGTCGATCGCCACCGGCATGCTGGCCGGCATCTACGCGGCGGCGCTGGTGCAGGGTGAAGAGCCGCTTCCGGTTTCGCGCGCCACGGCGCTGGGCTCGCTGGTGCACTACATTACGCGCGCGGATCCCAAGAATTTCCAGCCGGCCAACGTCACCTTCGACCTGTTGCCGCCGCTCGAAGAGGAGTTGCGCCAGAAGGTTCGCGACAAGAAAGAGCGGCACCGCATCCAGTGCGAGCGCGCGCTGGAGGCGCTCGGCGCGTGGCTGGATACGCACAAAGCAACCCAGACCGCTTGAAGATCGTATTCTCTCCCGGGAAGAGCTGCCATGCGGGCACAAAAGAGCAATGCGGTGATCAGCGCCCTGTTCGTGGTCTTCGGGGGACCGGGGTTCGTGCTTGTCTACGTGCCTTTCTGGATCACGCGCTTTCGCTTGCCGCCGCGCGGGCCGCGGGCGGAGATGGAGCTGGCTTTTGCGCTCATCCTGCTGGGGCTGATCCCGCTCTTCGAGTCGATCGTGCGTTTCGTTCGCGTGGGCCGCGGCACGCTGGTGCCCACGGCTCCCACGCAGCACCTGGTGGTGAGCGGACTCTATCGCTACGTCCGCAATCCGATGTACGTGGGCGTGGTGGTGAGCCTCGCCGGAGAGACGCTCCTCTTCCGCAGCGAGGAATTGCTCATTTTTTTGGCCGCGGCGTGGCTGGCCACGCATCTGTTCGTGTGCTTTTATGAGGAACCGACGCTCCGGCGCCGGCATCCGGAGGAGTACCCGCTGTACCAGAGCCACGTCCCGCGCTGGCTGCCGCGGCTCACGCCCTGGCGCGGAGGCAGTTCCCACAGCTGATTGCATCCATGAATTCAAGCAAATCGGGCTCGATGCGACGGGAACAACCTCTTGAGACACGGCAGCTAAAGCCCCGCATTTTTGCCGTTTCTGCGGCCCGGCTGAAGCCGTGCCCTTGTTACAAAGCCTCTTTCGATGCCCATTTGCAGCAGCCCTTAGAGCGCCAATGTTTATGGAGCTGTTACGGCGGTCAGGGCTAATGCCCTGATCTGCCGATCGTGCCGGACACTTCGAGCCTTTGTTACGAGACCGTCTACGCAACCGGCGCCAGGCTCTGGAACCTTTCGCGCCCGCCGGGTGTCAAAAGTAGATGCGGGCAAGCGTGTACCCTGAAGAAGCACGGCACATGAGAGAAGGACAGAGGCGCGAGAGATTTTCCGGATGAGACGCAGCCGAAAATCCGGCAAGGCGAGAGGAGTGGAGGCGCTGGCCAGGGTGATTGCAACGGCCGCGCTCGCGTGGGTGTGCACGCTGGGCGCAGCGCAAATCTCCTCAACCTCCAATGCCGGACCGGCAAAGACCACGGCCACGACGGTTGAGCTTCCGCCCTCGCCCCAGGCGCTGTTGCCCAACGCGTTCGACGGATGGGTAGCAGCAGCGCCCATCCAGGCGCTGACCGATCCCGCGCAGGCCGATGCGACCAACGCCGCTGCGCTCAAGGAGTACGGATTTACCTTCGGCGCGCTGGGCAACTACAAGCGCGAAGGCGACACGCTCACGCTGCACGCCCTCGAGTTTGACGATGAGAGCGGCGCCTACGGCGCTTACACGTTTTACCGCCCCACCGGCTGGCCGAGAGAAGAGATCGGCACGGGCGCGGCCTCAGACAAGAACCGCGTGCTCTTCTGGCGCGGCAGCACCGTGGTGGACGCGAGTTTCTCGCACGTGGGGCCCATGAGCGTGGGCGAGATGCGCGAGATCGCGGCGCGGCTGCCGCTTCCGGGCGGCAACAAGGCGCTGCCGCCGCCCATTCTCAGTTTTCTGCCGCAGCAATGGCTCTCCGGCCAGACCACGCACTACGCCGAAGGCCCATCTGGCTACGCCGGCGCCGGCGGCGTGCTGCCTGCGAGCATCGCCGGTTTCGACCGCGGCGCCGAGTCGATCACCGCCAACTACGCGCTGCCCTCCGGCCCGGCCACGCTCACCATCCTCGAGTATCCCACGCCGCAGATTGCGCGGCTCGAGGAAGACACCATCCGCAACTACATCAAGGCCGGCAGCAAAGCGCAGCCCCCTTGGCCGCAGCCGCTCGAGAACTCTGACCTGGCTTCGCTCGAGGTGCGCCGCAGCGGCGTGCTAGTGGCGCTGGTCAGCGGCGATGCGGTTCCCGACGAGAGCCACGAGCTTCTGGAGCGCGTCCACTACGAAGCGAACCTCACTTCGATCCCGCAGCCGGTTGAGTCGGAGATTCTCAAGACGGGCAAGCTGCTCTTCGGCATCGTCGCGCTGGTCTCCATCGGAGCCATCGCTGCCATTCTCCTCGGCGTCTTTCTCGGCGGAGGCCGCGCGCTCTACCGCGTCGCCCGAGGCAAGCCGGCGTCCTCGGTCTTCGAGGAGGAGTTCATTCATCTCGACCTGCGGGAAGACGCCCGCGCTGAGAGGGTGGCTGCGCCGGGGCCGCATCCGAAGGGTTAACGGGCAACTACGCCTGTGGAAAAGCGTAGCTAAGACCAACAAACACCCTCAAATAACGGGAAATGCCGGACCGTTAACGGCGAATAGAAAACGAATAAATGAACCGCAGTTAATCTGCAAGCTTGCCTATAACCTTTTGAATATAAATGGTTTATTTTCATCCACAATTCTCCTTGACACGGTCTGCCCCCGCTCCTACTATGCAGCCAGAAAGTTCTGATGGCTTTGCCTCCGTTGGAACTATTCTCCCTGAGGATAGAGCTGCCCTGTTGCCGGGCGGCTCTTTCCGTCTTCGCCCCTGGAAATCCCGAAGTTTACTTTTTGCGCTTCCTGGCCGGCGGTTGGCATGGGGTGGTCGACCCACTCCCTGCCGCAGACCTCGCAGCGCCACGCGTTCACCGGATCGGCACTCTCGAGCACCGGATCGGCCGCGCCGCAGCCCGGACATGTGGGTGCGACATATTCGGGCGGCGTTTCGTGAGATTCGTCGACGATGTCTTGCGGGATGGGCCGGCCGGCGATCACGCGCGCCGGATCGAGTTGATCGGCGGCGACCAGGATCTCGAGCCCGCCGGTTCCGAATTGATATTGCGTGGCCGGCACGATCGAATAGATGTATCCCTGAAACCTGACCCAGCTCTCGATGCCCTCGCGCCGCAAAGCTTCCTGAAGCTGCATCGCCTTTTCACGGGTGTCGCACCCACACAAAGCCGTCTTCCACGTGTACTCGTGCGGACGGTCGTCTTCATTCCCGGTTTCAGGATCGTCGGAAACGAGCTGCGGCATTCCCGAACCGACGCCGAATATCCCGGCTGCCTGCTGACCGAGCACTCCCGCCGTCGGCTCCGTGAAGACGCCTGCCGGCTGCGAGGGCGGGAGGACCGGCTGCGAAACTTTGATTTCAGGGGCGGCGCAGAGACTCTCGGGATCGCCCATCCTGCGGCTGTGCAGCTCGGCGCGCAGCGCCTGCTGCGCCATCTGCGTGAGGTCGCGAAAATCGATGGCCAGCACGCGCAGCTCTTCGTCGCCCAGCGCGCGATAGTGCTCGGTGAGCCTGCGCCACTCCACCACCGGATCGGTTTGCATGGGCAGCAGTATAGCCCGCTTTCAGATTTTCCAGCTCTGCTTTAGGCTCCGGGCCTTCAGGAGTGCATACGGAGATCGACGAGCATGGCGCGAATGACCACGGCGCCGGTGACCGTAAGCGCCGCCAGTAGGCAGGTCCAGAAGCCGATGCGGCTGTAAGGCAGAACCAGATTCGGCGAGCCGCCGCCAAGGGGAATGCCGAGCTTTTCCGGCAGCAGCGCGCGGACAGCGACGGCGAGCACAAATCCCGCGGCCCAGACAATCGCGATCCGGAATGCCAGTTGAAGAGTCTGCGCCAAGACGCTCATGATTCACCTGCATGCACTTCAAGAAGATTGCCCGCGCCCAAGCGCGTACCGCTCAACTTTACCTTCTCATGCCCGGACGATACAATCGGAAGGAACAGGCCGACGTAGCTCAGCTGGTAGAGCAGCTGATTCGTAATCAGCAGGTCGTCAGTTCAAGTCTGACCGTCGGCTCCAGTCCCGTCCCTCCGGAACTGCCCCATCCAGGTTGCATAGTCTGCGCGCGGGGCCGCACCGCTTGGCAGATCCCCGGATCTGCCCCAGGAACCAAATCATGCACGGAATCACATCGTGCACGAGTTATCCACGAATATTTTTGCTGCGGCGGTAGACCGGGCGCGTTTATCCACGCATACTCTTGGCATAATCGCTCAAAGAGCGGTTCCTCGGGAATTGCGGGAGCCCATTCGGGAGCACTTCGAGAGTGACCATCTATAGCCGCCGGGATGTCGTACGCATTCTGCAGATCAGTTCACACCAGTTGCAGGGGTGGGAACGCGCCGGATTGATTCCCCAGCAGCAGACTTATTCATTCCAGGACCTGGGACAACTGCGCACGCTGCGTGCGCTGCGCGAGGAAGACGTGCCTGCGGCCTCGATCCGCCATTCCATCCTGGCGATGAAGGCGGTGGCGGGCATGGCCAATCCGCTGCTCGAGGCCTGCGTGGTGCGCACGGGCACGCGCCTGGCTTTCCGGCATCGCGGAGCCATGGTCGATCCCATCCGCCGCCAGCTTCTCTTCGACTTTGAGCGCGCCGCGGAAACACAGGGAGCAGCGGCCGTTTCCGGTCCCGAGCCGCTGCGGGCGCCGGCGCAGGGGGCGCGCGATCTTTTCTTAACGGCGGTGCAGGCCGAGGAAGCCGGCGACAAGCAGCGCGCCATCGCCCTCTACGAGCAGATCGGCGAAAGCGATACAGCCTACGCCGCGGCGTGTATCAACCTGGGCACGCTGCATTTTCATCTGCGCCAGTACGAGCGCGCCGAGGAGCTTTATCGCCGCGCGACGGAAGTCGATCCGCAGTACGTACTCGCCTACTTCGATCTGGGCAACGTGCTCGACGAGTTGGAACGGCTCGACGAAGCCATTGCCGCTTATAAGAAAGCCATCGCTTTTGCGCCGCGCTACGCCGATGCGCACTATAACCTGGCTCTCGCCTATGAGCGCAAAGGGCAAGCGCGCTGCGCGCTGCGCCACTGGCAGTCCTATATCAAGATCGACACCCGCGGGCCCTGGGCCGACCATGCCCGCGGCCAGATTGCCAGGCTGCTCAACTCGGAGACACTTGCGATCGTGGCGCGCGCCGACCGCTTTGTGCCGCCGGCCAAGAGCCGTGCGGCGCTCGAGACCGTTTGATCAGACGAATTTGAACGGAGACGCGTGCTGCGGAGCGAGCGCGCCCAGCAGTCGCTCGGCGATGGTCTCCGCGTGGCGCACGAAAATCTCTGCCGCCGGTTGCGGCAGGACTTCCGCTGCGGTTTGCCGCCAGAGATTGAGCCAGCGCTCAAAGTGCCCGGCGCCGATGCGGGGCATCAATTCCATGTGGGCCTTCATGGGATTGCCCTTGTAGCGCCCGCTCGAAAGCACAATCGACGACCAGAAAGCGCGCATCTGCGCAAGATGCGGTTCCCACTCGTTGCCGATGGCGCGCTCGAAGATGGGCCCCAGAGTCGCATCCTGGCGCACATGCGCGTAGAACCTGTCGACGAGCGCAGCGATCTGTTGCTCGCTGATAGCGGCACGCGCGGCGTCGGTTGTAATCGTTTCCGGCATAGAAAAAGGATATGCCGCTTGGGAGTTCGGTTGTGGCAGGAAGTGGGACGGCAGCTATTGCGGTTTCCAGCGGTCAGGCGGCTCGCCGCCCGGATCAAGCGAAGCGGCGGGCACCATGTCGAGATGGTGCTGGAGGCCATTGCCGCTCTCGACGAGGCGGCATTTGAAAAGCTCCTCAGCCGCTTAGGCCACGTGGATCTTTTGAGCCAGCGGGTCAACCGGGGATTCGCCTCTCAGCCAGAGAAACTTATCGATCTGCTTGAAGCTGAACGCTTCCAGATCGTAAAACTTGCGAAAGTCCAACATGATTTTGAAAAATGTCTCGCCGTCTTTGCAGAGAACAGATCGGCGCTCGAAGTCGTCCGAGAATTTCCTGTGTCTCTGCAAGGACCAAAGATACCGGTCAACTCGCGAATCGTAGACGGGGTAGGAGCAAGGTTGATGCCGGTTGCAGTATTTGGTAGCAAAGGAAAAGAATTTGAGCTTCTTTCCCTGGATGTCGACTTGAGCAATTCTGTCAATAATCGATGGCTCGCCGTTTGCAAGCGCGGAGTCGATCTCTCCTCCGACCTCTGAGATGTGGGACGCCAAGGCCTCGACTGCCAGCACTCCTGCAGCGTAAAGACGGTTGAGTGTGACTACCTTCAGCAACACGTGCCTTGGATCGGTGTTCTGCGGGAAATGGTTAAACAATACTTCGAGAGCCCCTTCGAGGACCTGATACTTCCCGTCGAATTCGGTGCAGGCATCCTGCACGCGCTCAGGGTTTGGAAGCAGGAAGACTCCTGGCATAGTCTCGCTCCTTTGACGACATAGGCCGCGGGCGCGTCGGCGGGACGACTTCTCAGCAGCAGCGGCAGGCTTCGGGACCTACGCCGTTTGCGAGCGCTGCACGGCGCGCACGCCGTTGACGCGGCGCAGGCCCAGCACCATGCGGTTCACGTGGCGCAGGTCCTCGGCTTCGACGAGGAAGCCGATGATGGCCTCGCCGTTTTCGTCGCGGCTGATCTCCACGTTGCGGATGTTGGAGTTTTCGTCAGAGATGACGGCGGTCAATTCCTTCAGCATGCCCGGGCGGTCGTCGCAATAGACGGTCATCTTCACCGGGTAGCGCTGGCTGGCGGCGTCTGTGCCCACGCGCGACCACTCCACATTGATGCGGCGGTCGCTCTCGTAGAGAAGGTTCTGCACGTTGGGACAACTGCGCGCGTGCACGGCCACGCCCTTGCCGCGGGTGACGTAGCCCACGATCTCCTCGCCGCGGATGGGATTGCAACATCGGGCGCGATAGACGAGCAGATCGTTCTGGCCCTCGACCTCGAGCGAATCCGAGCCGGTGAGGTGCACTTTGCGCACCTGGTCGGACATGCCTCCGTCGCCCTCGCCGGGTTTGGGCTCGGCTTCAGACTCAGGATTCTGCGCCAGGCCGGGCGCGAGCCTGTTCAGGACGTTGTGCGCGGTATGCTTGCCCAGGCCGAGCGTGGCCAGCAGGTCGGCGGCCGTGGCCACGCCGTACTCGCCGGCAATTCGGCCCAGGTCCTGGTCGCCGATCTGCGCCATGGAGACCTTGAATTTGCGCGCTTCTTTTTCGAGCAGCTTGCGGCCAATCTCCACGGCGCGCAGGCGCTGATCTTCGTTGAGCCAGTGCTTGATCTTGTTGCGCGCGCGGGGGCTCTTGACGAAGGTGAGCCAGTCGCGGCTGGGCTTGTGTTCTTTCTGGGTGACGATCTCGACGATGTCGCCGGTGCGCAGCTTGGTGCGCAGTGGCAACATGCGGCCGTTGATCTTGGCGCCCACGCAGGTGTGGCCCACTTCAGTGTGGATGGTGTAGGCAAAATCCACGGGCGTGCCGCCGGCGGGAACCACCACCACTTTTCCCTTGGGCGTGAAGGTGTAGACCTCGTCGGGATAGAGGTCCATCTTCAAGCTCGAGAGAAACTCGTTGGGGTCGGTCATCTCCTTCTGCCACTCGACGAGCTGCCTGATCCAGTTCAAACGCTCTTCGTCGCGCGCGGTCACGGCGTCGCCGGCCTTGTACTTCCAGTGCGCGGCAATGCCTTCCTCGGCGAGGCGATGCATTTCTTCGGTGCGAATCTGCACTTCGAACTGGTGGCCGCCGGCGCCCATCACCGTGGTGTGCAGCGACTGATAGCGGTTGGCGCGGGGAATGGCGATGAAGTCCTTAATGCGGCCCGGCACCGGCCGCCAGAGGGTGTGAATGAGGCCGAAGACGGCGTAACAGGATGCCACGTCCTGCGTGATCACGCGCACGGCGAGCAGATCGTAGACCTGGTCGAAGGTGATCTTGGTGCGCTCGATTTTCTGGTAGATGGAGTAGAGGCGCTTGATGCGCCACTCCACGCGCGCCTCGATGTTGTTCTCGCGCAACTGCTCCACCAGCGTGTCTTCCACGCTGCGCAGGAACTGCTCGCCTTCGACGCGCCGCGCTTCCACGGCGGCGGCCACGCGCTCGTAGCTCACGGGATCGGTGTAGCGGAAGGCCAGGTCTTCCAGCTCGCCGCGCACCTTGCCCATGCCCAGGCGATGCGCCAGCGGCGCGTAGATGTCGAGGGTTTCGCGCGAGATGGCCTCCTGGCGGTCGGGCTTGAGGTGCTCGAGGGTGCGCATGTTGTGCAGCCGGTCAGCCAGCTTGATGAGAACCACGCGCACATCGCTGACCATGGCCAGAAGCATCTTGCGCACGTTCTCGGCCTGGCGATCTTCGCGGTTGGCGAACTGAATCTTGTCGATTTTGGTGACGCCCTCGACGATGTGCGCCACCTGGTCGCCGAAGGTGGAGGCGATCTGCTCGTTGGTGGCGGGGGTGTCTTCGACGGCATCGTGCAGCAGAGCGGCGGCGATGGCGGTCGCGTCCAGCTTCATCTCCGCCAGCACCTCCGCCACTTCGAGCGGATGCACGATGTATGGGTCGCCGGAGGCGCGCTTCTGCCCCTCGTGGTGCCGCACGCAGAAATCCCAGGCTTTGCGGATGAGCGCGATGTCGTCGCTGGGGCGATTGGCGTGGGCGCGCTTGAGCAGCGCGTCGATTCTCTCGTTCACTGGTCTTTCGCTGACGGGTTTCTCGCCGACGGTTTTCTCGCTCGGGGTCTGTGCGCCGGCCCCACCGGCATCCGCAGGGGTGGAAGGTGGAGCGGCGGCCGAATGCGCGGCTGCAGGCGTTTTGCCCACCCCCCGGAGGAGTGCGTCCCTTGCTGCTTCGAGGGCCTGCCGCGCCGTCGCCATGCTTCATTATAGGCCGCTTGTGATTGCGCGTCGTTACCTCGGTCATGTTCACGGCGTCTGCGCACCTCTTTGCGGCCCTCATTTCTGCCTCAGTGAATGCACGCGGAGCGGAAAAGCGATGGAGGCTTCAGCGCGGTTGGGGCGGCTCGCGAGAGGCGTCCGGAGCGGCCTCTGACCGCACGGCCTCGGCTTCAAGCGCAGCGATCTGGAGCAGCATACGCCGAATCAGATTGCGAAGTTTGGCGGCCAGACTGTTGGTCGAGGGCATATCCAGTCGAACGCGAACCGAAAGCGGGGCAGTCGCCCAGGGCTTATTTATCCGGGGCTTACTTCTCGTGCACGGAGTGGAATCGCTCCAACTCTGCGGGATCGCAGACGTGGGCCTGCTCGGCCTTCTCTAAATCGGCCTCCCACTGCGACGTGGCCACTGTGGCAAAACACTCCCGGCAGATCGAATCGATGGTTCCGTCTTCGTTGGCGCGGTGCGCAAAGTTGTATTCTTGGCGATTCATGGCGAGGACCGGCTGCAATGGCAATCGATTCTTACCTCAATGAGCCTGCCGACGGCACCTAGGAGAATGCCGAGTTGCGCGCGGGCAGACGTGGAAACCTTTTTGAGGCCAATCGAATGCCAGCCGAGTGATTCGGCACCGGCGCCTGCCTGAGGGTCCATTCTGGAACTCTATGCGCCCGTCAACCGGGCGATGTGGCACCCATCACCGTCAACTCCATGCCATAAGGCGCCTAATGCGTCAGGGAAATAAGGAAGCCCAGAATCGAGGCAAGTATGCTGAAAACCATTTCCATGATTGCTGCGGCCGCGCTTTTTGCCGCCGGCGCCGGATATGGAGCTCAGTCGAGCCAATCCAATCAAAAGATCGTCATCCCGGTGACAAAAACCGCGCCGGTGGATGGACGGGCCATGTACGTGAATTATTGCGCGCCCTGTCACGGCGCAGACGGCAAGGGCAACGGCCCAGTAGCCCCGGCGCTCAGGCAACAGCCGGTGGATCTGACCCTGCTCGGCCGAGGCAATGGCGGCAAGTTTCCCGTAATGCACATCGACGCCGTGCTCCAGGGCGGTTCCACGATTCCTTCGCACGGCACCCGCGAAATGCCGGTATGGGGCCCGATCTTTGCTACCATGGACCGAGGCACGTATCAGGAAAAGACGATCAGAATCAATCATTTGACCGCTTACCTGAGATCGATGCAGACGCCGTGACGGGCGAGGCGCAGGAATCCGGCTCCCAGTGCGTCTGCAGATGCGGCCCCGAGGGTTATGACGCACGCCGGCAAAGCGAGGCAGAGAAAATCGGGTCCGCGGAAACCGGGTCTCGACGAGCCGCGGCGCGAGACGAGCGGGCGCGACAGGCCGGGGCCGGATGAGCCGAAGCCCGGCAATGGCCCGGCTCCACGGGAGAGCCCTGCGAACGATTCTCAACGGAATGCCCTCGCGCATTCCGTGGCGGCGGGCGTGCGCATCAGCCGCCGCGCCGCGGACCGCCTGCGCGCGGGACACGTCTGGGTCTACGCGTCAGAAATCGAGCCGGAGATGCTGCCTGCTGGCGGAACTATACCGGCCCTGGTGCAGGTGGCCGATCCCCGCGGGCTGCTGCTGGGCACCGCCCTTTTGAGTCCCGCGTCGCAGATCGCGCTGCGCCTGGTATCGCGCGAGATGATTGACGAGCCGGCGTGGCTGCGCCTGATCGAGGAGCGGCTGAGACGTGCGATCGAGCGGCGCGCTGAGCTGCTCGATTCCGAGAACGATGCTTGCCGACTCTGTTTCAGTGAGGCCGATGAACTGCCGGGCATCATCGCCGACAAGTACGGCGATTTGATCGTGCTGCAACTCCTGGCCAAAGGCCTGGACAGCAGCGCCGTACGCACAACTTGCGTGGGCGTGCTGCGCGAGGCGTTACAACCCGGCGCAATTTTCGAGCGGCCCGATCCGCGCCTCCGCGAGCTGGAGGGTCTCGACGCGCCCGAGACTGGGCCTTTATGCTCCGCAGGCAAAACCGCGGCGAAGACAAGCACGCAGTTTCATCTGAACAGGCTTGCCTTTCATTACGATGTGAACGCCGGGCAGAAGACCGGCGCGTTTCTCGATCAGCGCGCCAACTACGCGGCTGCGCAGGCGTGGGCGCAGAGGCTGGCTGCGGCGAATACCGCATGGGAGGGCCGCGCGCTGGACGTCTTCTGCTATCAGGGCGGCTTTGCGCTGCATCTCGCGCGGGTGTCAAAGAGCGTGACCGGCATCGATGCCTCGCGCGCTTCGCTTGAAGTGGCGGAGAAGAATCTTGCCGTCAACCGGTCGAATCCCCAAGCGAGGATTCGCGCCGAGGTGGACTGGATCGAGGCGGACGCGTTCGAGATTCTGCGCGACTGGTCGCAGGCGGGCGAGAGATTTGACGCAATCGTGCTCGACCCGCCTGCCTTTGCCAAATCGAAGCGGGCGGTCGAGGGCGCGCTACGCGGCTACAAAGAGCTGAACCTGCGCGCACTCAAGATGCTGCGCCCGGGCGGACTGCTCATCACCTGTTCCTGCTCGCACCACGTGAGCTGGGCCGAACTCGAAGGCGCGGTCGCTGCGGCCGCGGCCGATGCGGGCCGGCGCGTTCGGTTGCTCGAGCGCCGGGGCGCCGCGGCGGATCATCCCGTGGTTTTCAACCTGCCGGAAACGGAGTATTTGAAGTGCCTGGTGCTGGAAGTGGATTGAGACAGGGAACAGGGAGTAGGGAATAGGGAATAGGAATTGGAAACGCATGCGATCAGGCGCGGGCGGAGATGCTTTTTGCGGGCGGGCGGATTTGCCACCAGCGGCGGCGCGCGACCGGGGAATGGCACGGAGGCGGCAGCGGCTCCGCCGATGGCGGCATATTTTCGGGAAGCACCGCACGCAGCTCGCCTCGCGGCTCACCCTGCAAATTCTCGCGCAATTCTCTCCGCGTTTCGTCGCGCAGTTCGCCGCTCGGCTCATCACGCAGTTGCCCACGCAGCTCTTTGACCGCCTGTTTCACCTGCGCGCGCAACCTGTCCGCTTCAAAGGTGCAGGAGCGGATGTACGCCGAAACGGTGAGTCCCGCCTCGGCCGCGCGCCGCTTCAACTGCGCGCATTCGGCCCGGCTCAGCCGCAGGGTCACACTGGCTGAACGCACGCCTGGCTCTGGGTCCGCAGCCGCACTCGTCGAATCCTCCGACACGCGCGCGGTGCCCGGCAGAGGATGCGCACCACGCGCTGGTGTGCCCGCGGCCTCGGGCTGCGGCGTCGTGCTGCCGGGAATCAATACGCCTGCAGACGCAAATCGCGCGGGGCGGCGCAGCGCGCCTTCATAGCTGAGCACGTCGGCATCGCCGGCTGATTCTTCGTCCCGGTTTGCCTCGCGCCGCGCAGCTTCAGCGCCGGTTGGTCCGCGAGACTCATGGTGCGCGGCAAGCGAGGAAAACAGCCGGGCAAAGCTTGCCGGCGGCGTTTCGCTGTGCGGCTCGAGTTCTTCGGCTGCCTGCATGGGCACAAGAGTATCGGAGGAGATGCGGGTATGGTTGAGAAGCGCACTCGCGAATTCGCCGCGCGTATTTCAATTTGGGAGTGAAGCGGGGCCAGCGTTCCGGAATGAATCTTATGCCGGAACGGGCTGCGGACGTCTTCAGTGGGCGTGCGCTGCCTGCAGATCGGGCTCCGGAAGAATGCGCCCGGGCAGCTCGAGCAACCGGGTCACCGCCTCGGCGCTCATGGGACGGGCGTAAAAGAATCCCTGCCCGTAGCGGCAGCCCATCTCATCGAGCAGGTGCTGCTGGGCGGGGGTTTCAATCCCCTCGGCCACCGCGTCCATGCCCATCACCCGCGCCAGCTCGAGAATGGTGCGCACAATCTGCCGCGGCTGCTCGCCCTGGGTCATGCGGTTTACAAAGGAGCGGTCGATCTTGAGCACGTCGAAGGGGAAGGAGTGCAGGTGCTGGAGGGAGCTGTAACCGGTGCCGAAGTCGTCCATGAGCAGGGAAACGCCCAGCTTGCGCAGATGGCTCAGGACATCGAGGGCCGTGGGCTGGTCTGAGACCAGGCTCGACTCCGTCATTTCCAGGCCCAGTTGGCCGCTGGAGATGCTGCTGCGCATCAGAAGCGCCTCCACATGATCGGCCAGCCCTTCGCGCGAGAATTGCGGCGCCGAAAGATTCACGCAGACGCGCACCGAGCTCAGGGAGGGCATCTCGCAGTTCCACTCCTGAATCTGGCGGCACACTTCGGCAAGCCCCCAGTCGCCGATGGGTAGGATCATCCCGTTCTCCTCGGCAGCGGGAATAAACTCGGCCGGCGGGAGCAGTCCCCGTTCGGGGTGCTGCCAGCGGATAAGCGCCTCAAGACCGACGATGCGCCGCGTGGCAATCTCCACTTCAGGCTGGTAATGGAGCACAAACTGGCGCTGTTCGAGCGCGGCCCGCAGATCGGGCCTGCGCGGCCAGCTCTTTTCCGGGCCCTTGACGATGCGCACGGGGTGCGGCCCGCAGGTTTCCATCACGCGGCGCAGCCGGCGCAGCTCCAGCTGACTGGCGGCCATCTCGGCCAGGCTCTCGAGCATGCGCAGCTCGTCGAGCGCCATGGGGCGGCGCGGCTGGCTGCTGAAGATGGTGAGCACGCCCAGGATTTTTCCGTCGCAGGAGCGCACCGGGGCACTGGCAAAAGAATGAACCTCCAACCGCCGGCAGATGTAGCGGTGCGTCATCAGTACCGGATGCGTAGCGGTATCGGCGACCACCACCGGCCCATCCTCGGCCATTACCATTTCAAAGATGGAATCTTTGCGGGGCAGCTCGCGCACCGGCTCGCCCCAGGAGGACTTGATCCACACCCGGCTCACATCGGCAAAGCCGAGCAGCACCGTGTCGGCCTGGAAGTACTCGGCAGCCAGCCGGGTGATCGCATCGAAAGACGATTCGGGAGGCGAATCCAGGATGCCCGTGGCTGCCAAAGCCGCCAGCCGGGCGTCCTCATCTTGCCAATCGAAATCCAGTTCAGCCAGCTCGACTTGCGCCATCCGCTCTCCGCGCCGCACAGGTATGCGGCAGAGTAAGAAAAACTGCGCTTCACGGGAGAGAACCGGCTGTTTCGCTTCGACGCTGCGTGGGCGTGGCAGGGATGCCTGAGCACTTCAGGAAAACTTCCGAAAGCTTTTACCAGACAAAACCTGATTGCGAGAAAGCCCAAGCGTGCTGTGCAGCGGATCTGGCTCCACGCTGGCTTTATCGGCCCAGGTAATGAGCCGCATGAGATTACCATTGGCCCAATTCGACGCGGGCGCGGAAAAGACTGGAGCGGCGTTACCCGGGTAACGCGTTCGGCCTATCTGTGCGCGGAAGACTGTCCGGTTTCCGTCCAAAGAAAGGTCAACTCGTCGGTCGTGTCCTGGATCTGCTGGTCCACACTCACGCCGGCGGAATGACCGCCCGCGGTGCTGTAGTGCAGCAGCACAGGCCGGCCGCTCTTGGAAGCGGCCTGCAGCAGCGCCGTCATCTTGCGCGCGTGCAGGGGGTCGACGCGCGTGTCGCTGTCGCCGGTAAAGAACATCACCGCGGGATAATCCGAGCGCGGCGTGACGTTCTGATAGGGCGAATACTTGAGCAGATACGGAAACTGCTTCTCGTTGTCCGACGAGCCGTATTCCGTGGTCCAGAAGTAGCCCACTTCGAACTTCTGATAGCGCAGCATGTCGAGCAGCGGGTAGCCACACAGGACGGCGCCGAACAGTTCCGGGTCCTGGGTGATGGAGGCGCCCATCAGCAGTCCGCCGTTAGAGCGTCCGATGATGGCGAAGTGCACCGGCGAAGTGTATCTGTTGTCGATCAGGTACCGCGCCGCGGCGAACCAGTCGTCGAAGACGTTCTGCTTCTTTTCAAACATGCCCGCCTCATGCCACTGCTCGCCGAATTCGCCGCCGCCGCGCAGGTTGGGCACGGCGAACCATCCACCCTGCTCAAGCCACCACGCCCACTCGGGGTTGAACTGGGGCGTAATACTCACGTTGAAGCCGCCGTAGCCGGTCATCAGCAGGCGCTCCGCGCCGTCCTGTTTGAGGCCTTTCTTGCCGACGATGTACATGGGAATCTCGGTTCCGTCTTTCGACTTATAAAAGACCTGCTTCATCTCATACTGCGCGGAGTCGAAGGGAATCTTGGGCTGAAAGAAGATTTCGCTTTTGCCCGTCTCCGTGTCATAGCGATAGAGCGTGGGCGGCACGATGTAGGACTCGAAGCGGTAGAAACCGTAGCGGTCCGTAGGGCGCCCCTCCATGACCGTGGCCGAGCCGATGCCGCTGTACTCGATGTGCCCGATAGGCTTTCCGTCGAGTGCATAGGCATCAGTCTCGGTCTTCACATCCGCCAGGTAGTTGACGAACACCTTGCCGCCCACGATTGTCCAGTCTTCGATCACATTCTTACCTTCGGGCACGATGGTCTGCCATGCCTCGGGCATTATGCCGGGGTCGGCTTTGAGGATGCGCCCCATGGGCGATTTGTAGTCGGTCTTGACGTACCAGGCGCCGCGGGCATAGATGGCCGAGAAGCGCGAGTCGATGCCCCACACCAGGACGTTGAAGAACGAGCCGGGCTTGGTGAGGTCGCGGTAGACGATGTCTACGCGCTGCGGAGGCACGCCGCGATCGATCTCGATCACCATGTAGCGGTTGTCTTCAGTGATGGAAGCGAAGAACAGGTCGTTCGGCCCCAGCGGCTCGCCGCGGAAGTCGTTGCCGAAGATAAGCGTGTCGCGGGAGTTGAGCGTGCCCAGCACATGCTGGTACAAAAGCGTTCCCCGTTTATCGGAGCGCGCATAGTAGACGCTGGCCTTGTCCGGGGCAAAGGAGATGCTGAAATAGCGGGCCGACGGAAGCGTGTCCTCGAGGGTCTTGTGTGTCTGCACATCGTAGAAATGGATCGTGGTCTCATCGGCGCCGCCCTCCTTCACCGAGTAAGCCATCAGCAGGCCGTCGTGGGAGACGTCTTCGACCGCGACCGAGGTGTCGGGGTTGCGGCTCAGCACCGCGGGATCGATGATGCGCTGGTCCTTGCCCGTCCAGCCGTGGCGCATGTAGATGGAGAACTGGCCCTCGCCGGCCAGGCGACGGCGGAAGAAATAGTTGCCGCCGCGCTCGATGGGCGCCGTGGTGTATGTAACATCGATGAGCGGATCGAGATCGTCGGCAATCTGCGAGCGGATGTGCGCCTGCTGCAGATAATCGTTGGTGTATGCATTCTCGGCGTCGATGAAGGCGCGCGTCTCCGGGCTTCGCGCGTCCTCAAGCCAGCGGTAGTTGTCCACGATCTTGGCGCCGAAGTAATTGTCGGTCACCGGCTTGGCGTCGACGGCCGGCGGATCGGGCAGCGTGATGTGGTCGCCGCCGTGAATGGCTTGCGCAAATCCGGGGGCAGACGCCAGCAGAAAAACCATCGCGAAAAGAATGAAGATACGCACGCGCACCTCCTTTCTAACGAGCATATATGCCCGCTGCGGCTTCCCCGGTAAAATCGAGGCAAGTGGCCCAATCGCCCTCAACCCAGCCGAAGCGCGCGCCTTCCTGGTGGTCGCGCGGCCTGGGCGCGCTGCACCCCGCCCACGCCCACAGCATCTTTTCGGCGACCGTGGTACTGATGGTGTCCACGTTTCTCTCGCGCATCATCGGCCTGGTGCGGGTGAAATATATTGTCTGGCTCTTCGGCACCGGCGTGGACGCCGACGCGTTCAACGCCGCTTTCGTGCTGCCGGACATGATCTCGTACTTCCTGGTGGGCGGCGCTGCCTCCATCACCTTTATCACCATCCTCACGCGCTATCGCGAGACGGGGCGCGAGGCCGAAGGCGAGCGCTCGCTCTCGGTGATTCTCACCACCATGTACCTGGTGCTGGGCGCGGCCATTGTGCTCGGGGAGATCTTCGCACCCTGGTACGTGCGCTGGTGGTTCAACGGTTTCGATGCGCACAAGGCAGCCCTCTGCGTCGAGCTCACGCGCATTCTGCTTCCCGCGCAGTTGTGCTTTTTTGCCGGCGGCGTTTTTGGCGCGGTGCTGCTGGTGCGCAAGCAGTTCACGGTGCAGGCCATCGCGCCGCTGATTTATGGCCTGGGCACCATTGTGGGCGGCGTGCTGCTGGTGAAGAAGATCGGCGTCTCCTCGCTTGCCCTCGGCACCCTGGCCGGCGCGTTTTTCGGGCCGTTTCTCCTGAACGCTTTTTTTGCCCGCCGCGCCGGCGCGCGCTATCGCATGATCCTCGACTGGCACGACGAAGGGCTGCGCGAGTGGGTGCGGCTCTCGCTTCCGCTCATGGCCGGCGTCTCGCTGGTGACCGCGGACAACTGGATCATCGCCCACTTTGCGTCGAAGATCGGCGGCGCGGTTTCGCTGATGAGCTACGCCAAGCAACTGTTCACCGCGCCCATGGCCATACTAGCGCAGGCGGCCGGCGCGGCCTCGCTGCCCTTCTTCACCAGCCTGTGGACGCAGGAGAAGCGCTATGAGTTCGCCACCAGCGTGGCCGACTCGGTTTCGCGCGTGGCCTCGCTGGGCCTGCTCGCGGCCTCGGTGATGATCGTGCTTGGCCGGCCGGCCATCGACTTCGTCTTCACCGGCGGGCGCTTCTCTGCGGCCGGCGCCGCGCTTTGCGCCGCTTACTTTGCCATCTTCTCGATCTCGCTCTTTCTCTGGTCGGCGCAGGCCATTTACGCGCGCGCGTTTTACGCCGCCGGCAACACGCTTGTACCCATGGGCGCCGCAACCCTGGTGACGCTGATCTCTCTACCCATTTACTACGCGCTCTATCATGCGCACGGAGCTGCGGGTCTGGCCATAGCCTCCGATATCGGCATTGCGCTGCAGACGGCGGCGATCGCCGTGCTGCTGCACAAGCTGCGTATGGTCTCGCTGGCGAACCTGGATTATAAAGAGATGGGCCGCTGCCTTGCGGCGGGTTTAGCCGGCGGCGCGGGCGTGGCGCTGCTCGCCTGGGTGCTGGACTGGCTCTTCGTTCACCTTGGCGGTCCGCACCTGCATCGGCACATCGAGGACCTGGTCGTTCTCCTTGCCGGCTCCGTGCTCTGGAACGCGCTCGCCAAGTGGATCCTTGAAAAGACAGGCTCTGCCCTGCCCCGCGTGGCTATGAAGCGGCTCGGGCTGCGGTAGGGCCGATGGGTTTTGCAAGGCAAGAGGGCAGAGCAAGACGAGCGCCCCCGCAAACAGGAACGCTCGCGATCACTCGGAAAAGCCCCGTGCGGAAATCAGGCCGTGGCCTTCACAGGCTCCGGCACGGCGATTGGCGCGGCCGACTTCGCATCTGGCTTGCGAATATCGATGCCGCCCTTAAAGAACGCGCCGTCTTCAATGCTGATGCGCGCCGCTGCCACATCGCCGTTGAGTGAGCCCTCGGCGCGGATGTCTACGCGGTCGGTGGCGGTGACATTACCCTTCACCTTGCCCAGCACCACAATCTCGCGCGCGCTGATGTTGGCCGACACCTGGCCGTTGCGGCCCACGGTGACGCGGTTGCCCGGCAGGTTCAGGCTGCCTTCCACCTTGCCGTCGATATAGAGAGACTCCGACCCGGTGATCTCGCCCTTGATGTACAACCCCTTGCCGATCGTCGCCTGCTCGCCGGTCACAGCCTGCGGCCGGGCAGGGGCTTCAACCGGCGCCGGCTGCGATGCGGTGCGCGGCGGCTCTGGGGTAGGAGGGGTGCTGACCGGTCCGGTCTGGTTGGGTTTCCACATTGCGCTCAAGACGATTTCCTTTTCTGTCCCGCAAGGGGACGGGAGGGGGATTGCCAAGGCGATGGCCAACGGCCTGAAAGCAGAAATAAAAGTGCGGGCCGCAGTGCCTCGTGCTTTTCAGCATACCCGCCAGCGGCCACGGAAAAAAGTGTATTCCATCCGGGTGCTTTCACCAAGATTGGATTATTGTAGGTATTTTAGCCTGAATGCCGGCTTTGGGCGAGGGCAGTCGGATATACCCAACGTGCCGTTTGTAACTCGCATGCCTCGCGCCCGGACCCAGTGGTAGACCCGGCAGCCCAGGGGATACCCTTATGCCAGTGCGCGTCTCCGACTTGCCCCATTTTCTGAATGTCGACCTGATTATTCGCTCCAGAACAGACCTCGAGCCGCTTGTTTCCGCGATGGGAAAGCGCGTAATCGTGCTCAATGTCGGAAGTGAGAACCGAGCTTACAAAGCCTACCTCGAAATCTCCGGACTTGCCAAGGAACCGGAGGATGTAATCCGCGCATTCTGCAAGCTGATCCGGGGTTTGCCGCGCTCCGCGCGCAGGCACTGGTTCAGCGCGCAATCGCGCCTGTTCGACGTCGGTGTCGGCTCTGTGCAAAAAGGCACGTATTGGTTCGAAATCTCTTCGCAGACCTCGCCGAGTTGGCGAATCTAAAATCGAAGCTTGCAGTCACGATATACGGAAAACTGAAAACGTCGAGGCCTCCCCGGAAGGCGCGAGCAGCGTCTTAGCCTACTCTGGTCGTATGACGGATCGCGAACTCCTTGCGCGCATCGCGCGCTCGACAGGCGGCAAGGCCGGGTACAAGCAGCTGGTGCATGAGCTGGGGCTGGGCGGCGGGCGGGAGCGGCGGCTGCTGCTGGAGCAGTTGGCGCGTCTGACGGCGGCTGGCCGGCTGCTCAAGCTCGACCGCGAGATGTGGGGCCTTCCGGGAGCGGCGGGGGGGCCGGGCGCGCGCGGCGAGACGATGACCGGCCGGCTCGATCTGCATCGCGACGGCTACGGTTTTGTGCGGCCGGACTTCCCTCGCAGCCCCGCCGCTGCGGATGCGCGCCGGGCAGGATCGCAGGGAATCGGCGAAGACATCTTCATTCCGCCCGACGAGATCAACGGCGCCATGCAGGGCGACCAGGTGCTGGTGGAGCTCGATCCGCCCAAACGCGACGGCCGGCGCCAGGGACGCATCGCGCGCGTGCTCACGCGGCGCAACGCGACGGTAGTGGGCACTTTTCGCTACGCGAAGTCAGAGCGCGTGCAGGGCAACTTTGTGACTCCTTTCGACGAGCGCATGACGCAACCGATTCTAATTCCGTTTGGCGCGGAGATCCCGGAAAAGACAGACGCCGCGACGCCGCACCGCGTGTTGGGTTCCGAAGCAGGATCTCCTCCAAAACGCCAAAGTCCGGAGGACGGCCTTGTGGTCGATGTCGAGATCACGCACTGGCCCACGGCCACGCGTGCGGCCACGGGACGCGTGATGGAGATACTCGGCTCGCCGGACGACTTCGGCGTGGACGTGGAGATGATGATCCGCAAGCACCGGTTGCCGCGGATCTTTCCCGAGGAAGTGCTGGCGGAGGCGCGCGCGGTGGCGCATCTCGATGCAGCCGAGGTCGCGCGGCGCAGGGATTTTCGCGATCTGCCCATCGTGACCATCGACGGCGAGACGGCGCGCGACTTCGACGACGCGGTGCTGGTGCGCGAACGCGCAGGCGGCGGCTACGAGCTTCAGGTGCACATCGCCGACGTGGCCGAGTATGTGCGCGAAGACTCCGCGCTCGACGGCGAGGCGCGGCTGCGAGGTACGAGCGCGTACTTTCCCGATCGCGCCATTCCCATGCTGCCGCTCGAGCTCTCGACGGACATCTGCAGCCTGCGGCCGAATGAGGACCGCCTGGTGTTGAGTTGCCTTATGCAGCTTGACGCGGCGGGCCGCATCGAGAGCTACGAGATCGTTGAAGGCGTCATCCGCTCGGCCGCGCGCATGACATACACCGCCGTGCACGCCATTCTCGAGCGCAACGCGGAGATGCGCGGCCGTTACGCAGATCAGGCGGCGCACTTCGAGCGCATGAAGAAGCTGGCCG
>JASHTS010000257.1 GCA_030040425.1 Acidobacteriaceae bacterium | reverse complement strand
ACCCGCTGGAACGGTTGATGCGGGAGATTCGACGACGAACGCGTGTGGTGGGCGCCTTTCCCGACGGGAAGAGTGCACTGATGCTGGTAGCGGCAAGACTGCGGCATGTGGCGGCTACCAAGTGGGGAACCAAACGCTATCTGCAGATGAACAGGCTGGCCGAGGTCATGGCGATTGCATGAACAGGCTATGCAAATGTGGAACGCACACAACGCGTCCCACATTTACACAGCCTCGACGGCGGCTACGGGACTAAATCTATGCCGCACAGGAACTCAACCAACAACCTTCCTGATCTCCAATGTTGCTGGAAAGTGCGAAAAAAGCTGGACACTACCTGGACACTACCTGTGGCGTTCTCGTGGTCGATCACTCTAGCTGCTGAAAACCAGACCCATGACCCGGTCGGTTTATATCGCTAGAATCGTCAATCGGCTGAAATGGTGGCCTAAGAGGAAGATTATAGAAGACTTTATCGAGCTGTCAGGGGCCACCCTCATCTTGGCTTGGTAAGGTCGGTGAGGCCGGGGCCACCCGCTAGCCCAGCTGACTCCCGCCTTTGCCTAGGATCACGCACTGAGTAAAGAACGAAGGAAGAACGACGGAAACAAAGGCCGCGCCATCGGGCCGGTGATTCCTTCGATCCAGCATTTGGCGTAGCCAATCAAGAATCGGGGCGAGCCAAGGGAATTTGCTGACGACCATCGAGCTGAGTTCGGGGACCATCGAAATGCCCAAGAGCGCGACACCGAGAACGAAGACGAGCGCTTCGAGAAATGGCCTTCCACCCGAAACGATTGGCCCAACACTCATCGTAGTTCGCCTTCCTTGCGGGTCTGGCTCATGTACTGAGGAGGTCTGCACTCTGTGAGTCCCTACGGCGTGGTCCCGCCAGGGTGCTTTACAACGGCCCCGTTAGCGAGATCTGGGTCATCCGTCCGCCCATCATCTGTTAGGGGACTCACTGCGTCTCCGCTCTTGGGCCGCGTGCAGGGTCATTCTTAAGTCGTGACTCAAGGAATGCGGGGTACCTGCTTTCGGGAAAAGAATCAGACCGATCACCCCAAACAGCCAAGAGGGCCAAAGGCACGCCACAAGATAGTGCGAAAACACGCTTACACCCCAATGAAGCACAAGGAGCGGAACGCAAATGCCCAACAGGCTACCCGCAATTCCCCATCTGTTGCGAGTTCTCCATCCCATCATCGTAGCGCATGCCGCCAGTCCGAAAAGGATCGCAATGCCTGCTTCAGTTGTACAAAAAAGAAGCAGGAAGTGGGCTCTGGCCATTCCAGAACTGACGAAGATGCTCAGGAATACATAGGCAGCAGCGACGCTAAATGCTATGCAGGAAACGGCGAAATACAACAACATGCATACCATCAGGCTCACTCGCAATGCTTTCACTTCTCCTCCTCTCGCGGTCTCTGCAGCCTTGACGAGTACGTGTCGCTCCACCGCTCGAAGCTAGTAATGCCATGGCCACTTAAGGAAGGGTTCATTCCCAATACTCTCTAAAAGGTCCAATGCACACCGAACAGCCGCAAACGGATTTCTTACTGAGCTCAAGACTTGAATAGCCTGACCGAGGTCACTCGATGAATGCACGATGCAAATCCCATATGACGCCAATGTAAATGCGGTTGCCGCGATCGGTAAAACAATCGTGGTATACAAAACGACAGTATCCAGCAAAGGTCCTCGTCCGCTGGGATCTATCCCATTTATCGGATCGCCCTTCGCATAGAGGTATTTGTGCAGCGACTTTGGATCGGTCGGTATGCCATTCGAGTCACGGAGTTGTAGATCGAGCGGGTCTCGTGACATGAAGCGTCCAGTGGCTGGGTTGTAGTATCTGGCGCTGTGCCCCGTTCATCACAGTATTAACGTGATGAGCGGGCGTCGCGGCACGAACGGCTGACTCGCCGACTCGCTACCGCAGCAGCGCCGACGCGGACCAGAGGATGGTCTCCTGGGCGTGGAAGTCGCCGGTACGGCGATGGCGCTCGAGGTAGTACTGCAAACAGTCATTCTTGTTCGTTGCTTCGCACTTGTTGGTGCCCTCGCAGATGCTGGTCACGTTGTCGTTCTGGTCGATGAAGCCGGTGACGGCGATCCAGGCGCGGCGCGCGGCGGGGCCGTAGGTGGCGGCGTCGAGCCAGCCGTTTTTCACTCCTGTAATGAGCGCGAAGGCAAACATGCCGGAGCTGGAGGTTTCCTCCCAGGCTTCGGCGTGGTCGATCAACTGGCGCCACATGCCGTCGGTGGTCTGGTATTTCAAGAGCGCGGCCATCATGAGCCGGTACCCTTCGAGAATGCGCGCGCGCTGGGGATGATCGGCGGGCAGGCTGCTCAACATTTCGGCCATGCCCGCGGCCACCCAGCCGTCGCCGCGGCCCCAGAAGAAGGGCACGTCGGGCGCATGGTAGAAGAGGCCGTTGGGCTGCTGCAGCTTGTCGAGGTAGGCGACCATCTCGTGGGCATCGCGGTCGAGATATTTGCGGTCGCCGGTGGCGCGGTAAGCCTCGAGCTGCAGGATGGTCAGCATATACATGTCGTCGATCCAGAAGCGGGTCTGGTGAGAAAGGCCGTCGGGCAGGGGATTCTCCCACTGGCGGTCAGCGAAGGAGAGGCCGTAGTCGAGATATTTCTTGTCCCTGGTCGCCATGTAGATTTGCAACGGAACGATGCCGAAGATCATGTCGTCGACGTGGTCGCGCCTGGGGATGCGGTCCGCCTCGGCGCCGCCGGGCATCAGCGGCTGGAAGCGCTGGATGAGCTCGTCGCGCAGAGCGTCGTCGTGGGTGAGCGCGGCGAAGGTGAGCGCGCCGTACCAGGTACCGTCTTCGCTGTACTCGATGGTCTTGTTGCCCTGGTGGGGGCTGGAGACAAAGTGCTCGGCTACGCGCTTGCCGATCTCCTGCGGCGAATCGCCCGGGGGGAAGCTGCTGAAGTAGTCCTGCTGGGCCGCGGCGGGAAGAATTGCGGCGCAGAGAAGCGCGGCGAGAATGGCTGGCTTGAGAACCGGATTCATGCGAATTCCTTTTGTGCGTGCGGGGGAGTGGGCTTCTTTCCGAATCGATGATACTGCCCTGCAACGGGGATCGGACGCGGCCTGGTTCCATCGCGCCGACGGGGCTTGCATTTTTGTCCCATGGATTTCCCAGGATTTCGTTCGCCTTGGGCGAACTTGATCCGGGGCTATGTTCGCGGCGTGCCTACGGGACGCTGGGTTGCGCGGGATCGGCCAGAATCTTGCAGTGAGCCGGTCAGCGCTCGGGGCGCACGTAAGCGGGATCGATGGCGGCATTCATCGCGGCCCAGAAATCATCGAGAGAACACGACATGTCCGGGCCGCTGCAGCCGGGCAGGAAGATGGGCTCCTGATCGGGCGGATTGGCGGGCGTGAGGGTCTGCGCCTGGCGCATCTGCTCGAGGGTCTGCGCGGTGTATTCGAGGCGCACGAAGAGCTTGCCGTCCGGGTGCGAGCGCCACAGTTCGAAGAGCAGCGCGCCGCCGGGAGGCGTGTCGTCCACGCGGCCGTCGACGATCCAGTCGATGCCGAGGGCGCCGGCGACGGTGGCGATGTTGGTATCGTGTCCGACGAGAATGAGGAGGCGGTCGCCGGGTGAGCCCAGCGCGCCCTCGATCGGCTTGCCGGCGAGATGCTGAGCAATACTTCTTTGAATATGGTCGAGGAGATTCGAGGCTTTCATGCGGGCGATGGCGCGGGTGCGCGTGCCGTATTCCCAGGTGGCGGTGTCAATTTGCATAAGCGCGCGCAGCGTGGCGCCATTCACGCAGCCCCAGCCGACGTCGGCGTCGGGTTTGCCGTCGGTATATTCGAGGAGAAAATCTTCGACCATGGGCGCGGCGGTTGCCAGCGGTCCGCGCAGCAAGGCGGGACGATCGCCGTTGCCGGAAAGGAGCGCGGCGGGAACGTCGAAAATGGAAGTGCGTTTGCGGTTGAAAGCGCTCTCGCGGCCGGACGCCTGCGCGGAGCCGCAGCCCGCGAGCACGCGATCGAGGGCGTCGAGCTGGGAGTGGAAGGCTGCAGTGAGGTTGTTGGGATCGCCGCCGATGCGGCCGGCGATGGCCGCGGTGGCGAGCGCGTAGTCCGGGCGGCCGACGCCTGCTTCGAGCGAGCGAAAGAGCGGGTCGTTGAGCCCATCCATTTTTGCGAGGACCGGGACGGTGCAGCCGGGCATCATGCCTTCGGCGAGGGCCTTGCCGGTTGCGCGGGTGCGCTGGTCGGTGTCCGCGATGATGGAGACGCGTGCGGCGTCGGCGCAGCCGCTCGGATCGAGCAGCCCTGCGGAGGAAAACTTCAGGCGATCCCACGCGCCGAAGAGCTTCATCAATTCGTAGCCGTGCGGCGTGAGAATGCCGGGCGGGACTTCCCACTGCGGCCACGGCGCGGCGGAATATTTATCCAGCGCGCCCGGGAGGCCGAGAGGCGAGCGCACGCCATGACGGCTGAGAACGACGACGTAGTCGAGGGCAGCGTCTGGGTGCGAAGCCGGAGCCGCCGAGGCTTGCGCACAAGCAGGGGCCGTGAGCATCAACAGGGAGAAGAGAGCGAGGGGGAAAAGGCGGGAGCGGAAAGCCATGAAGAATCCTCGAGAGAGAGTGTAGCGGCCGCGGGTGCACCGGGCAGCTTCGGGCGGCCCTAGATTCTGCCGAGAACAAGTTTCCTCATTGAACGAAACCAAAGCAAGAGGCGTTGGAGTTCGGTCCGCTCACAAAAACCCCGAAGGCGTACCCGAGATTTCAACAAGCTCTTACGCGCTGCAGCTAAGCCATAGAAAAAAAGCATGTTATTTGAGATACGTTGCGGATGCCCGGTGTTAGAGCGGGCTAATAAATCGCTTTTTCCAATCACTAAAGCGATTTTTATTGCTTGACAAGCGCCTTTTTTCCCACCTATAGTTCGGCACACAAACAAAGCAGCCTCCGTCGACGCGCATTGTGCGTTCTTTCCGCCGGCATGGCTTCAATCGGACTCCAAAACGGAAAGGAAGTCGACGAGGCATAATCGAGTGTTTTGCTGAAGTTACCCAAGTTTCGGAGGTGGGTATGAAGAACGTCAGGCCAGGGAGCAAGACGCGCGTGAATTCATGCGTGACGAGAACAATCATCGCCGCAGCTTTCCTTGTGGGGCTGATGCTCGGGGCGGCCACAAGTTCAGCTCAGGTTCTCTACGGATCCATCACCGGCTCGGTGACGGACAAGACGGGCGCAGTGATTCCGAATGTGGCGGTGACCATCAGGAACCAGGCCACGGGCGAAGCGCGCACGGAGAATGCAAACGGACAAGGTGTATACACCTTTCTCGATGTGCTGCCGGGCACATATTCGCTTTCGGTCGCGCAGCAGGGGAATTTTGCCGGGTTCACCCAGAAGGACGTCACGGTTTCCGTCAACCAGCAGGTGCGCATTGACGTCACTCTGCAGCCGGCGACGGTTGCGACGCAGGTGACCGTTACCGAGGCGGCGCCGGAATTGCAGACGGAAACGGCCGAAGTGGATAGCGAGCTCAATCAGACGGAGCTCTCGCAACTGCCCATCACCTCATCACAGGGCCGCAACTATCAGTCGCTGGAGACGCTGATTCCGGGGGCTGCGGACGTGAGAGAGAACAACTCCATCGGCGGCAACCCGTCGCGCGCCATGATGGTGAACGTGAACGGCAACTCGGCCAACGGCAACACCACGCGCATTGACGGCGCGATTGATTATTACGGATGGCTGCCCTACCTGATCGCCTACGTGACGCCTGCGGACGCGATTGAAAGCGTCAGCGTCACCACGGATGACTTCAACGCCGAGCAGGGCATGGCGGGGGGCGCTTCGATCCGTGTCACTACGAAGAGCGGCGGACACGATTTTCATGGCGGCGCATGGGAGTTTTACCAGGACGGAGCGATCAACGCGCGTCCTTACACCACCACGACGGGGACAATTCCGAAGAACATTTACCAGGAGTACGGCGGCAACATCGGCGGGCCGGTTTATATTCCCAGGATTCTGACCGGGAAGAAGAAGCTTTTCTTCTTTACGAATTTCGATCGCATCACGCGGCGCCAAACGGCCACCGCCACGGAAACCGTTCCCGACGCGCTGATGAACGGCGGCAATTTCTCCGAAGCGGCTCCGTACGCCACGCTTTACGATCCGCTGCCGCAGGCGCCGGGATGGGAGGGCACGGTGAACCCCACGCTCTGCCCGAGCCCGGACACCTCGTACACCAACGGGTATCTGCAGTACCAGTGCCGCCCCAGCTTCACGGCCGAGTACGGGGAGACCACGAATATAAACACGATTCCAACATCGCGCATCGGATCTACGCCCGCAATCATGATGCAGGACCTTGCCCCCATCTCTACATTGATCGGCACTGCGGCAGCGGGCGAACCGGCGAACTATGGAAGCGTTCTGGCCAACGATTATCTCGCGCGGTCAACCATCGCTTACAGCCGCAACGCGTCGGATACCAAAATCACCTACATTCCCAGCGAGAACACGCAGATCTTCGGCAAGTACGGCGTCACGCCGTATTCGGATATCGATCCGCAGGTGCTGGGCGGCACGGCGCCCGGAGGAAAGTGTGGCGCGGGCGGCTGCGCCGGCGGCCCCACCGCAGACGGCGGGCAGCCGGGCGACGTGGGCGGACGCGGCCAGAACGCCGGCCTGGGCATGAGCCATGTATTCTCGCAAAACCTGGTGGTGGATGCCGACTTCGGCTTTACGCGCCTGTTGACGTTCGCGCAATCGACGCTGGACCTGGCGCTGGGCGATTACGGGCTTGAAGTGCTCAAGATTCCGGGAACGAACGGAGCCGGCAAGAACTATGTGGGCGAGCCGGGGTTCTACCTCAACACGTTTACCGGAATCGGTAATGACAACGGCTCGAACCCATTCGAGTTCCGCGATAACCAGTTCACGGGCGATGTAAACCTGAGCTGGGTGAAGACGCACCACGCATTCAAGTTCGGCTACACCTACTATCACTTCGACTTGAATCACTTTCAGCCCACCAGCGGCGGGCAGCCCAACGTGCCGCGCGGGGGCTTCTATTTCGAAGGCGGCATGACCTGCGGCAATACGGCGACGGCCACCACTGCTGCCTGCCCCATCGACGGGTACAACTCCCTGGCCGACTTCCTGCTGGGTTTGCCCAACAACGGCAGCGGCAATTCGATTGGCGATCCTTCGCAGGTTTTCAATCCCAACGCTCTGCGGTGGTCAGAAGACGGCGTTTATGCGCAGGATACGTGGACGGTGACTCCCAAGCTGACGCTGACCTACGGCGTCCGCTATGAAGTTTATCCGGCTCCCTACCGCGACCGCACGGGCGCATCCGTACTGCTTCCGCAACTGCCGGAGGCTGCGAACGTGGAAGTGGGCGGCATCAACGGCAATCCGCGCAGCGCGGGCATCGGCGCCGGATGGGGGCAGATAGTGCCCCGTCTCGGCATCGCTTACCGCGTGAACGACAAGACGGTGATCCGCACCGGCTTCGGCCTGACCACCGATCCGGATTCCATGCGCTACCTGCGCGACTCGTTCCCCGAGGACCTGGCGCCGAACTACCAGGGGACGGGGAACTTCACGATGACGGTCGATCCGGCAAACGGCAATGCGCCGATGAGCATTACCGATTGCGCTTCGCCTTCGCCCACGGCGTGCTACGGCATCCCGAACAGCGCCAAGATTGCACCGAACTATTCGACCGGGTTCGCCTCGCTGCCGGTGGCGGGCTCGACGAACACCGTCCCGCAGCACTTCCGCCGCGGCTATATCGAGACCTGGAACCTTTTCGTGCAGCGGGATATCGGCCACAATTTCGTAGCCAACGTCGGCTACGTGGGCGACCACTTTGTGCGCCAACCGGCCGGCATCGGCTATCTCAATGCGGCGAACTTCCCGAGCTCTTCCTCACCATGCATGCCCAACGGACAGTTCAGCCCGTCATCCGGCTATACCGGGGCATGCAGCTTCAATGCCAACGAAACGATCAACATCGGAGCGCCCTGCCCGCCTACAGTTACAGGCACCGCGCAGGGCACCTGCTACAACACCGGCGGCATCACGATGAACAAGCCGATCTTCAGCTCGATGTACAACGCGCTGCAGTCGCAGTTGACGCGCAACGCGGGCAGAAACGGCAGCTTGGGCGTGGTCTACACCTACTCCCATGCCATCGACTATGAAGACAACGGGGCCGGATCGGGGTCGGGCGGAACCACGTTCAACTACCCGACGATGCTGCGCTTCAACCGGGGCTCGGCGGGCTACGACGAAACGCACAACCTGCAGTTCTACGGCATCTACAGCCTGCCCTTCGGGCCAGGCCAGATGTGGCTGAGCCACGGGCTGCTGGGCGACCTCATCGGCGGATGGCAGTTGAACGGTCAGTTCAGCCACTACAGCGGTTTCCCGTTCTCAGTGAATTCAAACAGCAACACGATCGGAGGGTTTACTCCGGGCTTCGGCGCAACCTACGCGGTGCTTTCGTCCACCGGCTATAAGCAGGAAGGCGGCCACGAGCGGACGCCCGGCGTGACCAACGTTTCCGGCGGCAAGCCGTGGTTCAATCCGCAATCGTTCACAAGCGCGACCGAGTCGGCGTCCGCGCCGGTTCTGCCGAATACCGGCCGCAACCAGTTCCGCGGACCGGGAAACTCGCAGGTCAACGCGCGTCTCTACAAGTCATTCCATATTTGGCGCGAATCCGAATTCCAGCTCGGCCTGGACGCCATCAACCTCTTCAACCATCCGTTCCTCAATAACCCGAACAACACGGTGGGCAGCGGCACGTTCGGTTATATCACCAGCTTTGGCCAGGCGTACTCGCAAACCCTGGGCACGCGCGCGCTGCAGTTCGGCGGGCGAGTGAGCTTCTAAGCGGGATTTGCAGACCAAAAGGCGCGGCAGCCATTCATCGGTTGCCGCGCATTTTCTTTTGAGGCGGATGGAGCCGCGCCGGCAGCACGGAGGCGTGAGACGCTTCTTTCCGCCGTGTCCGGTCGGGTATAGTGAAGGCGAGAATCGCAGAAGCAGCTTGAGGTGCTCGTGACGAAGAAGACGACCGGGCCGCGTGGGGGTGTGGCTTCGAGCGAGACGGCGCGCGAGATCAATCGCGACATCCTGCTGCACACCATCCATCTGCATCAGCCAGTGAGCCGCGCCGACCTGGCGCGCCTGACGGGATTGCAGCCGAGCACGGTCTCCGTGATTACGGGCCAGCTTATCGAAGAGGGATGGGTGCTGCCGGGAACGCTGGGGCGGCTGCCGCGCGGGCGCCGGCCGGTGTTTGTCACGCTGAACGACAAGCATGTGACGCTGGCCATCGACCTGAGGCCCGAGCACGCCAACCTGGCCGTGGTGGACATCAATGGAAGGATCCTGAGCCGGGAGACGCTGGCGTTCTCAGGACAGAGCGAGTCGAAAGCCGACACGAAGAAGGCGATTCAGAATATAGCCAGGGCGGCGCGGTCGCTGCGGACGGCGGCGGGCGACCGGATCTTTCAGGGCGTAGGCGTGAGCGTCTCCGGGCGCGTGGACCAGAGGACGCACCGGCTGCTTTTCTCGCCCAACGTTCCCTGGACGCAGATCGATCTGCATGCCGAGTTGCAGAAGGTGCTGGAGTCGCCGGTGGAAATGGAGAACGCGGCCAACGCCTGCCTGCTGGCGGAGCGCTGGTTCGGCAATTTTGTGGACACGCAGAACATGGTGGCCGTATCGGTGTCGGAGGGAATCGGCACCGGGTTGATGGTGGATGGGCGGCTGGTGCGCGGACGCGACGACATGGCGGGCGAGTTCGGGCACATGCCGCTCGAAGAGCCGGGGCCGATTTGCGGCTGCGGCAACGTGGGCTGCTGGGAGACCTTCGCGAGCAACCGCGCCGGCCTGCGCTACTACCAGGAGCTCGTTCCGGAGAGCACGCTGACGACGTTTCAGGAGCTGCTGTCGCTGGCCAAGGGCGGCGACGTGCGCGCCCTGCGCTCGATCGACAAGATGACGACTTATCTGGCGCGCGGCATCACCATGATTGCCGCCGGCCTGGCGCCGGAGGTGATCATTATCGTGGGCGATTGCACCGCGCTGTGGCCGCGCATCTGCCCGGTGCTGGAGAGCCGGCTGATTGCCAAATCGTTCACGCCGCGCACGCCGCGCGTGGTGGCGGCGATGGATGGCGACGCGGCGCGGCTGCGCGGAGCAGCGGCGCTGGTGCTGCACAAGGTGCTGTTCCGGCAAAACCGGTTTGAGCAACCGAAGGGTCAGGTGACGGCGCGGCCACCGGACAGGCTGGCGGCTGCCGCAGTGTGAGCTGCGCCGCCAGAGTGAGAGCTCCACTTCGCGGCGCCCGGTTGCGATTGAGGCAGCGAGATTCCGGAGAGAATTGAAGGATCATGCGCGTTGGCATCATCGGAACGGGCGCGATTGCGCAAAAGCACGCGCAGGCCTACCGGAACATCGGGTATCAACTGACCTGTTGCACGGATCGCACGCCGGAGCGCGGACGGAAGTTTGCCGCTGCGTGGGGCACGGAGTTTGTGGCGACGCCCGAGGAGCTGGCCGCGCGCGGCGACGTGGATTATCTCGACGTGTGCACCTTTCCCGGCTACCGACTGCCCGCGGTGGAGCTGGGCGCGCGGCATGGCAAGCACGTGCTCGTCCAGAAGCCGATGGCCGTCGATCTCAAGACGGCGGCGCGCATGATCGCCGTGGCGCGCGAGGCGGGGATTCAACTGGGGGTGGTGAGCCAGCATCGCTTTGACGATGCGGTGGTGTTTCTGAAGCGCGCTATCGATGCAGGAAGGCTGGGAAGAATTCTCGAGGCGGATGCGTACGTGAAGTGGCACCGCTCCGACGAGTACTACGCGCGGCCGGTGAAGGGGAGCTGGGCGGGCGAGGGCGGAGGCGCGCTGATCAGCCAGGCCATTCACCAGGTGGATGTGCTGCTCAGCCTCGCAGGCGCAGTGGAGGAGGTCTTCGGCTATTGGCAACTGGGCGCGCTTCACACGATGGAGTCGGAAGACCTGCTCTGCGCGGTGATGCGCTACGCTTCGGGAGCGACGGGGGTGATCCAGGCGGCCACGGCGCTGTGGCCGGGATATCCGGAGCGGGTGGAGATTCATGGGACGAAGGGCAGTGCGATTATCACGGGCGATCGACTGACGGCGTGGGACGTGAAGGACGACGAAGGCGAGCCGGCGCCGGTTGCGCAGCAGACGAAGTCGGGTGCGTCCGACCCGATGGCCATTGCGCTGACGCCGTTCGAGAGGACTTTTCTTGATTTTGGAGAAGCGTGTACTACGGGAAGGCGGGCGGCTTCGTCGGGAATCGAGGGCTATCGCGCGCTCGAGTTAGTGAAAGGGATTTACGACTCCTGTGCGCAGGGGAAGAAGGTCAGCCTGGATGCGGGAGCGGTGTAGCGGGTCTTACCAGTCGGTCATGGTGCCGTCGAGCTTGCGATTGACGGGCAAGTAGGCGCGCTGGTAGGGAAATTTCGCGGCGAGTTTCTCATCGAGATCGACGCCGAGGCCGGGCGCATCGCCAGGGAAAAGATAGCCGTCTTTGAAGGTGTAGTGGTGGGGGAAGACGGCGTCGGTTTCATCGGGGTGCGGCATGTGCTCCTGGATGCCGAAGTTGTGAATCGCCGTATCGAAATGCAGCGCCGCGGCCAGGCAGACGGGCGAGAGGTCGGTGGCGCCGTGAAAGCCGGTGCGCACGTGATAGAGAGCGGCGAAATCGGCTGCCTTCTTCATGGCCGTGATGCCGCCGCCGTGGGTGATGGTCATGCGCAGGTAGTCGATCCACTGGTTGCGGATGAGATCGTGCGCGTCCCAGATGGAGTTGAAGACTTCGCCTACGGCGATGGGCGTGGTGGTGTGCTCGCGGATGGTGCGGTAACCCTCCTGGAGTTCGGCCGGTGTGGGGTCTTCGAGCCAGAAAAGATGGAAGGGCTCGAGCTCCTTGCCGAGGCGCGCGGCTTCGATGGGTGTGAGGCGATGGTGGCAGTCGTGAAGCAGATGCAGCTCCTCGCCGAATTGCTCACGCACGCGGGCGAAGAGCGCGGGCACATGGCGCAGGTAAGGCTCGGTGGCCCACGCGTGCTCCGAGGGCAAGCCGCGCTCGGCGGGCTCGTAGCGGCCGGCACCTTTAGGCACGCCGTAGGTTCCGGAGAGGCCGGGAACGCCGCTTTGCACGCGGATGGCCTTGTAGCCAAGCTCCTTGTGCAGGGCCACGTCTTCGAGCGCGTGGTCAATGTCTTTGCCGTTGGCGTGGGCGTAGGCGAGAACGCCGCTGCGGCTTTTGCCGCCGAGCAGGTTATAGACGGGTGTGTTGAGCGCCTTGCCCTTGATGTCCCAGAGAGCGGTGTCGATGGCGCCGATGGCGGCCATGGTGACCGGGCCGCGACGCCAGTAAGCGCCGCGATAAAAGTACTGCCAGATGTCTTCGGTCTGGAAGGGATCGCGGCTGAGGAGACAGGGGATCAGATGATCGGTGAGGTAGCTGGCGACGGCGAGCTCGCGGCCGTTCAAGGTGCCGTCGCCCAGTCCGTAGAGACCGGCGTCAGTCTCCACTTTCAGAGTGACAAAGTTGCGGCCGGGCGAGGTGAGGATGACGGAGGCATTGGTGATCTTCATGGAGATTGCGTTCCTCGGATTCGGAATCGACGCCGGCGCGCGGACCGGATTACGTTACGGCCGCTGCTGCGTTGATCCGGTTCGATTGTTCAGCGTCCCAGAGGGGCTGAAGTCCGCCCTTCATAGGGCCGTTGCGACACTGCCGAAAAGCCTGCGGAAAACTTGTTTGAGCAAGGATTAGCTGAGAACGGGCGCAGCGGGTGCTAAAGCCCGCACTCATGTTGCGTCGATTATGGCCCGGCTAAAGCCGTGCCCTTGTTACGAGGCCTCCTCCAATCGAGTTTTTCCGGCCGCGAAGCCATGCTCCTAGACAATGCATTTCTGAGATCGTTTCAGCGGTTGACGCCGCTGGCCAGAAAACCGCCATCGACGGCGAGCACTTCACCGGTGACGAACGACGAAGCCTCCGACGCGAGGAAGATGGCGGCGCCGGCGAGCTCGCGCGCTTCGCCGAAGCGGCGCATGGGCGTGCGCAGCAGCAGGTCTTCTCCGCGCGGCGTGTTCTTGACCAGCGCGGCGTTGAGCGCGGTGGGAAAGACGCCGGGAGCGATGGCGTTGACGTTCACGCCGGTGCGGGCCAGCTCAATGGCCAGCACCTTGGTGAGCGAGGCGACGCCGGCCTTGCTGGCGCAGTAAGCGGCCACGCGGGCGAAGCCGACGAAGGTGCTGAGCGAGGCGATGTTGATGATGCGCCCGTAGCCGGCGCTCTTCATGGTCGTGCCGAAGATCTGGCAGGAGCGCATGGTTCCGGTGAGGTTGGTTTCGATGACGCGCAACCAGTCCGATTCTGCGGCTTCAAGCGTGTCGGCGTTGTAGGTCATGCCGGCGGCGTTCACCAGGATGTCGACTTTGCCGAACCCGGTGAGGACCGCGTCGTGCAGCCGCTGGAGCGAGGCGCGATCGGTGACGTCGCTGGTCACGCGCAGGGAGCGGCGGCCGAGGGCTTCGATCTCCGCGGCGGCTTGGTCCACCTGATCGCGGCGGCGGGAGCTCGAGACCACGTCGGCGCCGGCCCCGGCGAGGCCGAGCGCAATGGCGTGGCCCAGGCCGGTGGTGCCGCCGGTGATCACGGCGACCCGGCCGCTCAAGTCAAAGAGGTTTTGCGTCATGGGAGCATGGCCGTGCCGGGAAGGAGAATCGACGCGGAGACAGCGGAGAGTTCGGCGCCCTTTCCCCTTCCAGCGTATCATTGCCGGGCAATTTTCTTGGTGGCGAGAAGATAGGCGTGCCGCGGCCCGGCGGCGAAAACCAGATGCGCTCAGAAGCGAAAATTCGCAGAGCGATGAGAGGATCAAGTTTGTGCCGGGCAGAAATCCGGACGGCCGGCCGAAACGCAACTTCGAGGCGGCGCTTGGGCGTGAGAAGATGGTCCGGTCAGCGGATTTTCGGGTCGTTGTTTGGAGTTCGAACGAAAGATGCGACGGCCGGCACAAACGGAGGAAGCATGAACAGGGTGTTCACGGCCCGGCGCGAGTTTCTGAAACAGGCCGGGTGGTTCGGATCGGCAGCCGTGATGGCAGCGATGCCGGAAGGCGCAATGGCCTTGAACGGAATGGGCGGCCAGGGGACGATGGTGAAAGATCCGATCGAAGACGCGGTGGTGGCCGCGGCGCAGGAGGAGGCGCCGAAGTATCACGTCAAGTTCGCCGTCTGCGGCATGAGCCACGACCATATCTACGGAATGGTTGGCGCCATCCAGCGCGGCGGGGGCGAGCTGGTGGCGGCGTGGGGCGGCGAAGAGGACAAGCTGGCGGCGTTCCGCAAGCGTTTCCCCGAAGTGAAGATCGTGGCCACGCAGGAGGAGATCCTCGACAACCCTGAAGTGCAGCTGGTGATGAGCTCGCAGATTGCCAACGAGCGCGCGCCGCTGGGCGTGAAAGCGATGCGGCGGGGGAAGGATTTTCTTTCCGACAAGCCGGGAGCGACCACGCTCGAACAGATCGCCGAGCTGCGCAAGACGATTGCGGAGACGGGGCGGATTTACGGCATCATGTACAGCGAGCGGTTCGAGGTGAAGGCGGCTGTTTATGCCGGCGAGCTGATCAAGCAGGGCGCCATCGGGAAGGTGATCCAGACCATCAACATTGCGCCGCACCAGATCTTTCAGCATGGCGGGCTGGCGGGCGGCGCATCGGGAAGGCCGGACTGGTTCTGGAGCACGAAGCAGTCCGGCGGCATTCTCTGCGATATCGGCTCGCACCAGGTGGACCAGTTTCTCTTCTATACGGGCTCGACGCAGGCGGAGGTGGTGGAGTCGCAGATTGCCAACGTGCGGCATCCGGAGCATCCCGATTTCTGGGATTTTGGCGACATGGTGCTGCGCGGCAACCGCGGGCTCGGGTACGTGCGCCTGGACTGGTTCACGCCGGACGGGCTGGGCACCTGGGGCGATGGGCGGCTGTTCATCCTGGGGACGGACGGGTATATCGAAGTGCGGAAGTACATCAACGTGACCGTGAGCAAGCAGGGGAACAACCTGTATCTCGTCGACCAGAAGCAGGCGCGGTACATCGATTGCAA
>JASHTS010000256.1 GCA_030040425.1 Acidobacteriaceae bacterium | reverse complement strand
ACCGCCTCGGCAGCAGCAATTCCAAGACGGCGTCGGCAGGCGTCGAAGTGCTTTCTGACTTATCGCAGTTCGCGCAGGCTTTCGACAGAGGGTACAAAATAATATGCGCCTGTCAGAGGCAGTGTGTAGCGTGTCAGGGCATCGCGTGTGCCGTCCAGCACGCCGGCCATACTTTGGAGCATCTTTGTGAGCCGTTGCTGTTCTGCACTGAACCCAACAAAGACCGTGCCGTGGTTATCAACATTTCCGTAGGGCATGTTCCGCCGAAAAATATGACCGAACTTGTCTTGGTCCGTTCGCGCAACATGCGAGTCCTCGGGTTTCTTCTCCAATTCGATGCTCTCGGCCTTGGTTCGCCCCATCACCAGTTCCTGCTTTGGCACCGGCAGCGCTTCCCACTCCGTAGTTCTATGTCTCCACTTCTGCAGGAGCAATACGGAGCCGGCGGCTCCGGGTAGGCCATCGGGCAGGAGGGCATCGACGGGCGCGTCCAGCAGTGTGGGGTTCTCTGACCCATCTACAAAGCCAGTAAGATCGCGGTCGTGCCGATATGACCAGCTCGTGGTTTCTTCTTGTAAAGTAGCTTTCCCAGTCAGATCCTGAATGACTGTCCTGGCCATGTCGAACACCATGTCATACGCGCTTCCCGACATCCAGACCAAAGCGTCGTGCTGCGTAGCCGGCATCACAAAGCCTTCAACACCGTCGATGTTCTTGTTGAATCCTTCAACACCGCGCGGAGTGTTTTCCGGCATCATTTCCTGCCACAGTTCGGGCCGAAAGCCGATGACGAAATTGACCCCACCCGTGGTGGTCCGTGGTTCTCGGATCGAAGCGACAGCAGCCGCGAAATTCCTGGACTGATTCTTATCCACTACGTCGAACTCCAGATAGGCATGCGAGGATGTGCCAAGAGCGAAGATGCCAGCCTGTGCCGTGTTCATGCCAGAAGTATATCGAGGGAGTCGCTCTGGAGGTAAAGTCACAGACAAGAACTCATGAAGCTTCCACGACACAATCAGATTGAAGACGGAGGGCTCTGTCAGACCGGTTCGCTGCGGATGCGGGAGCCGGGTTCGCACCGCAAAGTATAGGTCTTCGACGACTGCAACATCGCTAACGCGCTCACCTGGCTTCGTATCAGTAATGAGAAGTGGACTTCGCTCCGTCGATGCCCGCCGCGTCGCTTGAGCTGGTAATCGCCCCGACCATATGATCGGCAATAGGGAAACTGAAACGGTTTGGGCTCAAATCGGCATTTTCGAGGCACTTTGGCGGTGGAGAGCGGTTCGCTTTCTGCCCGCTCCGCCACTAAGCCGTATCTAATTTAATATCTGATACTCATATGGATTAATCTACGAATTTCCCCGCATAATTCGAATATTCTGCTCGCGAAGGACACAGGAGAGAAATCTCCGCGACTTGAAACCTTGCTAGAACAGAGCCATTCTCTGATCGGGAAATGACGAGTGTCCTTCGGAGGGAGAGGAACATCGGAGAGCGCGCAATCTTCCAATCAATGGATCCCGTTGGGTCCCGCGTAAGGCAGAGTCTTATAGAGCTGCAGATTGGAGTTCCAGGGTACGGATTGGGATGAATGGCCGTATCGGTGGTGACGTTGTTGAAGACGCCGTGTTCCGACGGGTAGAGGCCGGTCATGAAACTCGCGCACGACGCGCAGCAATGCGGCGCCGGACAATGCGCTGCCGTGAACGCCACGGCGCCCGGCAAAAAGCGCCGCATATTCGGCGTATGCACGGGGTTGCGCATCCTCTGTCTGCGGGCTCGCAATCGCCGGAGCCAGATTCATCAGGCTGCCCGCTCCTAGCGCCGCACCGCCCTGCAAGAATCCTCTTCTACTGATCATGATCGCTTCCTTTCCATTCGGATTCTGTGTCACTCAATGTCGGCCCGCGCAGTTGCAAGCAGGCGCGAAGAATCACGAATGGCGGCAGGCTTCGCAAGCTGGACGGGCAAGAGCGGAATGGCTCCCGGCGGGCGATAGGCGGTTTCTTTTGCTCGATCTCATGCGTAATAGTGAATTGGCGTAATCTCCGCTTCGGGTTCGCCCGCGGCCGTGATGCGGCGCAGCAGCTCGGCGCGAAGCTCGTCAGCCACATCGTTGTATTCCGGCCGGCCAACCAGGTTGACCATCTGTGCCGGATCGCCGGAGAGCGAGTAGAGTGCAAAATCCTGGTAGTGTGTGCTCCACTTGGCTTCGCCGCGAGCAACCGTGGGATCAAAAGCGCAATAGCACCAGTCGCGCGTGCGGATTCCCCGGCCGCAGATGGACTGGCTGATCTGGAAGTATGCGGTCGAGTCCCATGCCTTGCGCGCCGCGGCATCCAGCGCCAGCGGCTTGAGCGGTTTGCCGCACATGCTCTTTGGCGGCGCGAGGCCGGCGCCGTCAAGCAAGGTTGGCGCAAGGTCGAGGAGCGAGACCAGCTCATCCACGATGTTGGAATGATCGAATCCCGGACCGGCAATGACCAGCGGCACACGCAGGGAAGAGTCGTGCGGAGAGCGCTTGTATTCTCCCAATCGGGTGCGGAAAGTGCAGCCGTGATCGGAGAAGAAAGCAATGATGGTGTTGTCGAGTTGCCCGGTACGTTCCAGCGCCGCCGTCAGGCTGCCCACGCAATCGTCGATGGCCTGCGCGCACCCATAGTAGCCGGAAATGTGGGAACGCCAGTTTCCCGGGAGGTTGCGAAGGTCCTCGGGAATAAATGGATCGGAATAAGCGGAGCGCGGCGGATGAGCAAACCCGTCCAGGTCTTTCTGCTGCTGCGCCTCGAGCTGCGAGCGATAAACCAGCCACGAAAATTCATCCGCATAGCGCAGCGGGGGAACGAACGCATCGATGTCGTTTTGCTGGTGAGGTTCGAGCTGCGAGACGTACAGCAGCCAGGGCTTCTCGTGTGGCTGCTCGATGAACTTTACGGCGCGATCGGCAATAAAGTCGACGCGATACTGGTCCCTGAAGCCAATGTTGGTTCCGCTCGAGTCCCAGTAATTGCCCTCGTAGGGATGCGAAACGAGTTCCGGAACGTTGGCGCCTTCCCATATATCGTCGAAACCGGCTCGCGAAGAGCCGGGCGGGATCCAGCCCAGTTGCTGCGAGCCATCGTGCAGCTTGGTGCGCGAAATATGCCACTTGCCCATGAAGTTGGTGGAATAGCCGCTCTTGCGAAGCTCGGTGGCGATAGTGGGAAGACCGTGGTCGAGCTCCAGGCCGAGCTTCCAGACGCCAGCTTGCGTGGCGTAGGCGCCGGTAATGAACGAGGCGCGCGAAGGAGAACACAGCGGCTGATTGGTCACGCAATGTCGATAGCTGACGCCCCGGTTGGCCAGGGCATCCAGGTGCGGAGTGCGCACGGAGGGGTTCTCATGATTGGCGCCGACGAAATCGGCGCGAAACTGGTCCGCACAAATCATCAGGATGTTCGGCTTGCGGCCCTGAGCGTTTGCACCTTCCTGAGCGGCATGCGCCGGCGATGCCGCCGCGGTCGCCGCAGCGCCTGAAACTAGCGCGGCATTGCGCAAAAAGGCGCGGCGCGAAGAGATTTCGGGGGAAGATTTCTCCATACGGGGAAGCATTCTCCTTTTTTCCTGAGCTCGCGTCAGCCTGGTTCGTCATTCCGTTTCGCACTAGCGCTCATTAGTGCTCTCACCGCTCCTCAGTACACGATCATCAGGTCCCAATATGACCCACGGCCCTCGTCAGAAGTAGTACTTCAATGCAAGCTGAATTTCACGCGGGTCGTTTGGAACGTCTTCGGTTGAGGTAATCTGCGCGAAAGTCGAAGGATTGGTAAAGTTAAGCGAGCCCGGTGCTCCGAAATTCGGCGTATTGGTAACATTAAAAACTTCGCCACGGAATTCGATGTAGCTCTCATGTATGAACGGGAACTGGCGGAAGATGGAAGCATCCAGGCGCCGCCACGGTGGGTAGGTCACCTGTCCTCCCGGGCCGCCGAGATTCGACGGTGTCCCCGCGGTTCCCGCCGCCACCACGGGCGGATCTGCGAACGCGCTTGCATTCAGCCAGTGAGCAACCGTGTGTTCGTAGAGGGGCTGTCCCGCAACTTTTGTCGCGAAGCAGCCCAGCCCAGAGGCAGTTGTAACCGCACAGCTGACGGAAAACGGCATTCCATCCTCTGCGGTTACGATCCAGTTCATCGACCAGCCACCGGCGATCCAGTAGCCCGGGCCCGAGTGCAGGAACTTGCGCCCCGGCCCAAAAGGGAAGTCAAATGTTCCGCTGGTGTGAACAATGCGGCGCACATCGGTATTGCAGAGCGTGGTATCGGCTTGAAGCCCGACCCCTGCAACATACGGCGCACGATAACCACCAATGTCATTGTCGAGCAAATCGTGAATATCGCCCAGGCACTTGGACCAGGTCATATTCGCCGTAAAGGCCAAGCCCGCGGAGAAGCGGCGTTCGGCGCCGAATTGCAGAGCATTATATTTACTGAAGCCGCTGCGAATAATGTAGTTTCCGCTGTTTGTGCTGAGGGTGGGGAAGAAGTCAATCGTACTTGCCGCCGTGGTCGGAGCGGTAATCTGCGAAGTTGAGTTCGTGTCGATATTCGACTGCACATGCCGTGAGTTGTCGCCTACGTAACCGGCAAACAGCATCGTGGTGGGTGCGATCTGATACTGCACCTGCAGGTTATACGCTTGCGCATACGTCGTCTTCGGATGGCGAGGCTCTCCTTCCAACGAAAGGCTGCTTACCGTTGCTGTTGCCGGCGTAAGGGGAACGTTGGCGAGTCCCTCGTTTATGGGGCCAACGGTTCCTTCCGGCGTCGTGTCGAGCGTCTTGTTGGCGATTATCGCCTCGACCGCACTTTGATCGCTGTAGCTCTCTGAAACCTGGAAGGGAAAACTAATGAATACCGCTGTAGATATGCCGCGGTTTTCCACCCCCTGGAAGAACATGCCGTATCCGCCGCGTATCGCCATTTTGGGCAATGGCTGAAAAGCGAAACCGACGCGCGGAGCAAAGTTATCGGTCTGCGCGTAACCGATGGCCGTACCCGAAGTGGGCGTGAGGATAATATTGTTGGCGGTGAGAACGCTCAGAAAATCCGCCGGGAGTTTGCCGATATTCTCCGCCGGTACATAATAATGGCTTTGTTCATCGGGTGTGCCCCCAGTCTGAGCCGGAATCAGGTTCCCGAAGAGTCCCGCCCGCTCTGAAGGATCGCCAATGTACTCATAACGGACGCCAAGGTCCAAAGTCAGATTGGTGGTCGCGCGCAGGTCATCTTCGACGTAACCCGCATAATTCTTGCGAATCGGATAATAGACAGCCGAAAAGCTGCTGGCCGTGACGCTTTCGGCTTCTCCCAGATAGTTCTGTTGGGCGTTATACGGTGAAACCTGCGGAAGGAGCACTGCTTGGGCGCGATCCGTCGAGGGATCTGTGCTGTTCACCACCGATGTGTAGATTCCGTTGCTGGTGAAATTGCCGCGAGACTGCGATGGCGTTGCCTCGGGGTAAGCGATGTGTTCAAACGCAAACCCGGTGCGAATCTGATTGCGTCCCCGATCCAGGGTGACGTTTTCGGTGGCCTGCCACACGTCGCTGGCCTTGTCGCTCGGAATCGTGGTAGCCGCGCCGAGATTGGAGAGCTGGTTGAACGAGAAGAGAGGCAATCCGCCGTTCTCAGAGACCTGCGGAATGCCCGGAATGCCATATTTCGCGGGAATCCCCAGCACCGAGCTGTCGTATTGAAGACGCTTGTCGAAGATGCGGGTGTATCCTAACCGAGTCTCGTTGATGATCCTTGGGTTAAAGATATGGGTCCAGCCCAGGGCGCCGTTTTGTCCTTCGGTATAGCCGGTGCCCGGCCGCGAGGGAGCGCCGTCGGCAACCCCGGGAAAAGGCGATGCCTGAAACTGGTTTGTGAACTGATACCCGTAACGAAAGAACATTGAATTGGACGGTCCGAGCTGTTCATCCACGCGCACATCCCCGCCATTTTCGCTCAGCGTGTTGTTGGGGCTATCAATGAAGTTGCCCACAAGTCCGGAACCTGTCGGTGAAGGATAAAGACTCAGAATGCCTACCGCGACGGGATCCAGTCTTGACGCGGGAATCTGGTTCAGTTGTGCGGTCGCACCGGTGAAATTCGTCGTCCCGTTGAGCGAGCCGGTGTAAAAGGGGTCGCGTACATACCCTGTCGACGTCGCCGCCAGACCGGTTACCGAATCCACCGCGCCTTTGGTGACCGCGCGGGTGGTTGTTGGGTCCATGACCGTGCCCTTCGGAAAGGTCCGGCCCAGCGCATCGGTCGTCGTACCGGTCTGCAGCGTGATCAGGTCCTGTAGATTCAAGCCGCTCGTAGTGGCCGTAGCGAGGCTGTTGTGCTCGGCCGCTGTTGGCACGTTCTCGTCATAGGTCAGCCCTTGCACCTGGCGTTCGCCTTGATAGTCCACAAAGAAAAAGGTGCGATCGTGCCCGCTGTAGACGTGCGGAATCATAATGGGCCCACCCAGCGTGCCCCCGAACTGGTTGAAGCGGAACTCCGGCTTGCCCGTGGTTGCAAAGTAATCGGCGGCATCAAAGTCGTCGTTGCGCAGGAACTCCCAGAGATCGCCATGGAACTGGTTGGTTCCGGACTTGGTTGAGATATTCAGTATGGCTGCAGCGGAGTGGCCGAATTCGGCCGAGTAGTTGCTCGTCTGCACCGTGAACTCGCGTAACGCGTCTGGAGGGGGCAGAAGGGCATATTCAGTCTGGTTGACCAGGTCTCCGATGTAGGAGTAGTTATCCAGGCCATCGAGTAAGTAGTCGTTCTCGGTGCGGCCCATTCCGTTGGCGCTGAAGGAGCCGCTGGCCTGAAGGCCGCGCGTATCGTGCTGGGCAAAGGTGACACCCGGCGAGAGCTGCGCCAGGAATGTGGCGTTGCGTCGATTGAGCGGCAAATTATTGATGGGAGCCGTTCCGACCAGTTGCTGCATCGACGATGTCTGGGTATCCAAAAGCGGGGTGGCCGCACTCACTTGCACGCTCTGGGTCACGGCCCCCAGTTGCAACGTGGCATCCACCTTGAGTTGCGCCTGAATCGTCACTTCAAGGTGCCGCTGCACGCTGGTCTTAAACCCCTGCCGCTCGAATGCGAGGGTATAAAAGCCGAGCGGCAGCGGGCTGAGTGTATATTCACCGGCCGCGTCCGTGACGGTCCTATGTTTAATGCCGGTTCCCTCACTGGTTGCGGTTATGTTGACTCCGGGAATCGCCGCGCCGGTCGAATCCTGAACGCCGCCGACGATGGCCCCGGTGTCTACCTGTCCGAAACAGGATGGCCGCGCCAGCGCCAGCCATAGAATTGCCAGCACTACCGTGCCCAACAAGTGCGCTGATCTCTGGGTGAAAAAAACCTGTTCCGCCCCGTGGCCCGAAACCCGGTTTCCGCCTCTGCGCTTCATGGCGGACCGGCCGACTGCCTTCACTTTTCCAATGAAATCCTTTTCATTTTCCGGCGGTAACAAAGTCCACGTTTTGAAACATCTGGCTGACATAGCACGGCCTCCATTGAGGGATATGGATTTGCTTGGGGATGCGAGCTCGTGCGCGGTTTTGGACCGCAAGAAACCTTATTCCTTCACCTTCGGGTCTGTCAATCGGGAGTTTCGAATGCGGCGCGTTCCCTTCTGCGCACGTCATCAGCAAGAGCACAAACGCGCCATTCAACTCACCTCGCCATGGCCGGCTCCGCCTCGACCTTCGGCGCTCCATTGCCTTTGATCCTGGTGGCGTCCACCATGGTCAGGCCCGTCGCGTAATCCAGCTCGCGTGGAAGATAACCGTCGTTCTCACGCTGGCGGGTCATTCCCGCATTCTCCCATGTCTCGGGAAAGCCGGGGCGCCACGCTCGCCTGCCCCAGTAATAACCGCGGAGCGGATCACGCGAAGTGTTCATCCAATCCATCAGTCGATAGTGCAGACGGTCGCGAATAGCCGCGTGCTCATGCGATTCGATGAGGTTGTTGAGCTCACCCGGATCCGTTTCCAGATCGTAGAGTTCGTCAGTGACCATTAGATTGACGGAAAGCTTATACCGCCCATCGCAGACGCAGCGAATCGGCTGAAATGCCCCGAAGCCATCGTGATCTACCTCGTACCGGCCCCATTCGATGAACACTTCCTTGCGCACCGTCGCGCTCGGGTCCTTGAGCAGCGGCAGCATGCTGCCGCCCTCCAGCGTCCTGGGAACTTCGAATCCGAAGAACTCCATCAAAGTACCGTCGAGATCGACATGAGAAACAAGGCTCGATGAAGCGGCATTCGCAGGCGCGTGCCCGGGCCATCGCACCAGGAAGGGCACGTGCGTAATCTCCTCGTACATCGCCGGGCCCTTATCAACGAGGCGATGGGAATCGAGAAAAACACCATGGTCGGCCGTGTAGACGACCAGCGCATTCGGCGCGCTTTTCTCAAGTTGATCCAGGACGCGGCCGATTTCGTTGTCAATAAACGTGTGCGCGCCGAAGTACTGGCCGTGCTTGAAAGCGGGCAGCGTCTTTCCCAGCCGTGCGCCGGCCCATATGCGCTGCTCGACAGGCTTGTTGGTCAGCGGATCGTCGACGTTTGCGCTGCGCGGGAAAGCGTAGTCCCTGTACATCTCGGTGTATTCAACGGGACACAGCCAGGGATGGTGTGGCTCATCGTAAGCAACCACCAGCAGAAAGTCTTCGCTCTTGTGCCGGGCCAGGAAATCGACGGCGCGATTGGTGACACGATGTCCATAACACATATCTGCCGTCCAGGACTTGTCTCTTCCCGTGGCCGGATCGCGAGATCGCATCCGGTCTTCCGGAGACAGTTCGCTCAAATACGTCCGCATGTCATACCAGTAGACGGGGTCCCATCCCGGCGCAGGAATTCCGGTGTCGAAGTAATCCGTGCCGGAAAGATGCCACTTGCCCATGAATGCGCAGTGAATCCCGCGGTCGTTGAGGCGCTGGCCGATGGTATGAACCGTGTCACCCAGCGGCATGCTGTTGCCCATCACGCCATTGGTGTGAGGAAACAGGCCGGTCCAGATAGCCGAACGGGCGGGTGCGCACACCGGCTGGCAGTTGTATGCGCGCTCAAAACGAATGCCCTGCCGGGCTAACCGGTCGAGGTTGGGTGTCTTCAGGCCGGTCTGCCGATTGCAATTGAGCATGTCGTAACGAACGGACTCTCCCAGAATGACGACCACCTGCCTCGGTTCGCCGGTCGCGGGACCTTCTGACTGCCAGAGCCTGTCGCGAACAGGGAGTCCGCCTCCCTGTTGCTGGGCTCCGGCAGCGGCCTTTATCAGAGGGGCGCCCGCAAAGCTTGTCGCCGAACCAATCCCAGCCGACTTCAAAAATTCTCTGCGGTTCATGCGGTCCTCCCGGAGGCGACAGATGCGAAACGTTGCAGCCAAATCGCGCAACGCGCGATCCTACATGGCTTATGCAAGCGCGTTCGCGCAGACCTATAGAGACCCAGGGTTCGCCTCATGCCGGTGAAAAGCGAACCACTTCTTGCGGGGATCGAAGCTCATTGAGCAGGGTATCATTCGCTTTTGGCTCGGGCAGGCGGTCGGCCCGAGTTCTGCGGGCTCAACACGTTCGGTTTGCGGTCGGGCCTCTAAAGTCCAATGTGGTGCCTGCGCCGTCCTTTTGATCCCCGGTTCCGTCAGTCCCATGCGATCCCATGAAACCATGGCGTGCCCGTCAGTCATTTAGGAGCCTTCACCGTAACAGTGACGATATTCGATGAACCCAGGCAGTGAAGGTGTCCCGAATCGTGGCGCAAAACTTGAACTTTATACACGCCTGGTTGCCTCATCGCCTATGCGGTTATAAGGCCCTGTGTGCCAGTGTCCACGCACTGCCCTAATGGTATACCGCCCAGGCGGATGTTGAGGGAGTCAGAAGTGGTGCGATGAATGCGCGGAATTACCCTCGGGGAGCTGTCATAAATGCTGTAGTCAAAGAACACATTGAGATTGTCATCCGAAATAGCCGCCATCAAATCGACAGGCTGTGTCGACAAATTGCAAATATGCGCATCCAGCACCAGGTTGCCATTGGATGCTGCTTCGATGGTGTGCGGAGATAGAGAAATCTGGAGCGTCTGCTTCTTATCCGCGGTTCGGGCTACTTGCACACTGAGAAGCGCCGCGATCAAATAGGTTGCTGTCCGGAGCATGACGGCATCTCTCCTTCTACTCGCACATGCCATGTTGGTTGTTGAAAGTGGCACCAGACCAGTCTTGGGGTGGGCCTAGACTCCATTGTCGGAGTGTTGTCGCCAACCCGTCAGTTACCAAAAGGTCATTTCCGGATGGGCGTTCACACGCTGAGAAGCTGCTTTCATGTTGACGAATGACTTGGCGATGTCTCATTTAATGTGGATTGAACGTGGGGAACAAAACGCGTCTCCTGCTGCCGAGGTTTTTCCTGAGGTCACTTGTTATACTTCCCCAACCAATCCGCCAGCTCCTTCATCACATCCAGTCGTTGTTCCCACAAGACCGGAAAGTGTGGGGATCCCGGATAAGTCACCATTCGCACTGTCTTTCCTTTGGCCGCCAGAATCTGGAAAAACTCAATCCCCTGGAACGTCGGCACGCGTTGGTCTGCTTCGCCATGCAGGATCAGCAGCGGCGTTGTCACGTTGTCCGCAAAATCCACTGCCGAAAACTTACTGAATGCATCCGGGACCTTGTCCGTCCATCGCGCGTCATAATCGATCTGCTGAATGTCGCTTGTCCAAAGGAACGGTCCCCAGTCCGTAATCCCCGCACCTTCGACCGCGGCTTTGTATCGGTTCGTCTGCGTCACGGTCCAAGACGTCATGAATCCGCCCGCGCTCCATCCAAAGATCGCCAGCCTGTTCGCATCTGCCCATCCCTGCGCAATCGCGAAATCGGTCGCGCTATCCACGTCCCGATACGCGCGATCGCCGAAGTGCTGATAGATCGCAGCCAGAAAATCCGCGCCATACCCCGTCGATCCCCGATACTCCGGCTGCAGCACCACGTAGCCCAGTCCCGCAATCATCCGCGAGAACGGGTCAAAGGTTAGCGAATCGTTCGCCTCGGGCCCTCCATGCGGCAACACCAGGAACGGATACTTCTTCCCCTTCTCGTATCCCGCCGGGAACGTCGCAATTCCCTCCAGCGCAATCCCTTCCTTGCTTCTCCAATTGACCACCTGCACCGGACCCAGTTCGAAGCCCGCGATCTGTTCATCGCCCTCGTGCGTAATCGTGCGCAAATTCTCGCCATCGGGCACGGCCACGTTCCCTGTGTGCACCGGATCGCTCACTGTGAACGCCATGTGATCGCCGGCGCCTGAATATTCGCTCTCCACCGGCAAGCCACGCACGATGCCTTCCGGCCAGCGATATGCCGTCGCCAGCTCAGCATCGCGAAACTCATCCACTTCGCTGCGTACGCCGCGCTCCACGCTGACCCATACGTGTCCCTTGGCATCGCCCGCAAGCTGCACCGCCGTCCCGCTCAAATCTGGAGTCCGATCCTCGTCCGCGCCACCCGTGGCCGGTACCGTCCAAACATGCTCCGGCGTCAGCACCTGGGACTTCGTCGACAGGAATGCAATATCCTTCTCGCCATCTGCCCAGGCAATCCCATTCACCGCATTGGGAATATCCACCACACGCCGCGCTCCGGATGCGTCACAGATGTCGATATACGACGCAACCTCGTGATGCCCGATCCGCGGCAGCTGCGAGAGGACCGCCAGCGACTGCGAATCCGCGCTCCACGCTGCCGCGCCAACTCCACCACCCACCGTCAACGTGCCCGACACGTACTTCAGATCCCGGCACCACCACCTACCGCCTGTCCCATCTGCATTTACCACGTAAAGGCTCGTCTCCTCCGGCTCCTGCACGTGACGTGTGTTCTTGAGAGGGTCGGGCTCCCGCGGATCGGCAGCAATCGCAAACCGCTTCCCATCCGGCGAAGGAGTTGCCGAACCGATCCCGCGCGGCAGCACCACGACCGTCGTTGGCGACGGCGCAAACGTGCCCTCCTTCAGTGCAAAAATAGCGAATTGCTGAAGATCATTGATTTTCCATTCGCCGTACAAGCTGTGCCCGTCCAGTGTGAATCCCATGGGGCGAAAACCCTCCGGAACCTCCAAATTCTTCGCGTTGTTCCCATCAGAGCCGATCGTCCACCAGTCCGTGTGCGTTTCTCCCTTCTCGGCTCCATAGGTCACCGCGTACAGAATCGTCCCATTTCCGCTTATTGCCGCCGCCCGCGCACTGTGCAGCGTCGCCCAATCCTTCGCCGTAAACGGTGCATGCGCTGGCTTTGGCTGTGTCCAAGCCGACAAGGCAGCTGGCACAAAAGCAGCACAGAAAACAAATTCCCTCATCCGCATCTTCCGATTCCTCCCTCTTGACAGTTCGAACGATCGTACTCGATTTCGTCACTGAGCAGAGTCTATTCCAGCCCCCGTCATTGGTTGTGCTTTCGCAGGTACTCGCGCATCACAGCTTTTGCTCTTCAATCTCCCTTGCGCAACTGGTGGTCTCAAACACCCCTCCGCCTATTGAGGCGCTTTCACTGTAACCGTCACGGCATTCGATGTCCCAAGTATCCGCCCATGAAGAGCCAGATTCGTACGTGCGCGTCTACGCATACGGCTCTTATGAAGGATGGTTGGCGTAAAAGCGGGTGTCGGGAAAAGGGTGCAGAGCGCGCGGTAGTGGTACCCATCGATTGAAAACTGGAGCAACATCTCGCACTTCTTCCGCGCGCGTTGACTACGACGAATCGCTACAGCTCCCCGTCTTTCAAGCACCATGGACCAACTCCATGCCAATTTTTGATACGGAGCCGGGCGAGTTTGCACTATTGATCCATCGGCGGCCAATTTTTCGTAGGGGTGCCCGCGCCCGCGGTAGAGCGAAGAACAATCCACAAGCGGGCGCCTCGTGAACGGCCGCCAGCGGTGTGCGGTCGCTTAATCCTAAGCATGCCGGATCGGTAGCCAATCCATGTCTGGAAATTCCTTGCGAAATGCGCACCATTCCCGGCCATTTCCACTGCCCGGTGCGGGCAGTTCAACAGCGTGAAGTGAAGAAATCCGGGTATTCCTTGCAAAGGCGGGTTCATGAGACGTGACGTGGGTGCCTTCATTTTAATGGCGGTACTGGCGGCCGGATCTCGATTGGCGGTTACGCCCGCAGCTCCGTCGCCGACCACGAGTTCCAGCAACCTCCACAGCGTTTCACCCGGAGGACCCCAATTCGTAGGCACGGTTTGCTCAGCATTCGCCGACCGGCAGGGCGGCAAGGCTTCGTCTTCACCGGGAGAACTTGCTGCATTGGTGCGCCAGTTTCTCAGCGGAGTCACGGAACAATCGAAGCCAACGTCAGATTTGCTCCCCAAAGACATACACGTTCTGGTCGCCACGGTGCCCGACCCTTTGCACACGCTTCTGAATCTCCAGTTCGATCGAACCATCGATGCAATCCAACAGGCGGCCCAGGATCAGGGATACACTTACGATTCGTCCTGGCTTCCGTGGAAGGCGGATGCGGCAGAATATTCCGGTCTCAGCGATCAGAATGCGGAGAACGAGGACACATCGCAGCGAGAACTGTGCCCTGGCCTGATTCTGTTTCGACAGGGCATGCATCGATCGGCCGCTCAGCGCTATGACGACGCATACACTCATGGGCTTTTCGTATTCTTGGTGGGAGAGAAGCCCACCACGGGAATCAACCGAATCCAATGGGACAACGCCCTGAAATGGATTCACGAGCACATGGATGCAAAGGAAGCCGACCGCGCCCTGCGGGTTCTCGGGCCCACATTTTCCGGATCGGTTCCCTCCGTAACCCGCGCGCTCGTCGACCCAGGAGGAGAGGCGCGCAAGTTCTCCAATGTTTTGCTCTATACAGGCACGATTCACGGCTGTTCTTCCTTCCGCGAGCTCCGGAATGAGTTGCAGGCGTGGAATCCAGTGCCCATCCGTGTAGCCGATTTCAGCCAGAATGACGCGATTCAGGTCGATCGATACTTCCGGTATCTCAGGGACCGGGGACATTCGGTCTCAGAGGTCGCAATTCTCTCTGAAGACGAAACGGCGTATGGCAGCCTGCCCGATGTGCCGGCGGCCGTAGTTGGTGCGAAGCCTCTCAACGCATGCGAGCCATCCTATCCACTTGATAAGGCGCCCCTGCATTTGTACTATCCACGGGATATTTCTTCGCTTCGATCGGCTTACCAGGAGCAGTCCATCTTTGCCTCTCCGGCAGCGGACAAGTCAAACCCGGCTCACGTCGTTCTTCAGCCGCAAACCACGCAGTCCACGCACCACGATACAGACACGGTCGCAACGTTCAGCGGCCCGAACCTGGCGCTGGCTCAGGAAGCGCAGATGTACGGGATCATCGACGCGCTTAAGACACACGGGATACGCTTCGTCGTTCTGCGCTGCACCAGCACTTTGGATTTCCTTTTCTTGACGCGTTTTCTCCATCGGGCTTACCCGGATGCTTTTGTCGTGACGATGGGCGCGGACTTGCTGTTCGGACGCGAGATAGATTCCACCGAGTTTCGCGGCGTCGAAGCTCTGACTTCTTTCCCGCTTCTGCCGCGCGGTCAGGATTGGACCAGACGCACAACTAATTCGGCTCGACACGCACACCGTATCTTTGGTAGCGACACGATGGAGGGCACGTATCTGGCCACGCGATTCCTGATTACCGATGAAGATCCCCGCAAACCGCCGGGCTACATTGACCCCATGAAGGCAGATATAGCCGACTACATGGCCCCCTTTTGGGAGCAGAAATCCACCGACCCGGCGGCACCGTCTACCTGGCTGTCAGTTATTGGAAGGGATGGGTATTGGCCGGTTGCCGTGTTGACCGAGCCCTATTGGCCGGTCGCGGCGTCGAACGAGCCTCCCTCGAGACACCATTCCCCCGATTCGACCGTAGCGACGGTGAATCTGCCGAGCGGGTCAGACATCGACGCCACAGCAAACTGGCCGCTCTGGAAGTTGACGCTCCCCCCGGCATGGAAGTTCTGCTGCGGCCTTGCGGCGCTTGCCGCCTGCCTTCATTTCTACGCTTGCCTGTTAGGATGGCGGCGTGAAAACCAGAGCATGCTTATTCAGTTCGCGCCCTTGCCGGGGAAGAGACAGCTCTTTCTCGTCGGACTGGGATGGGCAACCATTGGATCCATCCTGATTCTCATGTTGCGATGCTCAAACCGCATCGGTTCGTTTCTTGAGAAAAGCAACACCCTTTGGATTTCGGTCCTATTGATCTTTGCATGGCTGGCATGTCTTGGGATCGTGCTCGATATCTTTTTGCGGTCTTTCGGCGAACCTCACGCAGCGCGCATCCGGCAACTGCGGGCATGGCTGCGCCTGATTCTCACGGGCCGGAGTGGCGTTCCGTCGTTGTACAAGCGCGCGCTATGCGCCATGGTCTTCATCGTCATTCCATTCCTTCTTCTCGCAGGCGCTCACTGGGTGGCCACAAAAATCTTCGAATACTACGGTCCCAATGGAGTGCCAACTGCATATCGCGCCGTGCATTTGACCAATGGCGTTTCACCAATGGTCTCGTTGCTGCTGCTCCTGAGCGGGTTTTATTGGTGGTTCTGGCATACGCTTTCCGGACTGGCGCTACTTGGCGAGGGCCGCCCAATTCTCCCGCGTGAATCCCATCTTCCCCGCATCATGGCCCGCTCAAGCAGTGCAATCGCCCGCGATATTGAATCCCGCGCCATGCCGCTCCCAGACCTCCGCCGAGGCTGGGTCTATCTTTTTCCGATCGCGGTCCTGGCCCTCCCTCTCTATGCTCTTTGGCATGAAGGACCGGCTGGCTTCGACCCGATCTTTCATAGCCTGGAGAATCATGCCTTCAACGAAGCGCTGCATGCACTGCTCGCATTGGCTTTGTACCTGCTGATATTCGAGTGCTCGCAGCTGCTGAGCACGTGGTTTTCTCTCAAGCGTCTTTTGCTGGCCCTGAACCGCTCACCTTTGCGCCGCACTTTCTCGGCGCTGCAGGGCCTCTCCATGCACTCCCTATGGAGCTTGAGCGGGACATCTTCACGAGCCCGGTACACCGTATTTTCGCATCAGTTGGAATCGCTCGTTCACCTTCGAAATGTGCTCCGTTCCCCCGCATTCCGCGACCACGGAGACGAGCTCATTCGCGCCTCCATTGAGACTGCTTGCACGTCTGCAATAGAGTTTGTTGAGAAACGCAGCACGGTGGCCGACCTGGCAATGATCAACGACCGTGACAGCCGGCACATGCGTGAGGAGTTCTGCCAATGCACCGAGCACATCATCACTGACTTGATTCTTCCCGAATGGTTGAACGAGACGCGCAGCATGGATCTGCTGGGGGACGGCGAGAAATCGGTCTGCCATGATGTGCTTCCGTTATCCGAGGACGAGCCAACCCGTCATGCCGAGGAATTTGTGTGCCTGATTTATGTGGGGTATCTGCAGAACCTCCTGGCTCGGATGCGGACCATGGTGCTTTCGATCGTCGGACTGCTTGCGGGTTTCGCGTTTTCGCTTGCGTTCTATCCCTATGTTCCGCGGCCAACGATTGCTATCTCAGTGCTTTTGCTTGTGTTGGTGCTGGGATCGGCGGTAGCCCTGGTATATGCTGGGCTGGATCGTGACTCGACGCTCAGCCGCATTACCAATACAGAGCCGGGCAAGCTCGGCCTGGGCTTCTGGGTCAGATATGCAAGCTTCATCGGAGTGCCCATCATTGGGCTGCTGGTTGCTCAGTTCCCCGCCATTACGGACTTTGTAACCTCGTGGATTGAGCCCAGCCTCAATGCTGCGAAGTAACAGTATTCTATAACCGAGACGATCGAGGTGAACCATGCGCGCGTTCACTCAGAAGCCTGTGACTCCTCATCAGGATCTGCCCGCCAAGTCCTCGTTAGGCGGCAGGTCATCAGCTGCCGGACTTGCCCTGGATGACTCTTGGTTCGAGAAATCCACGACCGAAGGAGCCATGCACCACTTTGGTCAAGATTATTCACTTGACCAAGGGGGTGCCGATTGTATTCAATCAAGCCTAAGCAGCCGTTTGCGAAATTTCCGAAGCCTAAGCGGTTGCATGAAAGGCGCGCTGTGACCATTGTAGCGGGCTTCCAATGCAGTGATGGAATAGTACTTTGCGCGGATACCCAAGAAACATTTCAAGGCACAAAGACAAACGTTCCCAAGCTCAGATTCGAGCCACGCGAGATCGACTGCTATGACGAAACAGGCGATCTTGTTGTCTTGTTTGCTGGCGCAGGCCACGGCCCTTTCATCGACAAGCTTATCGAAACTGTATGGGGCCAGCTACAGGCGGCAACCGGTTTTCAACATGCCTGCACAACCGCCGAAGAAACTGTCAAGAGTCTATATAGAGAATTCGGAGAGATATTCCAGCCCGGAGAGTGCCCCTATGCTGAACTTCTCTATGGCGTAAAAATGGAAGGACGAAGCGCGCTCTTCCGGGCAGATGGTCCAATCGTCAATCGAATTCCGGGGTATTCATCGGCAGGGTCGGGAGATCACCTAGCG
>JASHTS010000255.1 GCA_030040425.1 Acidobacteriaceae bacterium | reverse complement strand
ACCTGGCCCGCCGCGCCGTGCGTGAGGTGAATGTTGCCGCAGCCGGTGGCCACGTGCAAATCGAGGTTGCCGCTGGAGCTGAGCGTGCGATCAAACGAGGCTTCTGCCACGGCGTCGCCGGATTCCACCCGCGCGTGTCCGCCGCTCAGCAGCGCAAGCGTGTCTCCGGCCTTGCCGAAAGCGTGGACGCTGTCACTCGTCGAATCCTCGACGATCACCGTGCGCACACCGTCGGGCACACGCACCGGCTGCCCATTGGGAACCTGCATGCGCATCACCGGCGGATCGAAGGGGGCGGGGCTCACCAGCGGCGCCGCGTCGGCTTGCGCCTGCTGCGCGGCATCCGCCTGCGCCTCGGCCAGCGCGGCTTCAGCCTCAGCCCGGTCCGTGTCCTGCACAGCTTGATCCTCAGATTGCTTTGCCGCCTGGCGCGCGGCCTCGGCCTGGGCTATCGCCTGTGCTTGCGCAGCCTGCGCCTTGGCGGCCGAATCCGCACTCTGCTTCGCGGAAGCGGCCGGTGTGGATTGGCTCGCTGCTTCCACGCGCACCAGCGCGGCGGCGGCAAAAAAGATTACCGGTAGAAGCAGGGCTGCGGCAAACGCGCGGCCGCGGCTCGAGAAAGCCTGCCGGAAAGCGGACTCGTTGAGCAGGCGCTCCATGCGCCGGGAGAGACTGGATGGACGGGCCATGGCGACTCCTAGTACGGTGGGGCGCGGCGCAGCCGCGAATTCGAGGAGAACCCGGGCGTAGGCAGTGCGCGATTGCGCCGCCTCGAGGCCGGATCGATCGCCGATGGCCTCGCCCAGGTCAGAGAGTTTGCGCTTGAGCCACCAGCCCAGCGGGCTCAACCAGAGCAGCGCCGCGTAGAGGCTCGCCAGCAGTTGCAAATAAAAGTCGCCCTGCCGCACGTGCGACCGTTCGTGCGCCAGCACGATGCGCAGTTTGTCTTCTGTCCACGCGGAGTATTCCGCAGGCAGGAGCACTCCCGATCCGATGGTCACCGGGGTCGAGATCTGATCGCTGGCACGCAGGCTCAGCCCGGCAGCGGTGTCGGGCGCCGGCACCGGATCCGCCGCGCGCCACACACGCCACGTGACCGCGAGCCCCAGCAAAAGCCGAAGACTGAGAGCAAAGGCGACCAGGAGATAGAGCATCGCAGCAAAGGCCGCAGGCGTGAGCGGACGGGGGAGATGCGCGTCCATCCAGGCGGAATTTGTTGTTCGCGGCTGGACGGTGGTCTCTTCCCCGCGATCTGTTAGGGTCTTGTGAGCCCCGGCCTCATCAGCTCCCGTCCTAGCCGTTCCCGTCAGGCCCAGTCCGGCCGGGTCAAGCGGCTTTGAGAGGTAGGGACGGCGCGGGCCGCTCAGCTCGTCAGCGTGCGGCTGCGCAAACGCGTTGCGGCTCAGCCTGGTGGTTGGCCGCGCTGCGGAAGGGGCAGGGAGCGCAGTCTGCGCCGGCGCAAACTGCGCCCCAGCCGTCACAGCCGCCGGCCTTGCCGCGCGCACCGGCGCATGCGCGGCGATTGCCGGAAGCACCAGCCGCGGCGCGGGCAAACGGGGAAAGCGTGCGGCGACCACGAGCATCAGCGGCATCACCACGGCGGCGGCCAGCACCATGATCCATGCCGTTTTCTCGGCCAGAACGTTGCGCACGCGGAAAACTTCAAGCGCTGCCCACACCGCAACGGCGAGCAGAAGCGAACGCAGCGCAGCCTCGAACACCAGGGTTGTCATCGTCCGGCCTCCTTTTTGCCCGAATCCGGCCTTGCCGCCCTTTCACCAGCCCGCTTTTCATGGGCCGCCGCGTCGGCCTTCTCCGCCTCCGCAATGCGTGCAGCCAGGCGCTGCAGCTCACCGCGCCCCAGCACCTTCTGGTCCACCATGCCCACAAGCAGCGCTTCGACCGAGCCGTCGCAGAACCAGTCGACGATGCGCCGCGCGGCGCGGCCGGCCACGCGCTGGCGCGATTCCGCCGGGCGATAGGTAAAGCTGCGGTTTTCGAGAGCATGCGCCACGTAACCTTTGGCTTCGAGGCGCCGCAGCACGGTGCGAATGGTCGAGTCGGTCAAGGGCCGATCCAGTTCCTCGCGTATCGTTTCCGCCGTGGCAGCGCCCAGACGCCATACGACGGAGAGAACGTTGCGCTCGAGCTCGCCCAGCTCGCCTGGGTCGTGATCCGGTTTTGTGTGCCGCGCCATGATGTTACTCACAGTAACACCATCTCCGGTGCGCATGTCAAGCCTCAAGTTGTAAATCTTTTTGTGAATCGATGCCGAATCTGGGGGAGCGATCAAGACCTTTCAGACTTTTAAACGCGACAGGTCGTCACTAGCCTTCAGGCGGGCATGTGGTTACCCGTCATCCCCTTGTGCCCCAGCCAGCTGCGCAGATAGGAGGCCTGGCCGAGGTGATACGTCTCGTGGATGGCCATGAAGTTGACCATGCCGCTGATTTTGCCGTCGAGGCTGGGCGGACCTTGCGCAATCCACCTCCGAACACCGGACAGGCCGAAAGCCGGTCAAGCGGCGTGGCATGAATCTTTCGCGCAAAGAGAAACGG
>JASHTS010000254.1 GCA_030040425.1 Acidobacteriaceae bacterium | reverse complement strand
GTGCGTCAAACCGCGGCTGCGCTGGGCATAGCCGAGGGCGCGGTGAAGGTTCGCCTGCATCGCGCGCGGGCGCTGCTGCAGCGGGCGCTCGCCGGCAAACTGAAAAGGTTTGCACCCAAAGGGCGCAAGCTGTTTGGGTGGGCAAGATGAGGATCGACTGCAAACACGTCTGGCAGCACATCTCCGCGTACATCGATGGCGACGTGGAGGCGGCCCTGCGCGCGCAGATCGACAAGCATCTGGAAACCTGCGAGATTTGCTCGGCGGTGCTCGACTCGACGCGCAATGTGGTGGTGCTCATCGCCGACGAGCGCGTCTTCGAGCTGCCTGCGGGATTCTCCCAGCGTCTGCACGATCGGCTGGAGAAGGAGATGGAGACCGCCGGGCCGTAGAGCGACGCGTGTGCGATGAGGACGCCGGGAATTCGAATTCGCCGCGGCACCGCGTCGCGTGGTCTCAGAAGGCCGAGGCTCCGTGATTCAGCATCGGATGCGTCCAGATTTCGAGCCCTACGAGCAGCAGTGTGGCCAATGACATGGCCACCTGCAACCACTCCGAGGCGCGCTGCTTCTTGGTGATTTCCTTCCGGCGCCACTGTGCTTCAGGCCGCGCCCGCAGACGCCAAATCCAGAACAGCACGGCCAGGTTCACGAGCGCGCCCGCCACGGCAAGTGTAAGCATGGGAATTCGGATGGCGTCGCGGTGGAAGGCGAGCACGGGCGTCCATATGCTGCTGGCGGCCAGAGCGGCCAGGCCGATGCCTACGCGGATCCCGTTGATGGTGAGTACCGCGGTGCACATGCTCTGCAGCAGCGCCATCATCACACTGGCCAGGGACACCGCACCCAATGTTTTCGTACGTTCCAACGAGACCTCCACGCGCAACGGCTCCGGCAGGCAGAATCAGGGTAACGCAAAGCGCGCGGCGCAGCCAACGACCGTCCTGGCACGCCGGCCGTCACCGGAAAGACGCGCTTTCATAACATTCCGGTAGCCAGAAGACCCATTTTCCCTGTAACTTTTCTTCGGGCACACAAGTCCCATGGGTGCGTCACTGAACTTCGCGGAGGAGCCGGTTGATGGGACGCTTCTCCAGGACCACAACACGCGGAGGCACTCCGCCTAACCCTGTGAGGTCTATCGATCATGAAGAACCAGATCAACGCACTGCTCCTCTCCGCGGCGCTTGCCGGCCTGACCGGCGGCACCACCGTCGCCGCCCACGCGTCAACCAACGTGTCTGGCCAGAACGGCGTGCGCACTACCTCGGCGAGTCTGCTGAAGGCCGGTCTGCGCTACTCCGGGAGCGCCGACACGGCCAAACACTCCTGTAAAGGCAAAAACGATTGCAAGGGACAAGGCGGCTGCAAATCCAGCGACAACGGCTGCAAGGGCAAGAACAGTTGCAAGGGCAAAGGCGGCTGCGCTACAGACGGCTCACCGATGCCCCACGCTTTCCTCGCGTGAGCGTCTCCGGGATCGGCCGCCGGCGCATCCGTTCCGGTCGCCGATCCCATTCATAATTTTCATTCCTCGCTTCGGCGGTTTCCCTTATCGGTGCGCTGGACACAGTTCACTGTTTACTGGCTTCTGACCCCTGACTCCTGATCCCTGTCTTTATGCCCGGCAATCGCTTCAACTCGTTTCAGAACCACGGCGTCGGCATCGGCCTGCGCATTCCGCATTACGAGCATATCTTTTCGCGCAAGCCGGTCGTCGACTGGTTTGAGATCATCTCGGAAAATTACATGATCGATGCCGGCCGTCCGCTGGCCACGCTCGATCGCATTCTGGAACAATACCGCGTCGTCCAGCACGGCGTGTCGATGTACTTCGGCTCGGTGACCGCGCCCGATCCCGAGCATCTGCGCCGGCTCAAGCAATTGGTGCGGCGCACGAAGACCCCGTGGCTGAGCGACCATCTCTGCTGGGGCAGCGTGGACGGCACGTACACGCACGACCTGCTTCCCTTGCCGTATACGTGGGAAGCCGTGGATCGCACTGCGGAGCGCGTGCGCCGGGTGCAGGATTTTCTTGAGATTCCGGTGGCGGTTGAAAATGTGAGTTCCTACGCGGCCTTCACGGCCTCTGAGATGACGGAGTGGGAGTTCCTGACCGAAGTGGTGGAGCGCGCCGACTGCGGCATTCTGCTGGACGTGAACAATATTTACGTCTCCGCCATGAACCACGAGTTCAATCCTATGGACTACGTGAACGCCTTGCCCGCGCACCGCGTGGCGCAGATTCACATCGCCGGGCACTCGAAGTACGAGAAATTCATTCTTGACACGCACGACCATCCGGTGATCGATCCGGTGTGGGACTTGTATGCGCGCGCCGTCGAGCGCTGCGGGCCCACGCCCACGCTGCTCGAGTGGGACGACCACATTCCCAGCTTCGACGAGGTGCACGCCGAGGCGCTCAAGGCCAACCGCTATCTTCACCGGCAGGCGCCGGAGCTCGTCGAGGCGGCGCGATGAATCTTGAGGCCATCCAGCGCGCCATGGCCGCCGCGGTGCTGCAGCCGCTCACGGCGAATGAAGGGATGCGCGCGAAGACGGTGGACGGACGCGCGATGGCCGAGGTGGCCGCGTCGTTTATCGCGCCCAACAGCCGGCTCAATCCTTTCGAGCGACTGGAGATTTACAACCGCCAGTACTGGCTGCGCGTGCTGGGCTCGCTCGCCGAAGATTTCCCTGCTCTGCGCGCGGTGGTGGGCGCGGCGCGCTTCGATGCGCTCGCCGTCGCCTACTTGACCGAGCATCCCAGCCGGTCGTTCACGCTGCGCAACCTGGGCTCGAAGCTGGTCGACTGGCTGAAGGCGCATCCCGAGTTTGCCGGCCGCCGTCATGCGCTCGCCATGGATGTGGCCCGCATCGAGTGGGCCTTTGTGGAATCGTTCGACTCGGCTGAACGCGCCCCGCTGACGCCGGCCCAGATCGCCGCACTGGATGGTTCGTCGCGGCTGGGCCTGCAGCCGCACCTGCACCTGATGGTGCTCCACTATGCGGCAGATGAGCTGGTGCTAGATCTGCACAAGCGCGAAAAGCGGCTGACCAGCGAAGCCGGGGTAGAGCACGAAGAGGAAGAGAGAGCGCCCGTGAATCTGCCGAAGGTGCGCCGCCGCGCGACGTGGCTGGCCGCGCATCGCGTCGATTTTTCCGTTTACTACCGGCGGCTTGCCCGCGAAGAATTCCTTACTCTCGAGGCACTGCGGCAGGCAAGGAGTCTGGGCGAGGCGATTGATGCGGGTTTCGCCGAGTCGGCCATTCCGGAAAGGCGCCGCGCCGCGTGCGTGCAGGAGTGGTTCGGGACCTGGGCCGAGCTGGGATGGATCTGCGCAGCGGATGGGGAGGCCTGAGGGACGCGGGCGATGAGGCGGCCAGGCGTATTTCTCACCGCAGAATGGAATCATCTTCTGTTTTTCAACTACGCCGTCGATCCGGCGCTGCTCACTGCGCACGTGCCCGCGGGCGCTGAGCTCGATACGTGGGAGGGCCGCACCTTTGTAAGTCTCATCGGCTTCGAATTCAACCGCACATGTGTTTGCGGAATTACGGTGCCGTTGTACCGTTCTTTTGAGGAGGTCAACCTGCGCTTCTACGTTCAAAGACAAGAACGGCGCGGTGTGGCCTTTCTGAGGGAACTGGTGCCACGCTTCGCCGTGGCAGCGGTGGCGCGTGCGGCCTTTGGCGAGAACTATCGCTGTGTTCCTATGGCGCACCACGTATGCGCCGGGAAGGGTGCGGTCGAGGCTGAGTATTCGTGGGGCCCGACGCGCGATCGCTGCCTGATGCGGATGACGGTGCCGGGAGAGAGCTTTCTGCCGGCGGAGGGATCGCTCGCGCAGTTCATTACGGAGCATTACTGGGGCTATGCGGCGCAACGAGACGGCGGTGCACTCGAGTACGAAGTGCAGCACCCCCGATGGCCGGTGCGACGGGCAGAGATCGCAGAGTTCCGCGGAGATGCGGCGCCTTATTATGGGCCGTCGTTCGCGCAAGTGCTGGCGCAGCCGCCGGATTCGGCATTCTTTGCGGAAGGATCGGCGGTCACTGTGTTCCGGGGAACAAGGATTCATTGAATTTTGGCGCAACGAGAAAGCGCGGCTGGGGTGAGGAATGCCGGCTGCTCGTGGTGCACAGAGGAAAGCAAAATGTCCAAGCTCGTCAGCCTGTATACACGCGCGGTTCGCGCGCTCAACGCTCTCCAAGGCCCCCTGCTGCTGGCCATTCGCCTTTACTGGGGTTGGCAGTTTGCCACGGACGGATGGGGCAAGCTTTTCCACCTGGCGCGCGTGGGCGCCTATTTTGCGGAACTCAACCTGCCTGCGCCGCACACCACGGCGCTCTTCGTTTCGCTGATCGAATTGGCGGGAGGAATTCTCCTGGCCGCGGGCGTGGGCACGCGCGTCGTCTCGCTCGTCCTCTTCGTGAATATGACCGTGGCCTTTTGGACGGCCGAGAAGGACGCGTTCCTGGGCGTTTTCTCCAACCCGGATAAGTTCCAGGGTGCGGATGCATACAACTACTGGTTCGCAGCGCTGCTCATTCTCATCCTGGGTCCGGGTTGGATTGCAGTGGACACCCTTCTCAAGCGGAGGCTCGCGCCCGCGCGGGCTTGACCTGCGCGCGCTATGATGGCTGTCAATCTCCCTTGAGTTTCCCGGGCCATGCGCATCGTCTTCATGCTGACCTCGCTCGGCATCGGCGGAGCAGAGCGCCAGGCGCTCGCCCTCGCCGAACGTATGCGCGAGCGCGGCCACAGCGTGGCTGTGGTTACGCTGCGCCCGCGGCAGGCCGAAGAGTGGCCCACCTCGCTGCCGGTCTTCCGCCTGGGCATGCGCAAGGACCCGTTCAGCATGTTCGCCGCAGGAGTGCGCGCCCATCGGTATCTGCGCGATCTGGCCCCCGATCTCCTCCACAGCCACGGCTTTCACGCCAACATCTTCGCGCGGCTGCTGAAAGTATTTCTTGGGCGCAGGGCCGTGGTCTCGTCCATCCATAACATCTGGGAAGGCGGCCGCATGCGCATGCTCGCGTACCGGCTTACCGACCGGCTGTGCGCGCGGACGACGGCGGTGAGCGAAGCCGTGGCGCAGCGTTTCGTTGCATGCAAAGCAGTTCCGCAAGGGCGCTGCTTCGTGGTGCCGAACGCGATCGACGCAGCGGCTTTTGTCCCCGACGCGGAGCGGCGCGCGAGGATGCGCGAGGCGATGCATGCGGGCGCCGATTCTATCTGGCTTGCGGCGGGACGAATCACGCTGGCCAAGGATTATCCCAATCTTCTGCGCGCCTTCGCGCTCGTACGGGAGACCCACGCGGATACGCAGTTGTGGATTGCGGGCGAGGGAACGGCGGACGCGACGGCGGCGCTTCAGGAGTTGGCGCGGGAACTCGGATTGAATGGCTGCATGCAATGCCTCGGGCTGCGCCGCGATCTCGTCGCGCTGTTCGATGCCGCCGATGCGTTTGTGCTCAGCTCGGCATGGGAGGGAATGCCCCTGGCCCTTGCCGAAGCCATGGCGATGGAGAAGCCGGTGGCGGCCACGGACGTGGGCGGGGTGCGCGAGCTGGTGGGCCATGCCGGCGCTCTTATTCCAGCGCGCGATCCGGCGGCGCTGGCCGCAGCAATGGTCGCAACCCTGCGCGCACCGGAGGCAGTGCGCCAGGCGCAGGGCCGCGCGGCGCGCGCCCGCATCTTTGAACGCTTTTCCATCGAAGATCGCACTGCAGAGTGGGAAGCCCTATATCGTGATGTGCTCGGGCCGCCGTTTGCCGGCTGAAAGTTTTTGCGCGGAAAAACGGCCGGAGCAGCAGGCTCCGGCCGTCGGCACGTTGTCCCCCAACGGCCTTCAGAATTGAAACGCGGCCTGCAAAAAGATGCGGCGCGCCGCCGAGCCCGAGGAGAAGATGCCGCCGGCCAGGCTGGTGGACTGGCCGAAGCGGGGATCGATGCCTGTGGAGCTGGGCGTGACCGTCCCATTCGGGGTTCCATAGTCAATGTCGTTAAACATGTTGAGGGCCTGGGCGCTGAAGGTAAGCGTGTACTTGCGTCCGCTGTTGGCCGAGCCACCCCAGGGGCCGTGCCCGCCAGGACCGCCGAAGGGCCCGCCAAAACCGCCAAAGTGGCCTCCTCCGTGACCGCCTCCGCCCGGACCGCCTCCCGGCGGAGGGCCGCCGCTTCCTTCCACTCTGGGTCCGATGCCGAAGCCGCGCGTGACGCGCAGGTTTACCGCGATGGAGGCCGGGCCGTTTCCAAGGTTCGCGGGGATGATGGCTTCGCCGGGTTGCGGATCGGTGTCGAAGTTGCCGTAGGCGGTCTGAATCACGTCGCCCGCGGGCGAAGCCGGACTGGCCCAGGTGGGACGATCCTGGCCAATAAAGTTGTCGCCGGTGAGGTCTTCGGCCGTTGCGATGTCAAACGGCCTGCCCGACCGCGCGATGAGGAAGGGATTGAAGACCAACCCCCACGGGCCGGTGTAATCGCCCATCAGGAAGACCTGGTTGCTCGAGACCCAGGAGGCGCGGCTGTAGTCCTGGGCGAGATTGTAGGAGTTCGAAGCCGTTCCGGTGTCGGCGTCAGCCTTGTTCAGGTTGTAGTAGCCGGTAACGCTGAAGCGCGGGCCGAAGCGCGCGTTGAGGCTGAGGATGAACTGATTCTGCTTATAGACGGCCTCGGGAAAGGTCTCATCGATGAGGCCCAGATCGGGGTAGGGCCGCACGCCGGTGGAGGGATCTCCATAAACGTACGAGCCGGGCAAATAGGCGTTGGCGTCGATGGTCGCATCCTGGTGAACGCCGAGCGTGCGCAGGTAGGTGGCCGTAAGCGTGGAGGAGCGGGTCAGCTGGCGTTCGAGGCTGAGGCCCAGCTGCTCATGCGTGGGCGAGTGATAATGCGGCGCGATGGTGTCGATCTGCGGCGCGACCGCGGTTATAGCCCCGCAATCGGCGGCAAGATTCTGAATGTTGCCGCCATCGATGTTGTTCAGGCTGTTTTCATCGAAGCAGTTCGGGTTGTTGATGACGATCTGTTCCTGGCTGCCTGGCTTTCCGTTGTAGCGAATGGCCGACATGAGCGTGCCAATATCCAGCCGGTCGAAGAAGAAACCGTAGCCGCCGCGGAGCACCGTCTTCGGCGTTCCGCCTTTGCGATGGCCGTCGAGCGCGTAGGCGAAGGCCACGCGCGGGCCCCAGTCGTCGTGGTCGGCGATGTGATTCTGCGATTCCCAGCGCACGCCGCCGGAGAGGGTAAGATTTTTCGTTTTCTTCCAGTCGTCCTGAAAAAACAGCGCCGCGTCAAAGACGTTGCCCAGCGCGTTTTCATTGCCCAGGTAGTAAGTGAGCTTGTTGGGAGTGCAGGTCCCGGGCGACGCCGGCTGCCCACTGGCCTGCGCTGGGCAGGCGGCAGCGACCTGCGCCACGGTTTCTCCGGCCTGCATGCCGTTCAGGGTGTCGATAAAAGCATCGACCGACGAAAAGTTGAAGCTGCCATTGAAATAAGTGTTGGTCGTGTTGGCGTCGCGATTATCGCGGACGCGCGTGCCGAACTTGATGGCATGAGCGCCCGCAGTCATAGTGGTGAGGTTCTGCAGCTCATAGTGATCGGTGTGATCGTTCTCCGTCTGGCTGGTGGAGCCGCCCATCACAAAAAGGCCGGGCACGGAGACATTCGGCGCCGCGCTCAACGGGGTCACGGTGGAAAGGTCGCGCAGGTACTGAATGCGGGTTTCATTCACCATGCGATCGTTGATCACCTGGGAGTCTTCAAGCTGGAAAGTATGTTCGATGGTGTCGGAGTCCGTGGCCACGGAAGGCAGAGAGACGGAACTGCCGCTGGAGCCGCCGAATCCGAAACCGCTTTCGCCGAAGCTGTTGACCAGGTGATTGCGGTAGAACTGGTAGCGCAGAGTGAGCGTGTTCTTCTGGCCCAGTTGAATATCGACGCGCGGCGAGATATTGGTGTGCGTGGCGGGACTGAAGACGCTGCCGGAGAGAATGGTTTGCGCGTAGACGTTGCTCGCGTTCAGAGCCGCGGTGGTGGCCTGATACACGCTGTCGTTCTGATTGTCGCGCTGCTCGGCGCTGAAGAAATACGAGGCGCTTTTGTTGATGGGGCCGCTCACGGTGCCGTTGTACTGGACGCTGTGATAGGAGGGAAGCACGGTGGTGAACGGATTGCCGCTGTTGAAAGCGTCGTCATTGCCCTGTACGAAGACGCGGCCATGCAACTTGTCGGTGCCGGGCTTGGTGAGGATTTCAATTCGCCCGTAGCCCAGTTTGTCGAACTCGGCCGAGAAGGGATTCTGGTTGATGCGAATCTCGCGGATGGCCGATTTGGGCGGCAGCTCCCCGGCCGTGAATCCGTCGATATAAATCTGCCCGCCATTGGGTCCGGCGGCCGGACCGGCGAGCGCCTGCAGCTCGTTCGACAGCTCGTCGGGATCGTCGGAGAGCGCGTCGAGATCTTTGCCTTTGAGCACGATGGCGCTGGCGTTGTCCCCGGCTTCCACGCTCACCTGCGGATTGCCTTCTTCCGATACCACCACCTGCTGCTGCGAGGTCTCGATGGCCATCTTGACGTCGACGATCCTGGTCTGCCCCGGGTTGAGAGCGATGGGCGCGGAAACGAAAGGCGCAAAGCCCTGGTAATCGGCTTCGATCACGTAGCTGCCTGCGGCAAGGCCGCGCACCTGATAACCGCCGGCAGCGTCGGCCGTGACACTCTTCACCGCCTGGCCCGCCGCCGTGCTTACTTTGATCTGTGCGCCGGGAATGAGCGCGCCGCTGGGATCGGTGATGTGCCCGCGCAACGCCGCGGTGGCGGCCGGCTGCGCCGCTTGTGCGGATGGCGTGGTCTGCGCGGCCGGTGCAGCGGCCTGCGCTTCCGCAAACGGCCCTCCAGCAAGGCTGAGCGCCAGCGCCAGCATGCAATATGTCAAATAGTGCAATCGTAAATACACGTTTCTCTCGTCTCTCCCCACAACAAAATGTGTGTTTATGTTTATTGGGCGGCGGCTTCTTCCGGCGCGCTTGAATTCATGCTCCAGTTGGCGAGCAGATCCTGGCTGGCCGGCGCTTCAAGCAACGGCTCAACCCCGGCGAGCAGTGTAATCGCGGTTACATCCGACGAACCCTGGGTAGAAACCACCATGATTGCTTCGCCCTTTTGCAAATCGGAAAGATGAATGACTTCGGCGCGATTCAGCATCTGCTGCGGGTCGCCGCCGCCGCGTGGCCCGGCCCCGCCGTTTTCCGGACCACTTCCTTCGCCGGCGCCGCCCGCCCCCGGCTGGCCGCCCGCTTTTCCATTGAGCCGGGCAGCAAGAAACTGCGCCATGCGATCGCTCAGCTTGCGCATCTGCACTTCAGGGCCCAAGTGCACGGTGACGGGCTTCTTGGTGGCCAGGTCCTTCACAACGATGGTCGACGAGCCCGGATCGAGGGAAAGAATAGTGCCGGAGATGTTGCGGAAGCTGCCGGAGACCACCTGGTCCGCATTGATTTCGGTTCCATCCGCATTTTTTTCGCCCCGCGCACGCAGCTGGTCTCCGGGTTGAACGGACGTTATGGGCGCGGTCTCCGCCAGAGCGAAACTCACCGAGCCGGGCGCGTAGCGCTTGAGAACGGTCGAGGGCGTGATGTGCACCGTGACCGTCCGCGTCATGGGGCCCGCGCCGGTGGTCAAAACGATGGTGCCGGTGGAAGAGTCGACACTCTTCACCAGTCCGCCTACGCCGCGCTGCCACGCCTGCGTTTCTTCCTGCTGCTTTTTGGCCACGTCCTCGGCCTTGATGGCAATCACGCGCAAAGCCTGCGGGGTAGCTCCGGTGGAATTTGGATCGACGTTGACGAGCACGCGGTCACCCACGGCCAGTTCACCGAACTGCATGGCGACGGCGGCGCTCAAATTCGTCTGCCCCGGCTCAATGCGCTCGAGCTGCGCCGAGGAAGGCACCTCGACCTGGCGAGCATCGCCTTGAGCCGGCTTCACGGTGATCGTGTCTCCGCTGATGGCGGAGACGGTGCCCAGAAAGCGCGTGGGTGCGGCCTGCGCCGGTGCGTGCGGCGCCGCAAGCAGAAGGCTGAGCAGACCTGTTGTCGCTGCCGCTGCCATGCGCGTCCATCTCGTGCTCTTCATCCGATCCTCACCTGCGCTTTCCGCTGTCCGGGAGTCCCGCCGCGCACCTGTTGCGGGAAAACCTTCTCTTGTTTGGGTAGACGAACCAGTACGGCAAAAGGTTCAAGTCGCGAGGGGCCCTGCGCACATTGCCGGTCATTGCTTGTTCATGGAGGGTCTAAAGCCATGCAGGGCAAGGGTCTGCACAAAGTCCGGCAAGGGAGGGCTGCGCCGCGCACACCGCAAAATGAGACGTGAGGTTTAGTGGTTGAGTTCGGCGGTTTCAAGGAACGTGTACTTGCCCGAAGGCGAAGGCGTCACGTGCGTCAGCCGCTTGTTATAGACCATGACGGTGTCGAGATACCAAAGATTGATGGCGGGCAGATCGCGGGCGAGAATCTGCTGTGCCTCTACGTAATCGGCGCGGCGGCGATTCATATCCGGACTCTTCGAGGCGTCGTCAAGCAGTGCGTCAAGCTGCGGATTCGAATAGCGGCCGCGGTTGGCGCCATTGGGAGGAAAGCGCGCGGAAGAAAAAACGTAACTGAAGATATCCGGCTGCTCGTTGCCGCCGATCCAATAAAGCGAGTACATCTGAAAGGCGCCGCGGACCACGTCGGCATAAAAGGTGGCGAACTCGTTGGTGCGCAGATCGAGCGCGATGCCGACCGCGGCAAGCTGCTGCTGCAGCACCGCGGCCAGCAGGCGCGCGCGCTCATCGGTGCTGGTCTTCATGGTCAGGTGAAGGCGGATGCCCTTGGCGCCGCGCGGGTATCCGGCCTCATCGAGCAGTCGCCCGGCGCGCGCCGGATTGTAATCGTAGTGGTCCACGTCGCCGGTCCAGGCCCAGTGGGTCGCGGGCAGAAGGCTCAAAGCGACGCGCGCATGGCCGCGCAGCAGGGTGCGAATAATCAGATTTCGGTCAATCGAGCAGGCGATCGCCTGGCGCACACGCACGGCCTTCAAAATCGGATCGCGGGTGTTGAAGGCGAGGTACTGAATCTGGGTTCCGTTCGTGTCGTCCACCACGAGATTGGCGCGCTTGGCGAGCACCGGGAGCGCGTCCATGGGAAGGGAATTGACCTCCACGTCGCCCGAGCCCTTTTCGAGCTCGAGAGATTGGGTGATGGCATCGGGAACCACGGCAAAGCGCACGCGCTCGATCTTCGGCACAATGGACCAGCTTAGCGGATTGCGCTCCACCACGACGTCCTGGTCGATACGCTGGCTGACAAAGCGAAAGGGTCCGCTGCCAACGGGATCGCGCCAGAACTCGCGTCCGCTGCCGTAAGGAACGATGCCGATGGCGCCCGTGGAGAGATTGGTCAGCAGAAAGTTGTCAGGGTACTTCAAATGAAAGATCACTGTGTGCGCGTCGGGCGCTTGGATGGAATCAACCGACGCGTAGGAAGCGGCCTTGGGTGAGATCAGTGTGCCATTGCGCATGGAGTTGAGGGTCCAGATCACATCGCGCGCGGTGAGCGGCCGGCCATCTGCGAATTGAACCCCGTCGCGCAGATGAAAGATCCAGGTGCGCGCATCCGGCTGCTCCCAGCTCGACGCGAGCCCCGGCGTGAAGTGAAACTGCGCATCGCGCTGAACGAGTCCGTCGAAGAGAAGCTCGTCAATGTGCTCCGAGGGCTCGTCCGTACCCACGCGGGGATCGAGATTCGCCGGGCTGCTCTCGATGAGGAAAACCACAGTATGCGGATCGCGATGCGCCGAACCGCAGCCGGAAAGCAGAAGCGAGGCGGTCGACGCGCAAATCCCGATGCAGAGCGCGAACCTACGCATACGCCACCTGGCCCAGCACCACGGCGCGCCGGGCCCCGGTGGCGGATGGCACATTGCCGGGAAGACGATGCCAGGTATGCCACGCCATCAACGCGAAGGCCGCGGCTTCCTTGGCTTCGGCGGGCAAGCCAAAGGACTCCGTCCCGGCGAGGGTGCAGCCCAGGGGCGTGAGCCGCTCCTCGAGCATCGTCATCAGGGTGCGATTGCGCGCGCCGCCGCCCGAAACGATGAAGTCCACCGCGCGCCCCTTCATGCGCGGCGCAACAAAGCGCTCGTAACTGCGGGCGATGGTTTCGGCGGTCAGCGCGGTTGCGGTGGCCAGCGCATCTTCGCCGCGCGGACTGATGCTGCGGCAGGCTTGCAAAAACCGCGCTGCGTATTCCCGCCCGAACTGCTCTCGCCCTGCGGAGCGCGGAGGCTTGCACCGGAAGTACGGATTGCGCAGCGCCTGCTTGAGCACCGGCTGCAGCACCGCGCCCGCGGCGGCGAGGGCGCCGTCTTTGTCGTAAGGCCGATCAAAGAGTTCCGCTGCGAGCCAGTCGATGATCATGTTGCCGGGACCGGTGTCGAAGGCCAGCACCGCGTGCGGCAATGCCCCCGAAGGAATCGCGGTGAGGTTGGCAATGCCGCCGATGTTCTGGAGCACGCGGCCGCGGGTCGGGTGCGCGAACAGCGCAAAGTCGAGCAGCGGCACGAGTGGAGCGCCCTGCCCGCCGGCGAGCACATCCGCGGGGCGAAAGTTCGAGACCACGGGCACGCCCAGGCGCGAAGCAATCACCTGCGCCTCGCCCGTCTGCCAGGTGCAGGCAAAGCGCCGCCCCGCATACGAAGCAGCGTCCGGCTGGTGATAGAGCGTCTGCCCGTGACAACCAATCAGATCAAGTTTCAATGCATGCTTCTGAACGGTTTTCTCCACGGCTTCCGCATAGGCCATCCCGAGCCGCCAGTGCAGGCGCGCAAGCTCAGCAGTGGAAGTAGATCCGGCATTCATCGCTGCGAGCACCCGCGAGCGCAGTTCCAGCGGATAAACGCAGTGCTCGTGCGCAAGCAGCTTGAGAGCTGGCTGCCCGCGCCGCGGCGCGATGCGTACCACGGCCACATCGATGCCGTCGGCCGAGGTGCCGCTCATGATGCCGGCAACGGTCATGGCGCGGCCCTGGATCTTGGGCTTCATGCCGAGCCCACCAGCGTGACCGGCGTTGCGGCTTTGGGCGTATCGATGCCTGGCGCGAGCCTGGCAATCTTTTCGCCGAAGCGGAGCACGCGCGCGCGCAGGGCCTCGAATTGCTTTTCTGAGCGGGCAGGCGCGATAGGCGCTCGAAAGACGCGAGCCTTTTTGCGCCTGGTTTCTGCCGCGCGCGAAGACAGAATGTTGCGAAAGGCGGCCGACCGCTCACCCTCCGTGACAAGGGCCTCATACGATTCGACGATGGGCTCGGCGTGATGGCAGATCTCGACGAGGTCGGAGCCCACGCGCACCGCGGCCACGGCCGCCTGCTGAATGGGCATGAACTTGAGCACGCCGCCCATTTCGAGATCGTCAGAAAGGATGATGCCGCGGTAGCCGATTCGCTTCCTGAGGATCGTCTCGATCCAGAACTTCGAGACGCTTGCCGGCCGGTCCGGATCGGCCGTCAGTGGATAGGCGGCGTGATTGATCATCACCATCGGCATCTCGGCGCACAGCGCGCGGTAGGGCTCCAGATCCTCGCGCCACATGTCTTCCCAACTGCGGCGAATGGCCGGCGTCTCCAGATGCGAGTCGCGCGTGCCGCCGCCGAGGCCGGGAAAGTGCTTCCCACAGCCGATGGCGCCGTTCTCTTCGAGACCGCGGAGAAACGCACGCGCGTACGCGACGACATCGGCGGCCAAAGGCGCGGCGCAGCGGGTCTGCATCACCTCAGCCGATTCAGGCAGCCCCAGATCGACCATGGGCGCGAGCGCAGTATTGAAGCCGAACGCCCGGACAGCTTGGGCGATCAACGCGCCATGCTCGCGTGCAAGATCGTAGTTCTGCGATTGTCTTGCGGCGAAGCCGACGGCTTGCGCGGAGGCTATGGGCGCAAGCGCTTCGCCGAGCCGGTTCACCGTGCCGCCCTCGACGTCGACGAAGCGGGTGCTGTGGGCGGTGCAGAATGACGTGGCTTCATCGAGCAGCGCGCGTGTCTGCCGCGCATCGGCGATGTTTCGGCGGTAAAGGATAATGCCTGCGGGCCGGATGAGCCGCAGCCAGGCGCGCTCCATGGCGCTCAACTCTTTCCCCGCGAGCCCGACGACCAGCAGGCTTCCCGCCGCCTGGCGCAAAGATTTCGTCATCACGAACCCGATCCCTTCTTCAATTCCGCCTGCAACTCTTCGAGCAGGTTCAGCGCCTGAAGCGGCGTGAGCTGATTTACGTCTGTGGCTTCGATCCGGTCCACGATCTTTTGCGAGAGCGGCGTGAAGATGGTTAGTTGTAGCGGTTCGGCCGCCGCGGTCTCATCGCGCAGGCTCTGTTTCTCCTGCCTTTCATGTTGCCGCAGCACGTGGCGCGCGCGCTCAATCACCGCGGGCGGAAGCCCGGCCAGCCGCGCCACTTCAATGCCGTAGCTCTTGCTGGCTGCGCCGGGTTCAATGTGATGCAGAAAAACGATCCCGCCCGCGGCCTCTTTCACGCCCACACGCAAATTGCGGACCCTGGGCAGCTTTTCCGCGAGCAGAGTGAGCTCGTGATAATGCGTGGCAAAGAGCGTGCGCGCGCGCGTCTCCGCGTGCAGGTATTCAACTGTGGCCCACGCCAGCGAAAGGCCGTCGAAGGTGGCCGTGCCGCGGCCCATCTCATCGAGCAGGATGAGAGAGCGCGGCGTGGCGGTGTTCAGAATGGTCGCCGTCTCGATCATCTCCACCATGAAGGTGGACCGGCCGCGAGCCACGTTGTCGCTGGCGCCGATCCGCGTGTAGATGCGATCGACCAGGCCGAAGCGCAAGGCGTCCGCGGGCACAAAGCTGCCCATCTGCGCCATCAGCACCAGCATCGCGGCCTGCCGCAGGTAGGTGCTCTTGCCGCCCATGTTGGGTCCCGTGATGAGCAGCAGGCTGGGGCCTTCGTCACCTGCGCTCAGATAGAGATCGTTGGAAATGAAGCGGCCTTCGCGCGTCTCCTCCATCCATTGCTCGATGACAGGATGCCGCGCCGCTTGCGCCTCGAGCACCGGCTCCTCGACCAGCTGCGGCCGCACATAGCGCCGCGACACGGCGAGATGGGCGAAGCACGCCAGCAGGTCCGCCTCTGCCGTCGCGGCCGAAGAGCGACGGATGCGGCTCGCGCTCTCAAGAACCAACCTGCGCAGCTCCGCGAAGATGCGCTTCTCGATCGCGATGCAGCGGTCGTGCGCGGTGAGAATCTTGCGCTCGTATTCTTTCAATTCCGGGGTGGTGAAGCGCTCCGCATTGACGAGCGTCTGCTTGCGCTCGTAGTCGGCGGGCGCAAGCGCGAGGTTGGCCTTGGTGATCTCGATGTAGTAGCCGAAGACGGAGTTGAAGCGGACTTTGAGTGAAGCGATGCCGGTGCGCTGGCGCTCGCGGTCCTCGATCGCGGCAATGGCCTGGCGTCCGGAACTCGAGGCGCTGCGCAGATCGTCGAGCTCGGCGTCCACGCCGGAAGCGATGGCGCCGCCATCGGCCAGGGTGAGCGGCGGGTCGTTGACAAGCGTGCGCACAATGCAGCCGGTCACGTCGTCGAGGGGGTCGAGAAGTTCGGCGAGAGCGCGCCAGCCTCGCGCCGTCATTGCGGCCAGTGCCGTGCGCAAAGCGGGCAGCCGCGCCAGGCTTGCGGCCAGGGCGCGCACGTCGCGCGGGCCGGCCGAGTCAAGAGAAAGACGCGCCAGCAGCCGCTCCAGATCGAAGATGCCGGCAAAAGCGTGACGGATTTCCTCGCGGCGAAGCAGGTCGCCCTGCGCTTCGGCAACCGCCTCGTAGCGCCCTTCTATCTCGGGTGCGTGGTTCAGCGGGCGCAGGATGGTGGAGCGCAGCAGGCGCTTGCCCATCGGCGTAAGGCAGGCGTCGAGCGTGCGGAAAAGCGTGGCGCGATCGTTCTGATCGGCGAACAGCGGCTCAACCAGCTCGAGATTGCGCACGGTCACCTGATCGAGCGTGAGCGCGGTCGAGTGCTCCTCGAATTTCAGGCTGTCGATGTGCAGGGCGTCGTTCTTCTGCGTCGAGCGCACGTAGTGCAGCGCCGCGCCTGCGGCAATGGCGGCGGACGGATGGCCGTTGAGTCCGAATGCTTCCAGCGAGCGCACGTTGAGCTGGCGCTCGAGAAGGGGAATGGCAAAGTCGCGCGTCCATACCCAATCCTCGACGCGCGTGCGCGCGGGAATTGCTTCAAGCGCGGCCGGCAACTCCGCGCCCGCACGGACGAGAATCTCGCTGGGTGCGGCGAGGAGCAGCGCGTCTACAGCCTGCTCGCGCGCGGCGGGTCCGCAAAATTCGGCAAGACGGAAGTCGCCGGTCGAAAGATCGAGCAAGGCGAGGCCCCAGACGGGCGCGGCGTTCATCACCGACGCAAACAGTGCAGCGAGAAAGTTGTTCTGCTCCTGGCGCAGGCTCGCATCCAGGGCCGTTCCCGGCGTGAGCACGCGGGTGACCTCGCGGCGAACGAGCTTCTTCGCCAGCTTGGGGTCCTCCATCTGATCGCAGAGCGCGATGCGGTACCCCTTGCGCAACAGCCGCGCCAGATAGCTTTCGACGGCGTGGAAGGGAACGCCGCACATGGGAATGCTGCGCTCGCGGTCGCGCGCCGTGAGCGTGAGCTCAAGCTCGCGGCTGGCAACGGCGGCGTCGTCATAGAAGAGTTCGTAGAAATCGCCCATGCGGAAAAAGAGCAGGGCGTCGGGATGCTCGCGCTTGGCCGCAGCCCACTGGCGCATGAAGGGAGTCAGTTCATTCGCTTGCCGATCCGGCCGAGGCGCCGCGGGCGCAAGCAACGGCCCGGCGGCCTCCTCAATCGAGAGCGAGGGCGCGGCGCCGGCAGGGGTGGAATCGGCTTGGGTTTCGGGCGGGATCACGCTGGCTTCCAGATTAACGCGAGCGGCTGTGGCGTGGACAGGATGGGGAGGCGCGAAAACGGCAGCTCCACTCATCAGGCACGAGCGCCTGGGGGGATGGGTTTAGAATCAGTGCGGCCTCCGGGAGACGTCGAAGCCTGGGCTCTAATCACGGAGCGCCGAATGCGATATCCCCAGAGGAGGAATTCTCAGATGAAAAGATCGCTTTGGTTCATTGGTTGTGCGCTGGTTTTCAGCGCCGCCGCGTGGACTGTTTCACCCTGCCACGCGCAATCTCCATTTGACGGCACCTGGCGCACGGATATGGCGCAGACGAAGTTCAGCCCCAAGCCCGTGAGCTTTTATCTCAGCGAAGGTTGGTATCACTGCCCTTCGTGCACGCCGGCTATCGACGTGCAAGCGGACGGACAGGACCATCCGGTGACCGGGCAGGCGTACGACACATTAAGCGTCACCGTGGTCGATCCGCACACACTGTCGATCGTCGCCAAGAAGGCCGGGAAGGTGGACTACGAGCAAACGCGCACAGTCTCCGCCGACGGCAAGACCCTCATGGTGAAAACCACGGTGCACCCCATGGACAGCAGCGAACCGATGACCTTTGAGGCCACCGGCAAGCGCGCCGGCATTGCGCCCTCCGGCGTTCATGCGGCTTCCGGTAATTGGATTGTCGAGAAGGAGAACGGCAGCGCCAACGCGCTCACCGCTACCTACAAGCTGAACGGCGACGAGATGACGATGACGGAGCCGAACGGCGAGACGTACACTGCCAAGCTCGACGGCGGCGACTCTCCGATGAAGGGCTCGTACGGCATCGATTCCGTATCGCTGAAGAAAATTGATGCACACACCATCGAAGAGACGGACAAACGCGACGGCAAGGTGGTTGAAGTTTCCAAGATGACCGTGAACGGAAAGACCATGACCATCGTCGACACCGACCCGCGCACCGGCCGCACCTCTACCTACATCGCGCATAAGGTGTAGCGGCGCCATCGGCCGGCGGCCACGGACGCGCATCTCTGCGCTTCGAAGGTGATTCTGTATAATCTCCGGGATTTACAGGGGAGACTCGGCATTGCCTTCGAAGGGCGAGGGATCGCGGAAAAACGGGATGCGGCGCGAGCGGCGGGGAGACTTCGGTTTCTCGGCCGAGAGCCTGCGCACTTTGCGCGCGCTCAAGACACCGGAACGCGTTCAGCGCTTTATTGACGGGCTCACATACCAGTACGCGGATACGGCGTGGTCGCCCGAGCGCGCTCTGCGCGAGCGGAAAGGCCATTGTCTCGAGGGAGCGCTGGTGGCCGCGGCGGCGCTGCGCGTCAACGGGCACGCTCCGCTGCTGATGGATCTCGAGGCCGTGCGCGACGACGATCACGTGGTCGCGCTCTATCGAGAGCGCGGCCTGTGGGGCGGAATCGCCAAATCGAACTTTGCCGGACTGCGCTTTCGTGCCCCCATCTATCGCACCTTGCGCGAGCTCGCCGTGAGCTACTTTGAGCACTACTACAACCTGCGCGGCGAGCGCACACTGCGCGCTTACGCGGGGCCGGTGAACCTGGCGCGGCTCGACCGCCTGCACTGGATGACCGCCGAAGAAGATGTGTGGTGCGTGCCGGAGCTGCTGATCGCGGCACGGCATTATCCCTTGTTTCCGCATGGTGTGTCGCGCACGCTGCCGCGGCTGGACCGGCGTAGCTTCCAGGCTGGGATGCATGGATGGGTGAAGCACGGGTGAGGCAGGGAACAAGAAAACAAGGGAGCGAGGGAGCGAGGGAAGAAGAGAGTGAAAGACGGGGAGGGATTCCGGATTTCGGATGCGGCGGGGATGGACAGTCTGTGGTACTGAAATGTTGGTCTTGAGGGCGCGCGCGGGGCGGGGAATGTTTGCTTGAAGGGTTGCGAATCTGCGCAGAAGTTGGTCTCAGAGGTTGCGCATCGCGGAGGGGTTGACCGCGCAAACCATCCGGATACGCGAAAAGGCTGCGCGCAAAGTTGCTGCGGAAGGGATGAGGCTGCCGAAATTACCCAGCGAGCGCACATTTTCGCGCTTACTCAGCGGTTTTTCGAGCGGATTGGCGCGATTTAGAGCGCATTTGGTGGGCGAGCGCGCTTGAGGCGGCGCGCGCGGCGTTGATTTTTCACGTTGCGCGCGGCTGTGCGGTGGGACAGCCGTTGGGACGCGAGACGGCGAGCAGGTGATTTGGATCACAGTATACTGAAGCTGAACACTTTAGTGTGTTTAGAGCATGTCTTTGCTGTGGATCCGAGTGGCGGCGGTGTTGTATGCGGCGGCGGGTGTGGCCGTGTTTCCTGCCGTGCTGGCGCAGCGCGAGCGCTGGCGTAAGGCCTGCGTGCACCTGGGCGGCCTGGGATTCTTTTTCCATTTTGTCAGCGTGGTGGAGATGCTGGCCGCGGCGCACCGCTTTGTGCCGGCAGGCGCGCGCGAGGTCGAGTCGCTGCTGGGGTTCGTGGTGGCGGCTCTGTTTTTCCTGGTGTGGTGGATCTATGACGCCATCTCGCTGGGAATTTTTGCGCTGCCCGCCACGTTTCTTCTGGTGCTGATTCCGTCCCTGGGTGTCGAGCGGTATCACTTTCCCTCAGAAGGCGTGCGCACCAGCTGGCTGGTGGCGCACATTGTGGCGCTGATGCTGGCCTATGCGGCGCTCGCGTTCAGTTTGCTGGCCTCGATGCTTTATCTGGTGGAGGAGCGGCGCATCAAGACCAAAACTCGCCCGAGGCCGGGAAAAAATCCGCTGAACTGGCTGCCGCCGCTGGAGACGCTGGAGCGCATTGCCCATGCGACGCTCGAGTTCGGCTTTCCCTGCATGACCATCGGGCTGCTGATCGGCGTGGTGCTGGTGCAGGAGACCGACCTGGGCGCGAAGTATTTTCTTGATCCCAAAGTGATTGCGTCGTTTGTGAGCTGGGGATTCTACGTGCTTCTGCTGCTGGTGCGGCGCAGCGCAGGGCTGCGCGGGCGCAAAGCCGCGTACGTCTCCGGCGCCGTGCTGGTGGCGATGATGGCGGTGTGGGCGGCGAACCTGTTCAGCCGCGTGCACAGGTTCGGTCCGCTATGACGCTGACGCTCATCGGCGTAAACCACCGCACCGCGCCCATCGCGCTGCGCGAGCGCATTGCCATTGGCCGCGAAGAGCTGCCGCGGGCGCTCGAGACGCTGCAGCGCATGCCCGGCGTGAGCGAGTGCCTGATTGTTTCCACCTGCAACCGCGTGGAGCTGCTGGCGGCGACGGAAGAGAGCGGGGTTGCGCTGGAGGGATTCTTTGCGGAGTTTTTCGGGATCGAAGTGAATGCGCTCCGGCCGCACCTGATTGCCTACTGCGACCGCGACGCAGTGAGCCATTTGTTCCGGATGGCCGCGAGCCTGGACTCAATGGTGGTGGGCGAGCCGCAGATTCTGGGCCAGGTGAAGGAAGCGTTTGCCGTGGCACGCGCGACGGGCACAGTGGGCGCGGCTCTGGAGCATCTGCTGCAGAGCGCGTTTGCCGCGGCCAAGCGGGCACGAACGGAGACGGGCATCGGATCGAGCTCGGTTTCGGTGGCCAGCGTGGCGGTAGAGATGGCGCGGAAGATCTTCGGCTCGCTCGAGGGGCGGACGGTGTTCCTGGTGGGCGCGGGGAAGATGAGCGAGCTGGCCGCGCGGCACCTGGTGGAGCAGGGCGCAGGGACGATCCTGGTGACCAACCGGACGCGCGAGCGGGCGCGGAAGATGGCGGAGGGATTTGCGTCGAGCGCGCCGCCGCAGGTGATCGATTTTGCCGAGCTGCATGAGGCGGCGAGCCGCGCGGATATCGTGATTACGTCGACGGACGCGCCGCAGCCGATCTTTCGCCGCGAGCATGGGCAGGTGTTTCTGCACAAGCGCCGGAACCGGCCCATGTTTTTCATCGACATTGCCGTGCCGCGCGACGTGGATCCGGAGATGAACCGGCTCGACGGGATCTTTGTCTACGACATCGACGATCTGCAGCAGGTGGCCGCGGCGCACATGGAGGAGCGCGGCCGCGCGGCTATGGAAGCGGAGGCGCTGATTGCCGCGGAGGTGGAGCGGTTCCACCAGCGGGAGCGCGCGGTGAATGTGACCCCGGCCATTGTGGCGCTGCAGCGCCGGGGCGAGGAGATGCGGCGGGCGGAGATGGAGCGGCACCACGCGCGCCTGGGCGCGCTGAGCGCAGAGCAAAGAGCTGCGGTTGACGCGCTGACGCGCGGCTTGGTGAACAAGTTCCTGCATCCGCCCATGCAGGCGCTGAAGCAGGCGGCGCGCGAGGGCGACGCGGCGCGGCTGGATGCGCTCTATGAGGAGTGGCAGGTGACGGCGGACGAAACGGAGACGGCGGAAACGCGGAACGAGAACGAGCCTGCGAAATCAGAGATGGCGGAGGGGAGCGGGACGCAGGCGGGACAGGCCGGTGAGGGCAGCGAAGCCGGTGAGGGCAAACATGTGGGCAAGGTGCGGATGTTTGCGCGTGGTGCAGAGGCGCGGCGATGAAGCTCCGCATCGGCAGCCGCGGCTCGCAACTTGCCGCCTGGCAGGCAAACCACGTGGCGGGGTTGCTGGGCGAACAGGGGCACCAGGTAGAAATCGTCATCATCAAAACCACGGGCGACCGCGCGCAGGACGTGGCCTTTGCCGCTGTGGGCGCGAAGGGCATGTTCACCAAGGAAATCGACGAAGCGCTGGCGGCGCGGCGTGTGGACCTGGCCGTGCACTCACTGAAAGATTTGCCGACCGAGCTGCCGGAGGGGTTTGCGCTGGCCGCGACGCCGGCGCGCGCCGAGGCGCGCGATGCGCTGGTTTCGGCGAAGTATGCGAATCTGGCCGCGCTGCCCCATGGCGCGCGCGTGGGCACCAGCAGCGCGCGGCGAAGAGCGCAGTTGCACGCATTGCGGCCGGACATGGAGGTCGTGGAGTTTCGCGGCAACGTGGACACACGGCTGCGCAAGCTGGGCGAGGGCGATGTGGATGCCATTCTGCTCGCTGCCGCGGGCCTCGAACGGCTGGGCAAAACCGACTGGCTGCGCGAACGGTTCGATCCTAAGGATTTTTGCCCGGCGGCGGGGCAAGGCGCGCTGGCCATCGAGACGCGGAAGGACGACGCGGCGACGATCGAAGCGGTCGGCTTTCTCGATCATGCAGACACGCGCTTTGCGGTGACCGCCGAGCGTGCGGCCCTGGCCGCACTGGGTGGCGGATGCCAGGTGCCCATCGGCGTGCACTGCCGCATGAAGTTCACGCAGCATCACAAGCCGCAGGATGAGATTTTTGCCGTGGTGGCGTCGCCGGAGACGGGCGAAGTGGTACGCGTGCACTGGCAAAAGACGCGCGAGCACAACGATCCGGAGGCCTTTGGGCGGCATGCGGCCAAAATGCTGCTGCATTCGGGCGCAGGTTCGCTGCTCGTGACGGAACCGGGCGGCGCGCAATGAGTTTGCGGCTGCCGGAACCGCTTATCGGCCGGCGCGTGCTGGTAACGCGATCGGTGAAGCAAGCTTCAAAATTGAGCGACGCGCTGCGCGCGCTGGGCGCGGAGCCGGTGGAAGTGCCGGTGCTGGAGATTCGGCCGCCGGAGAGTTTTGCTGCTCTCGATCAGGCGCTGAGGCAGCTTTG
>JASHTS010000253.1 GCA_030040425.1 Acidobacteriaceae bacterium | reverse complement strand
CCCGCGTCCCGAAAAGAGCTTCCCTGCACCCCAAGGGTCATGGGAGGACGGTGAACGCCGCTGAGGCCATGCTGACTCTTCCTGCGCTGGCTATGCGCTTGCTGTCCTTCTTGTGTTGATTATTCGCGGGGAATAATGTAAGCAGGTGACGACGGCCATGAACCGAAGAATGCCCAAAGATATCGATGACTACATCGAGCGCCGCTCGGAGCAGGATCAGCGGCTGCTCCGGCAGATGCGCGCCACGATCCAGGAGGCTGCGCCCGAAGCCGTAGAAAAAATCAGTTACGGGATTCCGACTTTTCACCTGAGCAGGAACCTCGTGCACTTCGCGGCGTTTCCAAATCACATTGGCTTCTATCCCACGTCATCGGGGATCGCCGCCTTCAAGGAGCAGCTCAGTCCCTACAAATGGTCCAAGGGCGCGGTGCAGTTCCCGAAGGATAAGCCGCTCCCGCTCGCGCTGGTCGCCAGGATTGTGAAATTCCGCGTGAAACAGATGCGGGAAAGATAGCTATTGCCTCTGCTTTGCCGCCATCTTTGCCTTTCCAGTGGTGGAGCGTCGCACTAATCCCCGTCGTCGTCCGCGTCTGTCTTCTTCGGCTTCTGCCTGAGCATGGCAGGAACCGGAGCATTGCCCATGGCATCCTTCCACAGGATCACATTGAGCCTTTCCACCGGCGCGCGATCTTCGTGGCTGAAGTCCATCTTCATGCTCGCGCGCGCGCCTTCGGCATGGGGGCTGTTGGCCGTGTAGATGAGCCCGTTGTCGCGATTCGAGTAATCGGCGTCGTACGCAGGCTGATCGCCCGGACCGTTGAAGAGGTCGTCCATGAGCGAGCAGAAGGCGTCGTTGTTGTTCATTGGGGGCAGGCCCAGCAGTATTTCCATGGTGCGGACGACGCTCACTGTCGTATAGAAATGGCCGTCGACGAACGGCGCGCCGTTCTCGCCGTGCGGTGCGTACTTGCTGACGACGAGCGCAATGCTGCGGTGCGCGTCCACGTGGTCGGCGCCGTTCTGCGCGTCGTCTTCGAGGATGAAAAACGCCGTGTCGTCCCAGAACGGCGAGTGCGAAACCGCTTCGACGGCGCGCCCCACGGCAAGATCGTTATCTGCGACCGAAGCTTTGGGCGTGGGCCAGCCCGGCCGTGTGCCGGCGGTGTGGTCGTCGGGCAGGCGCAGCAGGATGAAGTCCGGCATGGTGTCTTTTCCCTGCGCGCGGTCGGCGATCCATTCTTTGAGATGGCGAAGGAAAACGTCCACCCGGATCTGGTCGGGAACCTGCAGATTGAAATCGGGCGCTTGGGGATCGAAGTGGCCCACGAGCTCCGGCTTGGTGGCCGTATCCGCAACCAGAACCGGAATTGGCCACGGCCATTTGTTTGTGCCTCCGCCCCACGCCTCGGGCAGCGCATCGCCCGGCGCATAAGCCTTCTTGGCGCATTGCGGGCCAGCCAGCATCGGGCCCAGCTTGGGATCGGTCACTACCGGCTCGTCGCAGAACGTCGAGGTGACGAACTCCCCGAAGTGATAGTAGGTCTTGCCATGCGCGGCCAGATTGCCCCACAGATACCCGCTGCCGGGATCGTTGACATCGGGAATCTTCTGAAGCAGCGGATTGCCATCGGCAACCACGCCCTCGTAGTCGTACGTCCGCTGCTCGCCGCGGTAGCTCTGCTGCCAGGTTTTTTCCAGATAATCCGACCCGATGCCCGCCGTCGACCACACGTGCCCGTCGCCCGAGACCTCGCCCGAATCGTAGAAGTCGTCCAACACGCCGAACTGGAGTGCGAGTTTGTGCTCATTGGGCGTGACGGCTGCGCCGTACATGGTGAGCTTCGCGTCGCCGTTGCCCACCGGCTTGCCATCCTGCCTGAGATCGCCCAGGATCTGGTCGTAGGTGCGATTTTCCTTGATGATGTAGATCACGTGCCTGATGGGATTCGTCCGGCCGCCGGCAAAAGCGATTTTGCGCTGACCGGCGATCATCAGGTTGGAATCGAGCACCACCGGCAGCCACTGCGGAAGATCGTTCTCGATGGCCGATTCGTCGATGCCGGCGAGCGAGCCATAGAGCAGCGTGCCGATATAGGCATTGCCGCGATTGAGAAAATTCTTATCGGCATTCTCCACCGGCCGTTGGGCAAAATCGTTAGGGCCGGTTCCCGTGCCTTTCGCCGTGGCCACAAACAGCCGTCCGCCCTGCGGCAGAGAGTCGAAGACCATGGACATGGGCAGCCAGTCGGTGGGAATAAAGCCGTCGGCCGCAACCATGCCGGTGATCGCGGTCTTCGTCGTCAGCTTGCGCGTATCGAAGACGGCCACTGCATCGCTGGCCATGTCTGCGGCGTATAGACGCACGCCATTCGCATTCAGCGCCAGGGCCACGGGCTCGGCGCCAAAGTACGTCTGCCCCGGCAGGCGCGTATCGAAGAAGCCCTTGATCGAGAACTGCCCTGCGCTCACGTTCACCGCGGCCACCGCGTCGCGATTGGCCAGCGAAACATAGAGCGTTTTCCCGTCAGGCGAGAGCAGCAGCGCGCAGGGATGCGAGCCTGGGGCCAAATCGCTTGCGGGCTTGAGCAGCGCCAGCTTGCGCGTAACCGTGGCGCTGGTCAAGTCGAGCTCTGCAATCTCCGACGCGTTCCACAGCGCCACGTAGGCGTGGCGGCCGTCTTTCGCGAGGGCAAGGGCAACGGGATAGGTGGAGGGCACGGTGTCGCTTTCAGAGAGATCGAAGCGCTCTTCCACCGCGCCGGTCGCGGCGTCGAGCATCACCACAAAATCAGAAAGGTTGTCGGCTACCAGAAGCTTTTCGCGCCCGAACTGGCTCAAAACGGCAATTGCCGCTGGATAGGGCACGCCCATGTGGCCCGCGTCTCCGCTGGGCAAGCGGGTTATGCGTCCGGGCGCAAGGCTCTCCATGGGCAAGGGAATCAGCCGGTCGGGCGCGATCTTCCCATCGGTGAAGGTGTAGACGGCGACGCCGCTGCCCACCGCATCCTTGAAGTTGCGCATGGGATTGGTGAGCGAGGCCATGCTCGCGTAAATGTGGCTCCCGTCGGGGCTGAAGGCCAGGCCGGAGTAGAGGGTTTGTTTGGCGTGCAGCGGCGTGCGCGCGTCAGGAAAGTCGGTGAGCGTATCCATCTGCGTGTCGAGCACGGTGAGCGACTGCTCGTACTGCGACTCGTATGTGCCGTAGCCCGCGTTCACCGTCACCACGTAGCGTCCATCCGGCGAGACGGCCATGGAGATGGGAAGGCCGTTGATGCGGCGGGGATTGCCTGGAATTTCGCCCAGTATTTGTTTGCTGGTGGGCAGATTGATCATTTGCGCACAGAGCGCCGCCGGCGCGGCCAGGGTTGCCGCGGAAAAAACGGCCAGGAGCTTTGCCTTCATGCGAAACCTCGGGGGAAGCATTGGACAGTGTTCCGCTTTTCAGGAAAAAGCGAAGGGGCGGCGCGGCAATCGCGCCCAAGACGGATTGTACATGTGCAAGGTGCGCAGCACGGCTACGGAAAGCGCCGCCTTGACGAGATCGGCGGCTGAGGCGCGGACCAGACCACGCTGCGCGGCTGCTGCGGACGCAGCGGGACAGGCGCGAGAGCTGCGAGAAATTTCCGCGGGCGTCGCCTTGTTCCGTTGGACTCAGTCGCTCTTGCCGCTATTCACGTCCAAGGGCAGGTCGAGCCCGACCAGGGCGAAGCGCGTCTGGCCGTAGGAAGAGCTTTCGAAGCCGACAATGTGCTGATGGTGCTCGGAGCCGGCCTTCAGCTCGAGATCGCCCTCACCGCTGTGAAAGTCGCCCACATTGGTGCGCACATCCTTGTTGTCGTTGCAAGTGAGTCCTTCTGAAGTCATGGCCGGCATTCCCACGGCTTCATTGTCCTTGCAGGTAAGCACGTCGCCGTAGCGCGCCAGCGCCTTCTTGTAAAACGCCAGCACCTTGTCCTGGCTGTCGGCTGTACCGTAGCTCACGACACGCACGCGCAACTGCCACTCGCCGAAGCCCATGCGCACATCGGCCGACTTGTGCGAGTCGTCGCCCTTCACCAGCTGCGCACCGGGATAAGCGGGGAGACCGAGATCGGCGGCGGTGGTCTGATCGGTGTTCACGTGGAGGCCGCCGAAAGGGGTATCCATCTGCACGCTCTTGTCCTCGCCGTTCTCGCCCTTTTCCACGTGCAGCCGGCAACCGGTGATCCACGCCGCGAGAACGACGGCGGAGACCGCCGCAAGGACACGGCGTGTGCGGCGCCGGGATAAGCTGGCGGCTGGAATTTGCCTGAGATACCGCTCCATGGGATCTCCCTCTCACTTACCTGATACGGCCCCGGCGCCGCTCCGGTTCCCGCCCCCGGATTTTCTGAGAATATCGGCCCCGATGGCCCTGACCTGGCCGGGGTAATATTTCCTCCAAAAGCAAAAGAGCCGCGGCGCAGAGGCGCAGCGGCCGTTGGTCTTTGGGCGGAGCCCGTTCAGTGCGGGTGGCCGTTTGAATCGGAGGGCGGGTCCTCCTTGCTGCTGGTGGCCCACAGAATGGATGCAGCAAAGACAGCAATTATGACAGGAACAACCAGGAACGGCGAACTAAGGCTCATCGGCAGGCTCCTTCACTCTTCTAAGAGTAACAGAAGGGATACGGGAAGTTCACTCCGAATTGCGCGATGAACCCGGACCATCGCACACTTTCTATTCATACCCCTGCCGCGAGGCGTGCCGCACGCGTTTTGCCAATGTTGTTCATGATCCGTTCCACCGTCTTCGGCGAGACGGGATGGCCGTACTGGCTCAGGAAGTAGCGCGGCGGCGCCCAAAGCAGATTCACATCGCGGGGCACGTCGCGGAAGGCGTCGCCGTATTCCCGCCGCACAAAAAATGCGTTCGCTCCGGTTGCCGAATTGCAGCAGATCAAAAAATAGCCGTGCTTCTCGAACAGATCGCAGAAAGCCATCAGGCTGGCGCCGAAGTAATCGTCGAACGACCAGCGATGACAAGCATCGTATTCGATCGTCCAGCGAATCGGCGGCGGAAATTTGGCGTTGTACTCAACGATAAACAGCTTCGGCAGAACGGCGCCCCCCAGAAGCTCCTCGACAAAGTAGAGATCGTTTCCGTCCAGATCGAGCGAGAGCACGTCGATCTCTTTTTCGGCAATGGCCGCAAGCCCGCGATGAGCCAGGGCCAGAATGTTCGACCTGTCGATGAATTCCCGCAGGAAGGCGAAGTCTCTCGAGCCTGCGCCCGGAGCCGCCGGCGGGAACGAAAACGCCAGCTTTTGCGCGCCCGCCCAGAAACCCTTCCAGCCCAGCGCGGCCAGAAAGATGGTGTTGTTCTCCAGCCCGTCGCCAACGCCGAATTCCGCAAAGACCCCGCATTCCAGACCGATGCGCCGCATGATCTCGAACGTGATGCCATCCTCGTCGGCGTTCGAAAATACCTTTCTTCCGCAGCGGTTCAGCGGGTTGGGATGATGCTCAACGAGTCTCTGGTACGACTGTGCGAGGAGCTGCGCCGAGACGTTTCCGAGCTCTGCGTTGGTTTCGAAGGCGAACATGGCGCCCAGGCTGCGCAGGGTCCTGGGCAGAATTCCGGCCGGCGATCTCGAGGAGCGGTTCGAAGACTTTGCCTTGCTCATATGAGTTGAACCGAAAACCCGTCCCGTTCGCCGATCACTGCCTGGGATAATCGACGCGGATGGTCAAGATCTCATACGGATGGATGGGCACGCGCACCACGTCGCCCGCGGTTTCAAGCGCGCTGCCTTCGGGCCTTTCCATGAGATTTGTCTCCGTGGCCCCGGTTGCGCCCGGCGGTATGTGGAACTCTGCGGTCGCGTCCTTGCCTGCCCATTCATAAACGCGGAAGATGAGCCCGTTTGCGTCTTCCGCTTTCTTGACCGCCGTGAGCACCACATTGTCCGGGCCCACGGCAGCAAACGAGTGCTGCGCCGGCAGCGGTCCCTCGTGCGTCGTGGTGACCACGGCCTTCAGCGGATAGTCGTACTCCCATCCGTGGCGCACCGTGAGCGCATCTTTCCATGTGCCCGCGTGCGGATAAAGCGCGTACTGGAAGTGGTGAGGGCCCTGGTCGGCCTCCGGATCGGGCCACGTGGGCCCGCGCAGCAGCGACAGCCGAAGCAGATTGCCCACGGCATCGTAGCCGTATTTGTCCTTGTTCAGCAGGCTGAAGCCGTGCTTCTGGTCGCCCAGGTCGGCCCAGCGCATGGCAGGAACCTCAAATTGCGCCTTCTCCCAGGAATTGTTGCGCGTGGTGGCCCGTTCGATTTCTCCGTACGGAATCTCGTACGTCGCGAAATCGCTGGTGGCGGCCAGCGGAAACGCGGCTTTGAGCAGCACGTGGCGCTCGTGCCAGTCAAATTGATTGTCGATGTTCACTTCGCCTGCGTCGGGCGGCAGCGTGATGGTCTGCACGAACTTCGAGCTCTGCCAGCTGCGCGTGACGCGGATGGCGGGATGGTTGGTCTTGGCGCCGATCAGCTCCACCGAGTCCGCCGAGTCGAGCAGAGAAGGCGTCTCGTCCAGCGTGCCGGGATCGATGTTCCAGGCATCGTACTGCTTCGGCGTGTCCTTGAAGGCTTGAAGCTCGTTGCCGCACGCGCCCTTGGCCAGGTACTCGGTGCCGGCGAGCTGAATGCTGGTGATGCACCCCGACTTTTTGTCGACAGCCACGCGCAGATCGTGGTCCGCCAGCTGCAGAGTCGCGCCCTGGTCAGAAGCCGCGGCAGCCACGCCGGCCGCGCCGTGCTTGCTCGTCACCACGCGGATCACCTTGTAACCGAGCGCGGGCACTTTCTCCACGTGAATGGTGAGATTGGCCACGCCCGTCTTCGGATCGATCGAGGCATCTTCCGGCGCGGTGACGCCGCCGGCGGAGTCGACGATGTCGACGGTGCTTGCCGGCTCAGGCAACTGCAACTGCACGCTCACATCGCCGGAGCGCTCCCAGCCGAGCGGGTTGAAGATGAGCACGGGAATGCCTTCCCCCCTGGTGTTCACTTGCTCGGCGACGGTCTTGAGCGCGTCGCCGCTGATCTCGTTCGTCGACCAGCGGACCACGTCGTAGTCCTTTTGCGCGTCCTTGTAAATGATCCCGATGCCCGATCCCGCGGCCAGATCGTGGAACTGGTTGAAGAGCACCTTCTTCCAGTCTTCCGTCAACTCCGCGCCGGGGTAGCTGCGGCCATCGAGCCAGGCCAGCGACGACCACTTCTCCGCGTTCAGCACCTCTTCTTCCGCGGTGCGCATGTTGTGCTTGTGATTGGCCTGCGTGGTGAACACGCCGCGGTGGTACTCGAAATAGAGCTCGGTGTCCCAGGTGGGAATGGAGATTTTGCCGGCAACGGGCTCGGGCGGCTTGTAGCCTTTGGCGATCGATTGATAGTTCCACGTGGGGCTCTCCGGCGCCACCTGCGCCTCCGTGTTCGAGAACCAGGACTGCGCGGTGCCGAATTCGTACTTCGGATTCACGTGATTGAGCTCGATGCGGCGAAAGCCCTCGTCGAGCATGGCGCGCGTGGGCCCGCCGCCGTGATCGCCGATGCCGTAGAGGTCCATCAGATTGAGCAGGCCGGGCGAGCGGTCGCGGGCGATGGTCAAATCGTCGGAGAGACGCACCGGATTGAGCGTGGTGTTCACGTAGCCGTGCGGAAAATAGGTAAGCACCTTCGAGCCGTCCGGCGACTCCCACCAGAAAAGCTTGAAGGGAAGCTGATTGGTGTCGTTCCACGACATCTTCTGCGTGACAAAGTAGTCCACGCCGCTCTTCTTGTAAATCTGCGGTAGCTGCCACGTGTAACCGAAGGAATCGGGATTCCAGCCAACGTGGATGTCCACGCCGTAGGCCTGTTCGTACCAGCGCTTGCCCACCAGCAGCTGGCGCACCAGCGACTCGCCGTCGGGCATGTTCAGGTCGGGCTCGACCCACATGCCGCCCACCACCTCCCAGCGGCCCTCCTTGATGCGCTGCTTGATCTGGCTGTTCAGATCCGGATACTTCTGCGCCAGCCAATCGTTGTAAGCCGCGGCCGACTGCGTGTAGCAGTAGCCGGGATACTCGTTCATCAATTGCAGGGCGGTTCCGAAGGTGCGCCTGACCACGTCTACGGTCTCGGTCCACGGCCACAGCCACGCCGCATCGATGTGCGCATTGCCCACTTCGTAAAAAGTGGCCTGCGCGATGAGCGGCTTGAGCGCCTCGAGCTGCGCTTCCGCGGCGATGAGACTGGCGTCGAACTTTCCCTGGTCGCGCGCATCGAGAGCGCTCACGTCGACGTCGTGGATGGCGGTCTCGAGCGTATCCTCTTTCGAAGTGTCGCTGGGCGCCAGCGAGGGCAACAGCAGCGCGGCCGAGAGCAGCTCTTCGCGCAGGTCTTCGGGATTGGGCCGGTTCTCCGGAAAATCGATCTTGAGCGTGGCGCCGCCGAAGGTCTTTTGATCCACGGTCTCCAGCAGCTTCACGGCGACCGTCACTTTGTCACCGGGCCGCGCACTGTCAAAAAGCACGATCGGCTCAAGATCGTCCCCCATAGCCACGCGGCGCCCGTTGAAGTAGAGAATCTGCGGCACCGGGCCGTTGGCCTCGGCATGAAACTGGAACCAGATGCGCGCGCCGGTCAGGTCATAGCCGTTCAGCGTGTCGGGTACCTGGTAGGTCTGCCGAAACCAAACTGCTCCCGTCGCCGCCTTGGTGTTCACAGGAATCGCGTCCCAGCTGCTGTCGTCCAGGTTCGGGTCTTCGCCGTGGGCCAGATCGCCGTTGTGGATCTTCCACGCTCCATCTTCGAGCTCGCGCAGGCTGCCCAGGCGGTTGACGATAGCCTGCGCATCCGCGGGCAGGAGCGACGTGGCTTTCACAAATGGGTCAACATCCTGCGCATGCGCACAGGCCGGCACGGCAAGCAGCAGCGAAAAAAGGGCAGGGACAGCGGGAGACGTTTTCAAAGCGCGCATGATCACGGAGAAACCCTCCGCAGCATTCTAGGGCATCGGCCCGGCGTGCAAGGAGGAGAACCGGTGTCTCCCGCGGCCGTTAATTGTCCGCCGAGGTGAAGGGCGAAGCAGGCAGTCCGGCGCCGTTGAAGAGATTGCAATCGGGACTGTTCGCCCATCCGTAGCGCACGAAGACCGGCTGCGCCACGTCCGGACTGGACGCCACGATGGTTGCGCCGTCGATCCGCGCTGCGGCGGCAGCGAATTTGCCGTCCGCGCCGGCAACCTCAAACCCGCTCACTGCGGCTCCTTTCGCCGTCAATCCTTCGGCGTGATCGAACCATACCCGAATTGCCGCGCCCTCGGGCGTCGCCTCACGGAAGAGCGGGCCGGAATACTCAATCGATTCCCCGTAGCTCAGAGCACGCGCTGCGCGCGCCAGGCGCAGGCCCACGTCGACTTTGTCCGTAGGGTGCACATTATCGGGATTGCCGATGTCGATGGTCACCGCCATCGCCGTGTTGCGCAGCTCGAGCGCCTTCAACTGCTGCTCGCGCAGCTCGGCCCAGTCTTCGGCCGGCGTGGATTTGAAAGCCGAAATCTGCACGTAGAGGAACGGAAAATCGCCTTCGCCCCACTCGTGCCGCCAGTCCTCGATCAGCGTGCGGAAGATGCGGCCGTAAAGCGGCGCGCGCTCGAGCGGGCTGTTCGATTCGCCCTGGTACCAGAGCACGCCGCGAATCGCAAGCGGCGTCAGCGGCGCGATCATGCCGTTCCACAGCATGCCCGGACCCCAGCTTTCGAGCGTGGGCACCCAGGGAAACTCAGGCGCCGGCTTGCCTGCGGCTTTGGCCTCGTCCAGGATCCGCTGCTTGTTGGCTTCGCGCAGCAGCGCGTCGGACTCGCCCTCGGTCATCTTGCCCCAGGAAACAAAAAGCGGCGCAAGCGCGGCATCGGCGCCCAGCGCGCTCATCCGCGTCCACGCCTCGCCCGGCGTTCCGCCCCACGTGGAATCGATGACGCCGATAGGTACATGCTCGCGCTTTTCGATCTCCCGCGCGAAGTACCACGCCACCGCGGAAAAATCCTTCGTCCTCTCCGGCGTCGAAGCCGCCCATCCATCGGTATCGATATCGTCTTTGGGATAGAGCGAGGCGGCCTTCTTCACCATCAGCAGGCGGATGTCTGGAATCGCGGCGTGGGGCAAATCCTCGTCGGCCGTGGCCGCCTGGCGCATCTGGAACTCCATGTTCGACTGGCCCGACGCAACCCACACGTCGCCGACAAGGATGTCGCTGAGGGTGATCGTCTGCGCTTCGCCTGGCTCTGCCGCCGTTCCGTTCGGCGCGGGCGTTCCCTCGACCGTCATCTCGAACGGCCCGCCCGCTTCTCCCGGCGGCAGATAGACGCTCCAACGGCCCAGCTCGCCGGCCACCGTGGAGCGCCTCGCGCCGCGAAAGCTCACCGCAATCTTTTCGTCCGCCGCGGCCATCCCCCACACGTGCACGGGCAGATCGCGCTCGATGACCATGTGGTCGGAAAGAATTTTGGGAAGAATCACCTGGGACTGCACCTGAGCGGAAGGAATCAAGATAAGTAACAGAGATAGCGGAAAGCGCAGACGCATGGAGAACCTCATCGAACGCTGGAAGTGTAGAAGCGGATCTTTCTGCAGAATAACCCGGATAACGCTAGCAGAAGCGGTCCGCCGGCGTCTTTCCCTGTCGGCGGAAAACCGGCTGCGCCGGCCCGATTTCGAACCACTTATCCACTCGGCGAACAGGCCGCCAAGGCCGGAGAAACGCAACAATTCCGGAGAAAAAGGGTCCAACTGGAGAGACGCTTTTGTGGCGCTAAACAAGTCTTATATTTTCCTGCACTTTCCATCTGTTTATTACCGGTTCACGTTGCCTGGGGCATACTGAAAGCGAGGGGGAGCATCTGATTTCGGGGGAAATGGTGCCGGTCATGCGCATCTTACGCCGCACAGCATTGGCTCTCATCGTTCTTGCCGCCCTTAGCGGCCTTCGCGGGCACGCGCAGGCGGCCCTCCTCATGGAACAGCCCTACGGCTTTTTCGGAGCCCTTAATCCCACCGGCCACAACGCCATTTACTTCAACCGCATCTGCGCGGAAACGCCGGTGAGGCTTCGCCGCTGCAGACCCGGCGAATCGGGCGTGGTCATTGCCCGTTATCAGGGCATCGACGGCTACGACTGGATCGCGATTCCGCTCCTGCCTTATCTCTACGCCGTCGAAAACGCCGCCGGCGTGCCCACGCACGTGAACCGGCAAATGGTCGACCAGTTGCGCAGCCGCTACCACGAAGAGCATCTGCTCAGCCTGCTGGGGCCCGAGGTTCCCCCGGGCAACATCATCCGCGGCGGATGGACGCAGCTTGTGGGCGCGGCCTACGAGCGGCGCATCTTTGCCTTCCGCTTCAATACCACTCCCGAACAGGACGATGCACTCATCGCGCGGCTGAATGACAGCGCCAATCGCACCCAGTTCGATCTCTTGTTCTCCAACTGCGCCGACTTCGCGCGCGTGATCTTGAATGCCTACTTCCCGCACAAGTTTCGCCGCAGCATCTTTCCCGACGCCGGCATGACCACGCCCAAGCAGATCAGTTACAAGCTGGTGCGCTATGGCCGCAAGCATCCCGATCTGGGGATCGAGGTCTTCGAGATTCCGCAGATACCCGGCTACCGGCGCCAGAGTCACGCCAACAAGAGCATCGACGAGTCGTTTGTGACCACCCTTTACGCGATTCCGATTACCATTCTGAATCCCTACGTGACCGGCGCTCTGCTGGTGGACTACCTGGTTCGCGGCCAGTATCACCTCATCCCCAAGCACCCCGATGTTCTGGGACCGGAGACGCTGACGGCCTTGACACTGCCGGACGTGACCGTGCACAATCCTCGGGTCGCGGAGATGCAGGTCCCCGGCGCCCCGTCGGATTTGAGCCCGGCCCAGGTGACCGCGGGAGTCTCGTCCATCCTGACGGAAACCAAGACCGTGCCATGAGCAACTCTCCGCAAGACTTCAAACACCACGCACGTTTCGATCCGCTCTTCCACTTCTTCCTCGCCTCGATCGTTATCGCGAATCTGATCTGCGCCATCGTCCTGGTGATCCGCCATCCGCATTGGCATGCCGCCTGGTGGCTGGTGCTTTCTGTGGCTGCGCTCGTGGCCACCTTCAAGCTGCGCCTCTATTCGTTAAAGGTGCAGGACCGCGTGATTCGCCTGGAAGAGCGGCTGCGCCTGCAGGCGCTCGCGCCGGCGGAGTGGCGCACGCAGATTTACCGGCTCAGCGAGGATCAACTGATCGGCCTGCGCTTTGCCTCCGACGAAGAAGTTGTGGAGCTCGCCAAACAGGCCCTCGAAAATAACCTGAACCGCAAGCAGATCAAGGAACGCATCAAGAGCTGGCGCGCGGACTTTTGGCGGGTGTAAGAAAGCAAGCTTCGGGCGCCGGAGTTTCAGGCGTAAGCGATCGCCACCCCCCGCTCTCTTGGTACATCGAAGACCCTGATCGAGTTACGTTGCGCGCATTCGATCGCATGAACGCGCCGCCGGGCATCAGGTCAACCTGCGGTTCCTTCGAGGCATCTTATTCACGAGCGCCGTAGAGCCACGCCCGCGTGGGTCCGGCGATAGCGATAGTTTTCGAGAAATTAAACACTATCTCGAAGGAGCCTGGAATGAAGAGAACCACTATGCTAGTTGGAATAGCGTTAGCGCTGGCGCTGCCTTGCACGGTGCAGGCGCAGGCGGCTGAGGCAGCCTCTGGCGGAGGAGGCCAAGCGGCGCCGGGCGAGAGCAGTTATACATTGAACCACGCTGAGATCGGCGCCTTCGCGGATTACTTCCGGTTTGCACCCACCAGCTCCACCCACACCAACTTTGTGGGTGTGGGCGGGCGCGCGGCGTTCAATGTGGATCCCAACATCGCGCTCGAAGGCGAAATGGACTACGACTTCGCAAAGAACTTCACCACGACCTCCACCATCACCAACGGAACCACAACCACCACAACCTTTACTACCACCGGCCTGCGTCCGTTGACAGGATTGTTCGGTCCAAAATTCCAGTTCGGAACTTCGGGCAACTTCCGCGCTTTCCTGACCGGGAAGATCGGCTTCATCGATTTCACCACCACCAATCCGGGCAACGTGAGCGGATCGCAGTTCAATAACGCCATCGCCGGCGTGGGAGGCTCCGGAACGCACATGGCGTTTTATCCCGGCGGCGGCATCGAGGGCTTCTGGGGACCCATCGGATTGCGGCTCGAAGGCGGCGACGAAATCTATTTGAATAACGGCACCTATAACAACCTGCGCGTTACCCTCGGCCCGACCATCCGCTTCTGAGCGGCCGGAACCTGACAGAGAGAAGCGCGAAATCCGTTCGCACCAGCGAGGCCTCCGGGAACGCTTCCGGCGGCCTCGTTGTTTTTTCGTGCTCTCCGCAATGCGCCACGGTTCACAACCCGCGCATATCCGTGTGCTAGCTTAGGAAGTGGAGTCTTCTGCAAGAGATCATGCCTTCCATTTCTTCTTTCATCCAGCATCACTACCGGCATTTCAATGCCGCAGCTCTGGTGGATGCGGCAGAGGGTTATAAAAAGCTGCTCGCCCAGGGCGGCAAGATGTTCGTGACCCTTGCCGGCGCCATGAGCACCGCGGAGCTGGGCCTCTCGCTCGCCGAGATGATCCGCCAGGACAAGGTTCACGGCATCTGCTCGACCGGCGCCAATCTCGAGGAAGACGTCTTCAATCTCGTCGCGCACAATTTTTACGAGCGCGTGCCGCACTACCGCGACCTGACGCCCGCCGACGAAGCCGCGCTGCTCGCGCGCCACATGAACCGCGTCACGGATACGTGCATCCCGGAGATGGAGGCCATGCGGCGCATCGAGAACGAAGTGCTGGCCGAGTGGGTCAAGGCAGACAAGGCCGGCGAGCGCTTCTTCCCCCACCAGTTCATGTACAAGATTCTGCTCTCCGGCGTGCTCGAGAAGAGCTACCAGATCGACCCCAAAGATAGCTGGCTGCTGGCGGCGGCACAGAAAAATCTGCCCATGTTCGTGCCCGGCTGGGAAGACGCCACCCTCGGCAACATGTACGCCGGCCACTGCATCAACGGCGACGTGAAGAAGGTGCATACCGTGCGCACCGGCATCGAGTACATGATGGAGCTCGCCGAGTGGTACACGCGGACAACAGAGAAAACGCCGCTCGGCTTCTTCCAGATCGGCGGCGGCATCGCCGGAGATTTTCCCATCTGCGTGGTGCCCATGCTGCACCAGGACCTGCAGCGCGAGAACGTGCCGCTGTGGGCCTACTTCTGCCAGATCTCCGACTCGACGACAAGCTACGGATCCTACTCCGGCGCCGTCCCCAACGAGAAGATCACCTGGGGCAAGCTCGGCGAAAAGACGCCGAAGTACATCATCGAGAGCGACGCGTCGATTGTGGCGCCGCTGGTTTTCGCCTACGTGCTCGGGTGGTAGCCAAGACCATGAAGACGGCTCCATTTCGCGTCACCGCGGCGGCGCTGCTTGCCCTCGCCGCTGTCCTTCCCGCCGCCGCGCAGGACTTGGGTTACTGGCGCGCGGCCAGCAACAACGCCGCCGCCATCACCGGCGATATCCAGATCAGGCCGGCGAAGCTCACCATCAACTACGCCACCTTCCCGCTGGCGCAGATTCGCACCCTCAAGCCGGCCGAGGTGAGCGCGGTCTTCGATGCGGACAGCAACGCGGGCGTAACCGGCAATCTTTACCGGCTTGACGTGCC
>JASHTS010000252.1 GCA_030040425.1 Acidobacteriaceae bacterium | reverse complement strand
TGCAGGAACTCGGCCCAGAAAGACAATCGTGCATTAGGCATCCGGTACTGCCTGCGCCGTTTTTGTTTCCCGGTTCAAGTCCGATCGCTGGAAGAGGTTTCGTCTTCCGTTTCAAATCAAATCGCAGGACGTGAAGAGCACTCATGTGCTGGCCACGACTGGCATCGTAGATTAGAGTTATGACCAAGTTAACAATGTATATGTTGATGGGGGATATGAAGAGTACTCCGCCTTGTCTTACCAGCCCTTTTTTGCACTCGTAAGGTGACTTTGTTCTGAAGGGTTGCTCGAACGTTGAGGTTCTGGTGGAGGAGTTCAGAACTCCAGGATCTCGCCACAATCACCTGACAAACACAAGTCAATAACTGCTTGGTGCGATGGATCAAGATCACGATATGAAGCAAGGAACAGCTGTCATCATTGGTGCGGGTCCGGCTGGGCTCACAGCGGCGATTGAGCTCCAGCGGCGCTCGGGGATCAAACCAGTAATCATCGAGGCGAGCCGCGCAATCGGCGGCATCTCGCGTACCGTCGTCTTCAAGGGCAATCGCATGGACATCGGCGGCCATCGCTTCTTTTCCAAGTCAGATCGGGTGATGCAATGGTGGCTTGAGATGATGCCTCTCGAAGCTGGCGCCAGCGAAATGGGGCGTCTTCAATATAAGGGCCAGCAGCGCGAGGTCCCAGTGGCTGTCTCGGCACGCGATCCGCACACTGAAGACCTGGTCATGCTGATACGGCAGCGCAAGAGCCGGATCTACTTTTTGCGCCGCTTCTTCGATTACCCCATTCGCATGACCGCTGGCACGCTGAAGAAAATGGGCGCCGTCCGCACCTTGCGCTGTGCCCTCAGCTATATACGTTCGGCGTTGCTGCCGAAACGCGAGGAGCGTTCACTTGAAGATTTTCTGATCAACCGCTTCGGCAAACAACTCTACCTCACATTTTTCAAGTCGTATACCGAAAAGGTGTGGGGCGTTCCGTGCCACCTCATCAGCGCCGAATGGGGTGCGCAGCGTATTAAGGGGCTGTCGCTCAAAGGCGTGGTCATTCATTTTCTAAGGAAGACCTTCGCGCCAGGCAGCTCCCGCGATATCGCGCAAAAACAAACCGAAACCTCACTGATCGAAAAGTTTCTTTACCCCAAACGCGGCCCCGGTCAACTTTGGGAGCATGTAGCTGGAATTGTTTGCGCAGGCGGCGGCGAAATTCACTTCGGTATCTCGATAGACCGTATTCATGTCGAGAGAAACAGAGTTGTTGCGGTCGAAGGTGTCAATGAGACAGGAGAGCGAATCACTTACGCCGGCAATTACTTTTTCTCAACAATGCCAGTACGGGATCTGATTCGCGCCCTCTCCTGCGATGTGCCTACGGAGGTTGTCGAAGTTAGCGAGGGATTGATGTATCGCGACTTCATTACGGTGGGTCTGCTGATCCGCAAGCTCAGCATCACCGAAGACGACGGCTCCCCGCTCAAAGACAACTGGATCTATATTCAGGAGCCCGACGTTGCCATAGGTCGTCTGCAGATCTTCAACAACTGGAGCCCATGGATGGTCTCTCGCCCGGATAAAATATGGATCGGTCTCGAATACTTCTGCAACGATACCGATCCCTTATGGAAACTTTCTGACGAAGAGGTAATCAAGCTAGCCACCGAAGAAGCGGCTCACATCGGGATTCTCAAGCCCGAAGATGTTGAAGATGCCCACGTGATCCGTGTTCCCAAAACCTACCCGGCCTATTTCGGCAGTTACAACCGCTTCGACACAATCCGACGCTACACTGATAGCTTCGACAACCTCTACCTCGTGGGCCGCAATGGCATGCACAAATACAACAACCAGGACCACTCGATGCTGACTGCGATGACCGCGGTCGAGAACATTGTCAACGGAGTCACAACCAAGGATAACATCTGGGCGATCAACACTGAGATGGAGTATCACGAGGCGAAGGCGGAGAAAATGCCACAAAATGAGAGTGCCAGATAGGACAAGTGTCCGGGTGACTGAGCCGGTCGACATTACCGGCATGAACGATTCGGTGTTTTCTCGGCGGGTGACTTCACAGCCCGCGAAATGACTCAATGCCTTTGAAACCCTTCCAGTCTGACGGCACCCTCCACCCTATCGCGACGGGCGAGGGACTGCGCCGGAACGCAGTTCGTGGCGCCGGGGCATCCATTGCCGGCTCTGCGGGTAGTTTCATCTTGGGTATCGGATCAGTAATCGTTTTGGCACGGCTGCTTACGCCGGCTGACTTCGGAATCGTGACTATGGTCACGACGTTTAGCCTTTTGTTTCGCAGTTTCGGCCTCAATGGATTCACCGAGCTCATTATGCAGCGCGAAGAGATTACTCATGCACTGACAAGCAATCTTTTCTGGATCGAACTCGGAATTGGGATCGCACTTACATTGGTTTTCGCTGCTTCCGGCCCGCTGCTTGCGTCCTTCTATCACAGCCCTGCGGTAGCCGAAGCCGCTGCGGGCATCTCGCTAACGATCGGGTTCGGCTGCCTAGGGTGGATCCACGTCGGACTGCTGCAGCGCGCCATGCGTTTCAGGACCACGGCAACGATCAGCCTTATCGCGTACGTTCTTTACGTGATTGTTGCTATTACCCTGGCCAAGGAAGGCTGGCAGTACTGGGCGTTGGTCTGGGCTAGCGTCACGCAGTCACTAGTTACATCAGTGGGTGCGTGGCTCATGTGCCGGTGGGTACCGAGCTGGCCGCGCCGCGCCGCAGGAACAGGGGCGGGGGTAAAATTCGCGATCAACGTCTACGCGCATTTTGCGTTTAGCTATTCCACGCGCAACACGGATAACCTTCTCGTCGGCTGGAGATACGGTGCTCGGTCGCTCGGATTCTATAAGAAAGCCTACGATCTGTTCGTTTTGCCGGAAACGCAGCTACTGTCTCCGCTGACCGGAGTGGTGGTCAGCGCACTGAGCCGCGTCGCCGCGGACCGCGACCAATTTCGCCGCTATTTTCTGAAGATAGTATCGGTTTTGGCTCTGGTGGGAATTGGAGTGGGAGTAGATTTTGCGCTGGTAGGCAAGGACCTTATTCGTCTTCTCCTTGGTCCGGGTTGGGGGGAAGCCGGCCGTATCTTTGCGTTATTCGGACCCGGAATAGGAGTCATGCTGCTGTATAACACGCACGGGTGGGTACATCTTTCGATTGGGCGCCCAGAAAGGTGGTTCCGCTGGGGATTACTTGAGTTTGCCTGTACGGCAAGTTTGTTCCTGGTGGCTTTGCACTGGGGACCGGCTGGCGTTGCCTTAGCATGGACGACATCTTACTTTCTCCTGATGTTTCCGGGCATGTGGTATGCCGGAAAGCCGATCGGGCTCGGAGTTGGCTCAATAATGAATGTCATTTGGAAGTTCTTTGTTGCGTCCTCCGTCGCTGGCTTTGCGACTCTTTTTGTCATGAGGTTTCTCCCTGCGTATGCTGCTTTGCCGGGAGCTGCAGCTGCTTTCTTAAGGATGGTGACAGCATCCTTACTATTTCTTGGGCTCTATATTGTCGGAATATCTGTACTCCACGGGGGGCTCGATCCACTCAAGGAAACGGGCACTCTGCTTTATGAGATGCTGCCGCTTTCCTCTGTCAGGCGCGCGACTGCAAAAGCCACCGAAGGTCGAGACGCGATTACCGGTGCTGAACATTCCAGAGAGACTTACCAAGAATCTCAGTTTGTGGCGGTTTCAGGCGAGATACGGACGAAGGAATGAGGATCAAGGGAAGAAGCTCAGTATCATTTGTTTGCCAGGCACTTATTTGAAGGATTCACTTTTACGGCCATTAGGTTGCAGGAGCGCCGAACACGGGAAGAACTGTTCTCAAGGAGCTGTAATGAATCGATTGCGCATCCTGGTATTAGCGTCATTTTGTGATCCGGAAACCGCCAGTATGCCGTATGTGACATACTCCCATGCGGCTGCGCTTGCTAAGCTCCATGATGTTGCTTTGGCAGTGGGCGGGCCCAGCGAGGCCAACGTGCGCCGCGCAAATGCAGCGTTCCGCACCATCGAGGTGGTTCGAATGCCGCGGCTGGAGCGCGCCTTCGATTGGTGTTTTCGGAAGATTCTTAGATCGAACTATGATACACAGGTGCTAACTGCCTTTGGTTACCCGTTTTCCCTTGCATTTGAATGGCATGCGTGGCGTCAGTTGCGCCGCCGCATCTCTGCGGGCGAGTTTGACGTGGTATTGCGTCTCCTGCCAATGTCGCCCGTTATTCCAAGTCCTTTTGCCTTTTTTTTGCGGAAAGGCCCCATACCCTTCGTAATCGGTCCGCTCAATGGCGGCCTGCCCTGGCCTCGGGGCTTTCGGCAGCTTGAGAATCAAAAGGAGTGGGTGGCCAACTTTCGAACTCTGTATCGGTATATGCCATTCGCTCGATCTACCTACCGCAACGCGGCAGCTATCATTGCCGCCTCGTCTCAAACCTGCTCCGAATTTGCAAAGTACTTTGAGAAACTGTTTTTTGTTCCCGAGCCTGGAATAGACCGATCGCTTTGTTTCGGCGAGGCGCGCAGCACGGGGTCAAACGCCAAATGCGAGCTCCTTTTTGCCGGGGGCTTAGTTCCGCGGAAAGCATGTGATCTGGCATTGCGGGCCGCAGCGCCCTTTCTGCGTCGCGGCCTGGCTCGCTTCACAGTGGTCGGCGACGGGCCGGAGCGAAACCGCCTCGAGCAGATCGTCTCGTCCCTTGGGATCGAGGATTCTGTTGTCTTCTGTGGTTGGCTCAACCATTCAGAGGTCCTCCGTCGCATGCGGTCCGCCGATATTTTTGTCTTTCCAACCCTCCGCGATAACGGTGCGGGCGTGGTTTTTGAGGCTCTCGCCTCTGGCGCCGTGCCAGTAGTGGTGGACTTTGGCGGGCCTGGAGACATCGTGTATCCAGGCGTCGGCTCCAAGGTGGCTCTTACTAATGAGGAGGACGTCGTAGGGCAGTTGGAAAGGGCGCTAGCTGAGCTTATATGCGACCGTGAGCTCCTTGAGAGAACACGCCAGGAGGGCATGACCTACGCGCGCGAACGTTTAACCTGGGATGCGAAGGCGCAGGATACAACTAAGATCCTCCATTGGGTGCTGGGGCGGGGACCGAAGCCAAATCTTCTGCCGCCAAAGGCATTAGCTACAATCCCCGCTGCCTCAGTTTAACCGTGACTCGTCTGCGCATTGTCTCCGCAGACTGACAGTAGATCGTTTTTGAGAATAGATGACCATGCAGGCGACTAGCTTTGCCGAAAAGCTCGCTGCAAAGCAAGCGAAAGCCGGCAGCTCTCGGATCTCGAGAGCGCAGCAGGGGATTAAGATCGGATTGATGACCGCCTGCCGGGACCGGCATTATGCAGTCGGCTTGGCGGTGGCGCTTATCTCCGAGGGCGTGCATGTGGACTTTGTCGGCGGCGATGAAATCGACAGTCCCGAGCTCCACGCTACTCCTGGGTTGCGATTCCTTAACCTTCGACGCAAGCTGGGAGACAACACCGCAGAGAAGCTTTGGGAGCTGCTTTTCTACTACGCAAAAGTTATTCGATACAGCGCTCGAGCCAATCCGAGAATTCTGCACATTTTGTGGAATAACAAGCTGGAAGTTTTCGACCGGACCATCCTGATGTCGTACTACAAAGTGCTGGGGAAGAAGATTGTGCTCACCGCGCATAATGTGAATGCGGCAAGGCGTGACTTCAAAGATTCCTGGGTCAATCGCGCCACACTCAGATTCCAGTACAGGCTGTGTGACCATATTTTCGTCCATACTGAAAAGATGAGAATTGAGCTTTGCAGAGAATTCGGCGTGAACGAAGAGTCAGTGACAGTAATACGGCATCCGATCAACAATTTATTGCCCGATACCGGACTTACACCACCTGAGGCAAAACGGCGCTTGGGTGTGAAGGAAGACGAAAGAACGATTCTGTTCTTCGGCAAGATCAGACCCTACAAAGGAATCGAGCATCTGCTCGAAGCATTCGAACTTCTCTTAGACCGTGAATCACGGGATTATCGATTAATCATCGCCGGCGCGCCGGATGACGAAGCGTATGCTCGCGAGATCGAACAGACGATCAATCAGAGATTCGCGCGAGGACGCGTTAGCTTTATATTGGAGTTCATTCCGGACGAAAAGATGGAGCTCTACTTTAAGGGTGCGGACGTTCTGGTTCTGCCGTACAGGGAGATCTTTCAAAGCGGAGTGCTCCTTTTAGCCTATACCTTTGGCTTGCCGGTTGTTGCCACCGACGTCGGATCATTTCGAGAAGATATCATCGAAGGCAGGACGGGATACCTGTGCAGGGCGGGTGACGCTCAAGATATGGCGAGAGCTATCAAGACCTACTTCGCAAGTGATCTTTTCAGAAAGCTGGAAGTGCAACGCCAGGAACTGAAGGACTATGCCCACGCAAATTACTCGTGGCATGCGGCGGCCGCACTGACCCGAGAGGCATATTCCCAGATGTTGCAGAGAGGTGCGTACCGACTAAAGTAGCGGCCGCCATCATCTTGCGATAACGACGGCTCAAAAATGAATAACTCGATGCATGCAAAGCCACAGTAGCTATGCTTAATCCGGCGTAGATGTCGCATTCGCGCCTGCTGGGGGATTCGGGCGCCCGCTGTCTCCGGCGGCACCTCCGTCTAGCGGATGCGGGTAGGTGAAGGGCTGATAATAATTCACCCACGCTCCCGATTCCCAGACGTACAGCGTACCCTGGCTTCCCTGATCGGTCGCGAAGTATCCGCAGCCCAAAGTGTTCGCGGAGCATGCGCCGGAGCAGCTTGACGGTCGATTGGCGAGCGTGCCCCATCCAGCGCCTCCGGTCGTACCGTTGCAGGAGAACGGAGTGCTGGAAGTCGTCTGTATGCCGCTTGCCTGTGGATAAAATTCCCGATAGGGGATCAGCTTGCCTGTGTCTGTGCTATATCCGGGGCTGTAGATGGAGTTTCCCGATACCGTATCTCCCCACTGGTACAAAGGATCAAGGGGTTCGTTGAACCAGCCGATCGGCGACGGTGTAGAACCAGAGAGATAGGTTCCAGCGCCGCGTCCTACGCCGTCAGCACATATCGTCGCGCGCAGGATTTCATAAATATCGCCGACCGAAGCTGTGTATGACTGCTGCGCCTCAGATACTGAAGTCAACGAATTTGAAGTGTTGGAGGCAATCTCCAGGTAGAACCCCTTCGTTACATCGTAGAAGCCATAGGGTGCGCCGGTCGGTATCCACTGGTTTGTGGTCCATGATTTTGAGGTATCACCAACTGTGATTGGACTTCCTCCGCCTCCGCTTGCCGAGGTTAAGGTTCCCAAAGCATAGGTAACGCCGTCGTTCTGATCCCACGGCCCATTGCCATTGCAGGAACCCCACGGGGAGGGATCGGAGGAAGTGCGGTACTCATCGAGAGCAAACCAGATGGAGCCGCTTGAGAGAATGGCATGATTGTTGAAGAGCATCCCGGTTCCACCGCGAGTCGGTCCGCCATCGATGGTGGAGCATATAGTCGCCGAGCAGTCAATGGTATTGCCGTAAACCGAGAGCTGGCGTCCGCTTCGCGGCCTCCCTGTCCCCTCCGTTCCATGAACCAAACATACTCCAATGCCGTTGCCTCCGCTGTCGATGACGACATCGTTATAACGGCAAACTGCGCGTCCTCCTCCTATGTCCGTATACGCTCCGTCCGAAACATCCGTGTCGATCATCGACATGCCGCCATTCGAGATGGTGTGCCACACGTTATTTTCATAGCAAACGTTGTTTG
>JASHTS010000251.1 GCA_030040425.1 Acidobacteriaceae bacterium | reverse complement strand
TGGGCGAGTCGGGAAAATGCTGCGTCTCCAGGCAGAAGCCCGCGTGCTTCTCGTACTTGATTCCGTAGCGGCCCGTGAAGGTGCCGTCAAGAAAGTTGCCGGAGTAAAACTGGATGCCGGGCTGGGTGGTTTCTACGGTCATCTTGCGGCCGTTCTCGGGATCGACGACCGTAGCCGCGGGGCGCAGCGTGCCCGGCGTGCCGTTGACCACGAAGTTGAAATCGTAGCCGCCGGCCAGTTTCATCTGCTCGTTGTCGGCGTCGATGCGCGCGCCGATGCTCTCCGGCTTGCGGAAATCGAGGGGCGTGCCGGCCACAGGAAGGAGCTGGCCGGTGGGAATCAGGCCGGAGTCGATGGGCGTGTATTTGTCGGCGTCAAGCTGCACCTTCATGTTCAGAATGGTGCCCTGATCGTCGCCATTGAGGTTGTAGTAAGCGTGATTGGTGAGGTTGAGCACGGTGTCTTTGTCGGTGGTGGCGGAGTAGTCGATGCGCAGCGTGTTGCCGGCGAGCGTGTACTTGACGTGCGCGGTGAGGGTGCCGGGATAGCCCATGTCGCCGTCGGGGCTGACATGGGTGAACTCCACGCCGCCCGGGACTTCCTTCGACTGCCAGACATACTTATCGAAGCCCGTGGTGCCTCCGTGCAGGGTGTTGGCGCCGTTGTTCAGAGGGATGTGGTAGGTTTTCCCGTCCAGGGTGAACTGGCCGTGGGCGATGCGGTTGCCGTAGCGGCCAACGATGGCGCCGAAGTAGGTCTTGGTGTCGTTCAGATAATCCGCAAGCGCGTTGTAGCCGAGCACGATGTCAGCCACTTTGCCGGTGCGGTCAGGGCATCGGACGCTGACCAGCTTGGCTCCGTACGCCATCACCCGCACTTCCACCTGTCCGCTGGTGAGGGTGTAAATCGGGACTGCGGTTCCATCCGCCGTGTGCCCCCAAATCGCCATCTTCACTTCTCCTTGCGCAACGGCGGAATATGCCATCGCAAAGCCTAAGAATACTCCAGCGAACCTCGCTGCCTGTTTCACGCGGTGTTCTCCTTTGCGCCGGCGCGCAGACCGCGAAGCATTGCAGCGGATGGCGGCGGGCGCTTTCTGCTCCACTGGACACTATAGTTTATCGCCCCGCTCCGGGGCCGCTGCGAGGCGGGGCCGCGCGCTGGCTTGAAGGACTCCGCGCCTCGTAGCCGCGTGCGATGCGATCAATAAAAGCGGCTGGCGATGACCTGCGTTCCGGTGGCGTTGGACTCAATGGATGTCGACCTGAGAAGCACCTCGAAGGGGCGCAGCGAGCCGTCGGGGCGCGTGGCGCGCTTGAGGATGGGCTCGATGGCGGATGGATGAAGCAGCATCTCCGCCGCAGCCTGGGTGCCGGCCACGTCGAGGCCTTCGAGAATCAGCAGATGGCCGTTGCCGCTGAGATTGGGAAGAAAGGCAATGATGGCGAAGGTCTCGTGCGCCGGCTCGTTCCAGTGGCTCAGGTAGGAGGAGGCTTCGCCGGGCTGCGGCTTGCGATTGATGATCTCCGCGCCTTCCATGCCCGGACGGTCGACGATGCGGAAGTTGGCGTTGGCTTCAGCGATGGCGGCCCAGGGATTGCTGCCCACCGAGCCGATGATGACGGCGTTGGCGCTCTTGAGATCGTCGAGTCGCAGGTCGCGGGGAAAGCGGATGAGCACGCGCTCGGGGTTGTCTTCCCGCAGGTGGGCGAGCGCGGTAGCAATCTGCAGGTCGACGAAAGGAACGAGCTCCTGCGAGCGCAGATCGGAGGCGCTGTGCGCGTCAACGCCGGCGAGGCGCAGCTCCTGATAGCTGCCTCCAATGTAATCGGCCAGAGGAACGGGGTGGCGGGCGAGGTCTTCGAGAAGGTTGAAGCCGGCGTCGGAAGGAACGATGTAGCTGTTGGCGGGTCCGGAAAAAAGCGCCGACCAGAGGGCGTGTGCCGGCTCCTGCGGTGGCGGTATTGCAGAGCCTCGCTTCGCTGCGTAGGAGGCCAGGAACCAGGTTGCTGTCACCAACGCCGCGCTGTGGATCGCCAGCGCGAGCACCACGGCCGCGGTGCGAGGCCCCCTTCGCCGTGAAGGCGGCTTCTCGATCGCTGCAGGACCGACTTGCACCGCTGAACTTTGAAGCGGCGTTACGCTTGCCGGCCTTGCTGCCTCTTCCCTGCCCGCCTCCTCAGAGGACGGAACAAAAACCGGAACATAGCCGCCGACGGGAATATCGATGCGCAGCGGCTCGAGGGCGCCCTGCTCGGCAAAATGCTCGGCCAGGCGCTTGCGCAACTGGCGGGCGTAGTTGCGGACGATGTTGTCCTCGAGGGTGCGGTAATCGGGAGGGCGGTCGAAGACCTGGACGCCGATCTGATGCTCGGTGATCTCTCCGGCGCGGCCCTCGAGAGTCTCTGCGACGACGAAGAGAAGGAACTTCGAGAGCAGAGGAGAGCGCGCAAAATGCGGGCCCGAGACCACCCGCTGGGCGAGCTCCCAATGGGGATGGTCGTCAAGAGCGGATGAGCGCAGCTCTTCGACGAGCGGCGCCTTTTGCTTCTGCTGGACGGCGATGAAGCGGTCCATGACGATCCTCTCCCAATCTATCCGGTGGCTGCCTGCCAGGCGGCAGAGCGGTTGCAGAAGCCGGGTCCGGCAGGGTGGCCGTCGCGCGATACTGGTTGCCGGGCAAATGCAGGGAAAAACGCGCATCCCGATTTTAATCCAATAGAATCAGGGCGAACCATCACCGCGTGTTCACGCGCCTGCAACATCGGCGTCATGGTTCGGGAAGGGGCCATTTCCACAGTTCACCATCAATTCAAGAGACCCAATTTACCTTTGCATTCAGCATTTTATACCGACAATGTACAGGTGTATACACGGCATTCCCCTTAGGGTAAACACTCCCAACTCTTGAGGAAAACCTCTACTGTGTCGCTGCCCGGAGATGTCTATCACGGGAACACCCAAGCTGAATTTGCGAAATTCAGAGGAGGCAGGACTCGAATGAAGACTGCAAGGAGTTTTGGAGGCACGCGTCCATGGCTGGCCATGATTGGTCTGCTGATGGCCGTTTCGATTCCCGGCAGGCTGGCGGCTCAGCTGGATCGAGGCGAGATCACGGGGACGGTCGAAGACCCCAGCGGCGCAGTGGTGCCGAACGCTCAGATCGTGATCACGAACGAGGCGACTGGCACGAAGATCGCGACGCGCTCAACCAATACGGGCACCTATGTCTTCGACGACCTGATTGTCGGCGCTTATACCCTGGAGGCGAGCGCAAGCGGGTTTGAGAAGTTCGTGGTGCACGGACTGATTGTGCAGGTGCAGCAAGTCGCGAGCGTGGATGTTCACCTGGCCACGGGCAACGTGGAGCAATCGGTGACGGTAACCGCGGCGGCGCCGCTGCTGGAAGCGGAAACCGCGCAGGTCGGCCAGACGGTTGCCAATCGCCTGGTCAATAACATGCCGCTTGCCACCCGCGACTGGGGTTCGCTGGCGCAGCTTTCTGCCGGCGTGACCACGGATGCGCCGTCAAACAGCTCCGGCGGCAACGGTACGGCCGACGCAGGCAGCTCCGAGTCCGCTTATTTCAGGGTGGATGGCGTCGATGAATGGCAAAACGATTTCCGCCTCAATGGCATTAACGACAATATCGAGATCTATGGCGGCAACTATACCGGGACCAACGCCGCCATCGTCCCGCCGCCCGATGCCATCCAGGAATTCACGCTGCAGAGCGGGGATATGAATGCAGAGTTTGGCCACTCGACAGGCGCCGTGATTAACGCCGCCATCAAGTCGGGCACAAACAGCATCCATGGCGACCTCTGGGAGTTCGTCCGCAACAACGATCTGAACGCAAATTACTTCTTCAACACGAGTGGCTGCCCCGCAGCATGCAAGGCAAAGCCGATCCCCTCCTATCACCAGAACCTCTTCGGCGTCACTGCCGGGGGCCCGGTCCTGATCCCTCACTTGATCGACGGCAAAGACCGCCTCTTCTGGTTCGCCGACTACCAGGGCGGCCGCTACGTTCTGCCGGAGCCGGACGGCAATTTAACCGTGCCCAGCACCGGCATGGTCAGCAGCGCCTTCACCAACTTGCAGGACAACATCACCTACAACTACAGCGGCACCTGCAGCGCCACGGTCACCACCGGTTGCCACACCGACGCCCTGGGCCGCAGCTTCTCTGCCGGCACCATCATGGATCCGGCTTCAACCCGCCAGCTTGACCCGACTACGGGCTTCGACGCGGTGACCGGACTAACCGGTACGCCGGGCGCCTACGTGCGCGATCCCTTCTATAACTGCACCGCGGCCGGCGGCTGCAGCAGCTTCTCCGGGTTGACCAGAACCGACTTCACCCAGGACGCCGGCGGCGTTGCCCTCTCTACCCTCAACGTGATCCCCACCAGCCGCGAGGATCCCAACGCAGTCAGGCTGCTGGGCCTGTATCCGGCGGCGACAAACTCCGGCCTCGCCAATGATTTCCAGGGCTACGTTCCCCTCGAGGGCAAAAACACCAATACCTACGACATTCGCATCGATGCCAATGTCAGCTCCAAGGACGTCCTCTTCGGCGTCTATGACCGGAGCTACCTCACCGCCGACGTACCCTCGTATTTCCCAGGGGCTGGTGCGGGCGATAGCGGCGGACGTGTCGACCAACTGCCGGCCTGGGCCTGGGCGGTCGGTTACACGCGCACCATCACGCCTACGCTCACCAATGAAATGCACGTTGGCCAGGTTCACAGCGACAAGCTGCAGGTATCCGTCTGGGGCAACGACTTCGGAAGCGGAGCCTGCACGGGAACCGTGGCTCCGGGTCCGGGCACGTGCAATATTCCTCTCGAGTACGGCATCCAGGGCGTTCCGCAGGTGGCCGGCAACGGAGGCTTGCCCGTCATCTCCATCGGCAACCTCAGGGCGCTCGGCGTCGGCAACTACTCGCCCACGCTGCAGTATGTATGGAGCCTCGAGGGCGTTGATGCGGTCACCAAGGTCTGGCGCAATCACGCCTTCAAGACCGGCATCCAGGTGGACGACCTCGAAGCCAACATCTCGCAACCGCCGCAGGGCCGCGGTGACATGAGCTTCAACGGCCAGTACACCGACATTTCCAACAAAAGTACCGGGTTGAACGGCATCGGCGACCTGCTGGTGACGCCCATCAACTACGAATACGGCGTGGGAACCGGCGTGAACCTGGTCGGCGGCCAGAACGGCTTTTCCGCCTCCAACATTCCTGTCACCGACGACCATCGCTGGTACATCGGCGCCTACTTCCAGGACGACTGGAAGTTCAACCCCAGGCTCACGCTGAATCTGGGCCTGCGCTGGGATCTCTTTACGCCTTACGCCGAAACCCGCGGCTACCAGTCCAACTTCCTTCCCGCGGGCGGCAA
>JASHTS010000038.1 GCA_030040425.1 Acidobacteriaceae bacterium | reverse complement strand
GCCATCTGGGGCACGGTGGTGCTTGCGGCGGCTTGCCCCGCATGCGCAGTGGGCACAGGTATCGCAGCTCTCTTTTTCCTCGGCGAGGCTGGGGTTACGCTATTCGCTGACGGAGAGCCGGACCGGCTCCTCTATCTCGCCCCCAATCAGAAGCTGACCGGCAAGCTCCGCTTCGTTGAGCCTTTGTAATCTTCTTTCGTGCGCCGGCTTCGGGACCCGGCGAACCGAGACGGAAGGACCCTATAGCAGGTTGCATAAATGGTCCGAAGACGGGATGAAGGCTTCCCTCAGGGGCTGAAGCCCCATGTTTATGCGGCCTTTGCGGCCGGCTAAAGCCGTGTCCATTTACAAAACTCCGCTTGCCCGGCCCGGCTAGAGCCGTGCGCTTTTACACTGCGATTGATTGGGCCGGTTCTAGTAATACAGCGAGGGCAGAGTCCCCACGCACACCGCTGCCTGCAGTGCGACAAGAGCGCCAGCAGCAGCCACGGCGAGGCGGCTGCGCGGGCTCTCGTAGGCGTCGGCGAAGATGCCGCCGATGAAGGTGAAGAGAAACGGCAGCGACCACAGCCACGGCGTTCCCGGCGCGCCCGTCATGACGAGCGCCATGCAGACCAAAGCGCAAAGCAGCGGGGCTGTGTTGCCGAAGTAGCGGGAGCGGCGCAGGGCGAGATAGAGCACCAATGCGGCGCAGGAGGCCACGATGATGCCCGCGTTCGAGAAGCTCGAAAAGAAACGGCGCGCCGGGTCGCGCGAGAACCAGAGAAAGCCCGCGGCGGAACGGAAGACATAGCTGAAGGCGTCGGGCGAAAATCCGTAGCAGAGAAAGACAAAGACGAGCGCGCCCAGCGTGGCTGCCAGCACCAGGGGCAGCGCCTGGCTCCGGTGGCCTTCCGCTACCCAGATCATGAGCACGAGGCCGAGCAGCGCGGTTACCGGCAGCGCGGCGATGTGTGCCGCTGCGGCAACGCCGAAGAGCACGATGAGGAGCACGATGCGCGGGCGCCACTTTCCACCCCAGCGACGAAGACCTGTCGCTGGGGGCCCCGGCTTCCTCCGAGGTCCCTGCATGGCGTGGGCGACGCCGATGGAGGTGTAGATGCCGCCATAGACGCCGAGCGCGGCCAGAATCTCAGGGTTGGGAGAGAGGCAGGCTTTGAGAATCGCGGGGCAGAAGCAGTAGAGCGCGAGCGCGGTGTAACCGCCGAAATTGCCGTAGAGCCGGCGCGTGACCCACCAGATGCACCCGCCCAGCACGCAGCCGGCGAGGAGAAACGGCAGGCGCAGCAGCAGAAGAATGTGCGTCATCTGATGGCGCAGTTCCCAGGTGCTCACCTCACGCGTGGAGCTGCCCGCGGCTACGACCCTGTTTTCGGGCTTGCGGAACAGATCGAAGCCGCGCTCGAGCAGCAGGTTGAGGGTAAGAGGCAGACCGGCGAGCCGGTAGGCGAGGATGCCGTCGTGAATGTTGCCGCAGGTGGTGTAGTAACCGGCCAGGGCCGAAGGGCTCTCCCAGGTTTCGCGGCCGCAGCGGGCGTATTGGTAATCGCGGTCGGTGAGGGATTGGTGCGCGGTGATCCAGACACCCTGGAGGAGAAAGAGGGCGAGCAGGGCGGCGGCGATGCGCTGCGGACGATTGAAGCGAAAGCGGCGAAGAACTTGAAACCGGTGGGTCATCGCGAGGAAGCGGCATGACCAGTTTAATCGCCCGAAGCGGGGCATCTGAAGGAAGCCGGCAAGCAATGGGCGGCCGGCGCACGCGCGGGGAAGCGCGCGCAGAAACACGCAGGCCGCTCAAAGACGAGCGGCCCGCGAGGTGGAACTGCGAGGGAGGGCTAGTTGAAGATGGCGCCTACGGACTGATCGACGCCGTTGATGGTTACGTACTCATCTGTTAACTGGTCATAGACTGTTTCGGTGAGAGAGACGACGCAGTAGTTGGGCCCGGCTGCGTCAAAGCCCGGAGCGGCCACAGGGTTGCCGTTGATGTCGCTGGGCGTGCAGTTGTAGGACCAGCCGCCGAACGCGCCGCCTTGTGCAGTGAGGACCACGCCCGGATTGCCGGAGGGGGTTACGGTGTCAATGGGATAGGTGGCGACGCAGACGGAACCGCCGGCACCGGTCCAGCCCGGGCCGCAGTGAATCACGTCGGCCGTGCCGGTGGCGGAAGGAGCCGTGACCACCCAGTTCGTGGTGTTGTCGCCTTCGTTATAGACGGTGATGGTTGCCAGAAGCGAAGTGGCCTCCGACCCTTGGTAGCACTGGCCGGGCTGAATCGGAGTAGACGGCGGAGGACAGGTGAAGGTTGCGGTTGCGGTCTGAATCGACTTGGTCGTCGGATCGGTCGCCTCGGCAATAATGGTGGCGCTGCCGAAGCCAAATGCCGTGACCGTCCCTGCGGGGGCTCCGGGATTCGCGCTGGCGTCATTGGCGGTAATCACGGGGAAGACCTCGGGCGCCGAGGAAAGCCAGGTGACCGAGTTGGTGAGGTCTCGGACGTACGGAGCTACCGAGTACGTGCCCACCGCGAGGAAGTTTCCTGTGTCCTGCAGGTTTCCGACCGTGATCGCACTGGGGATAATGGAGAGCGACAGCAGCGGTTCGGGAGCGGCTGTTGCGGTAACGCCCACGGTTGCCGTAGCCGTAAGCACGCTTCCGTCCGCGTTCGTCAGCTGGGCGATGATCGTGGCCGTGCCCACGCTGACCCCGGTGACAAGGCCGTTCCCGGTGGCGCCGCCGCTGGTGACCGTGGCGATGGTGGGAATGGTGGAAGTCCAGGTGACGTCAGCCGCATTGGTGACGTCCTCGCTGAGATTCGTCGATCCCGAGGTGGCGAGAGCAACGAAGTTGGCGCTTTGTCCCGAGGCCGATATCGACTGCGAACCGGGGACGATGGTGAGGGCCGTGAAGGCTTCCGTCGCGCCCGCCACCACGGTGAACGACGCCGTGCCCGTGGCCGCGGTCCCGTCAGCATTGGTGTAAAGGGCGGTGATGGTCGAGGTCCCCTGAGCGACGGCCGTGGCCAGGCCGGAGAGGTTGCCGATGGTGGCAATCTGCGGGCTGCTCGAAGTCCACGAGACCAGACCGTTGAGATTGACCGTGTCGCCGGAAGACGTGGTTCCGATAGCCAGGAACTGGGCTGTATCCCCGATGGAGGGAACGCTCTGCGAGCTGGGAATGATGGTGATCGTCCCTACGTCGCCCGCGCCCGTGGGTCCGGTTCCGCCGGTGGTGGGCTGGGTGACGTTGACGGTCATGCTGGCCGAGATAAGACCAGGAAAGCCTTGCGCGCTGGCGGTGATAAGGATGTTGCTGCAGGAGGCGTCGCCGGAGGTGATCATGCCCGTGCTGCTCACGGTGACGCACGCAGGGACCGAACTCGCCCAGTTGACCTGGTCGGTGATGTCCTTGGTCGCTGCCGGATGGCCGGGATGCGAGTAATAGCCTGTTGCCGTGAGCTGCGCCTGGAGGCCCGCCCCGCCGAAGTTCATGGTTGTCGGGGCAATGGTGATGGAAGTGAGGGAGGGGGAGGAGATGCAACTGGTGAGCGGCAGCAGCAGGCCGAGCAGCACAATTGCGCCCACGGGGGGACGATAACGCATAGAGGTCTCCTGGCGAATCCGCCGGGCCGGGTTAAACCGCAAGACTTGTCCCGGCCATTAATCCAAGGGAACCGTGCGGGCAAGCGAGCGAGCGGACCGGGCCGTCCTGTTCCCTACTTAAATCTGGCGAAACGCACAACCGCGCCGCTTGGGTTCTCATGTGCCCTGCGGCGGATGAAATTAGTGCCTGGGCAGCGGTCCTCCTGCGTAACTCTGCCGAGGGACTTGACCCGAAAGCGTGGCGCGCCTGAGGTTTCTTCGGAATTCGCAATCCAATTATCGCGTGCTAAGCCCGCCGCGGCGAGCTGCATTTTCAGCACTTTGGTCCATTGGCCTTACGATTTTTCCGAAAATTTCTCTGATTTAGCGCCATGCTACTGGAGGCTCAATAGAGCGTCAATGACCATTTTGAGTGAGGTATCTGGATTGTTATAAGTTCGGGGACGGCGAGGCGAAAGTGCCTGGCCTGTATGCCCATAATGGGCTTTGGAGTAGGAGATTTCCCTTGCGGCAGAAGCTTTACCGGGATGAAAAGGTCGCGGGCGAGGTCAATGCGCGCGAGGTCCAGGAACGCCTTCGCCCGCCGGGCGCGTAGAACCTCCGATACGACTGGGCAGCGCGGGATCAACCTTGAATTCCCTCCGATTTTGCCCGCTTCCGCCTCCAGCCGCTACACTCTTCTCGTGACCATGGCCAGCACGCGCGACAACACGCCGGAACGGCTGGTGAGCGCCGCGCGCGCCGAGGAGGAGCAGGGATTTGAGCTCAAGCTGCGGCCGCGGTGGCTGCGGGAGTTCATCGGGCAATCGAAAGCAAAAGAACAACTTGCCATTGCACTGGAGGCGGCGAAATCGCGCGGCGAGGCGCTGGATCACGTGCTGCTCTTTGGGCCGCCGGGACTGGGCAAGACGACGCTGGCCACGATCATCGCCAACGAGCTCGACGTCGGTTTCCAGCAGACCTCGGGGCCGGCCTTGCAGATCCAGGGCGACCTGACTGCCATCCTCACCAACCTGCGCGAGCGCCAGGTGCTGTTTCTCGATGAGATTCACCGCATGCAGCCGGTTCTCGAGGAAAAACTCTACACCGCGCTCGAGGATTACAAGCTCGACATCATCATCGGCCAGGGACCGGCGGCGCGCACCCACGTGATGGAGATCAGGCCCTTCACGTTCGTGGGCGCAACCACGCGGCCCGGGCTGCTCTCCTCGCCTTTGCGCTCGCGCTTCGGCATCCTGCTGCGCCTCGAATTTTATACGGAGGAGGAGCTACGCGTGATCGTGGAGCGCTCCGCCGAAGTGCTCCAGATCCCCATCGACCGCGACGGCGCGGCGGAGATCGCGCTGCGCTCCCGGGGGACGCCGCGCATTGCCAACCGGCTGCTGCGCCGCGTGCGCGACTACGCGCAGGTGCGCGGCACGGGGGCGATCGATCGCGCCACGGCCAACGCGGCGCTTCAACTGCTCGAAGTGGATGCGCACGGCTTCGACGAAATCGACCGCCGCTTGCTGCTGACCATCATCCAAAAATATGATGGCGGGCCGGTGGGACTGGGCACGCTGGCAGCCACGCTGGCCGAAGAAGAGGACGCGCTCGAAGAGGTGTACGAGCCGTTCCTGATTCAGATCGGTTTTCTTGACCGCACGCCCCGCGGCCGCGTGGCCACGCGCCTCGCGTACGAGCACTTTGGTCTTGCCGCGCCGGGACGGCAGGCGGGGCTGTTTTAGCGAGACAGCGAGACAGCAAGTCAGCGAGCGAGCGGACTTCAACGAGGAGATCGGATAATGGCACTTACAGAATCAACAATGCTGGAACTGGGAACATCGGCGCCCGATTTTTCACTGACCGACGTTATCGGCGGCAAGACCGTGCGCCGCGACGACTTCAAAGGCAAGGACGCGCTGCTGGTGATGTTCATCTGCGCGCACTGCCCTTATGTGAAGCACGTGGAAAAGTCGCTGGGTAAACTAGGCGCAGACTACGCGGGCAAATCGATCGCGATGGTGGCCGTCAGCGCCAACGATGCAGAGAATTTTCCCGCCGATAAACCGGAGGGGCTGAAGGCGCAGGCCAAAGCCAATGGCTTTGCCTTTCCCTACCTCTTCGACGAATCGCAGAGCGTGGCGCACGCGTACACGGCTGCCTGCACGCCGGACTTCTTTCTCTTCGACAAGGGATTCAAGCTCGTCTACCGCGGCCAATTCGACGCGAGCCGGCCGGGCAACGGCGTTCCGGTCACAGGGCAGGATTTGCGCGCGGCCATCGACGCGGTGTTGGCGGGCAAGCCCGTACCCAGGGAGCAGCGCCCCTCGATCGGCTGCAATATCAAGTGGAAGGCGTGAAGCAGCGAGTCAGCAAGTGAGCGAGGCAGCGAATGTCGTACCGAAGCGGGCTGACCTGCCAGCTTGCTAAACCAATCCCTTCAAATACGCGCGAAACTTCTCGCCGAACTCCGGCCGCTTCAGCGCGAACTCGACCGTGGCCTGGAGCATGCCGAACTTGTCGCCGGCGTCGAAGCGCTTGCCCTCGAAGGTGTAGCCGAAGACTTTTTCTTCCTTGAGCAGCGCCTTGATGCCATCGGTGAGCTGGATTTCGCCCACGGCGCCGGGCTGCGTGTGCTCGAGCAATTCAAAGACACGCGGGGTGAGAATGTAGCGGCCGATGATGGCCTGCGTGGACGGCGCCACTTCGAATTTCGGCTTTTCCACCATGCCGGTGCAGTTGTAGATGCGCGGATTTTGGGGGTCAGGTGCGCCGGCCAGCACGCCGTAGGCGCTGATGCCGGGGCCCTCGACGGTCATGGTCGCCAGCACCGATCCGCCTTTCTCGTTGAAGACGCCGATCATCTGCTTGAGGCACGGGGGGGCGGCGTCAATCACGTCGTCGGGCAGGATGACGGCGAAGGGCTCGTCGCCCACGAGCTCTTTTGCGCAGAGCACAGCGTGGCCAAGGCCGAGCGGTTCTTTCTGCCGCACGGAGCTGACGCGGGCCATGGACGAAATGCCGCGCGAGAGCTCCAGCAATTCCTTCTTGCCTTTTTTTTCGAGCGTCGCATCGAGCTCGAAGCTGATATCGAAGTGGTCCTCCATGGCGCCCTTGCCGCGCCCGGTGACCAGGATGATGTGCTCGATGCCGGAAGCGATGGCTTCTTCCACGCCGTATTGCAGGATGGGCTTGTCGACAACGGGGAGCATCTCCTTGGGGATGACTTTGGTGGCGGGCAGAAAACGTGTGCCCAGGCCGGCTGCTGGAAAAACCGCTTTACGAACTCGTTGGCTCATTCTGTATCTTCCATTTCCGTCCTTGCGTCGTAATTCTCGCGAAGCCCAGGGAGTGCCGGCGGTTTCATTGCGCGTCAGAAGTGTGTTCCCGCGTCAAGCGGCTCGTTGCGCCGGAGATAAACAATCAGAGAGGTAACCGCGAATAAGGTAGGAATGAAGAGAAATTCTCCAACCTTTAAGAAGGCGCGCGCCCCTTGCGCGTGAAGGTATAAGAGAGGAAGCCCTATCGATATCACCAGGCTCAGGAGGCTTGCCACAATCACCCAGGCATTCCCTCCCATCTTTCTCATTACCGCTCCACGAAAAATGACGACGCTTGCAGCTCCAAACACGACCGCCAGGGTGATGGGTATCAGATATGCGAATACCGGGCTGAGAGGAGGATTCAAACCATTCTGGCTGCGAGCTCCGTAATGACGAAGCTGGTTGATGGCGAAGGTGATGAAAACCACAGTAAGAAACTCAAAGTAGACGAAAAGCAGCAATCTGACAATTCGCATGTCGTCCTACCTCCCCGGTGCGAAAGCATTCTACTCAAACCGCCGCACGCAAGATTTCGAATGCCTGCGCCGCGACTATAGTGTAGGGGATCGATCGCCCGGCATCGCCTCGCGCACGATCTCGATGGGCGGGAATCCCTGCTTGAGAGAGTCGTCGTGAAATTTCTCGAGCGAAAAAGCCGCGCCTTCCTTTTTCTGCATGTCCTCGCGGAGCTTCATGATTTCGAGACCCCTGTGCCGCCGAGATGGAAAGAGAAGAAAGCACAAAAACTCCGATACCCAAAAGCGCTGCGGATTTTGTCATCCATACCTCGAGCGAAAGGGGCATTTCAGGCCTCGACAGGCGCAGAGGCGAGACCCGCGAGCAGGTCGTGAATTTCAAGCAGGACTTCATCGGGGCGCGAAGCCTGCAGCGGATATTTGAGCACGCCCTGCGGCGTGAACTGCGCGCCGCGTTTGGCGTTGCGGGCGACGAGACGCATCAACTGTTCCGGATTGACCGCGGCGTTCTCCGTGAAGCGAATCTGCAGTTCGCCGCGCTTGCGGTCGATCTGCGCTACGCCGATGCGCTCGCATTCCAGGCGCAGCATCGCGGCCTCGAGAAGATAAACGGTCGCGTCCGGCGGTGCTCCATAGCGGTCTTCCAACTCGGCGCGAATCTCATTGACGGCGCTGGAGCCGGTTGCGCCGGCGATCTTCTTGTAAAGGCGCAGGCGCTGATTTTCCTCGGGCACGTAGCTTTCGTCGATGCGCAGCGCGATGCCGAGATTGAGTTGCGTGGCAGCGCGCTCTTCGCCGCCCTCGCCCTTGAGCTCCTTCACCGCGGCCTCGAGCATGGAGGTGTAGAGCTCAAAACCCACGGCCTCGATGTGGCCGCTCTGCTCACCGCCGAGCATGTTGCCGGCGCCGCGCAGCTCGAGATCGAGCGCGGCGATCTTGAAGCCTGCGCCGAGGTCCGAAAACTCCTTGAGCGCAGCCAGCCGCCGGCGCGCAATCTCCGTGAGCTCATTTTCGCGCGGTATGAGCAAATAAGCATAAGCCCTGCGATTCGACCGGCCCACCCTGCCGCGCAACTGGTAGAGCTCGCTCAGACCGTGGCGATCGGCGCGGTTGATGAAGATGGTGTTGGCGAGCGGGATGTCGAGGCCGTTCTCGATGATGGTGGTGGCCACCAGCACGTCGAACTCGTGGTGCATGAAGGCGAGCATCACTTTTTCGAGCTCGCTTTCGCTCATCTGCCCGTGCCCCACGGCCACACGCGCGGCGGGCACCAGTTCCTGAATGCGCGAAGCGATCTCATAGATCGACTCGACGCGATTATGCACGAAATAGACCTGGCCGCCGCGCTCGAGCTCCACTTCGATGGCGGAGCGGACGATCTTCTCGTCGTACCTGGCCACTACCGTCTGGATGGCCATGCGGTCCTTGGGCGGCGTCTCGATGACGCTCATGTCGCGCAATCCCACCAAGGACATGTGCAGCGTGCGCGGAATGGGCGTGGCAGACATGGCGAGCACGTCGATCTGCTTGCGCATCTGCTTGAGCCGCTCCTTGTGACGCACGCCGAAGCGCTGCTCCTCGTCGACGACGAGCAGACCGAGATCCTGAAAGCGGATGTCTTTGGAAAGCAGGCGATGCGTGCCGATGAGAATATCCACCTTGCCGGTCTCAACGCGCTCCACGATATCCTTCTGCTCCTTCGCCGTGCGGAAGCGGGAGATCATCTCCACGTGAATGGGAAATTGCGCAAAGCGTCTCTTGAAGGTTTCGAAGTGCTGGAAGCTGAGGACCGTGGTGGGCGTAAGCACGGCCACCTGCTTGCCATCCTGCACGGCTTTGAACGCCGCGCGCATGGCCACTTCGGTTTTGCCGTAGCCCACGTCGCCACAGAGCAGGCGATCCATGGGTGTGGGCGCCTCCATATCGTCCTTGATGGCGCGGATCGCCGTCGACTGGTCGTCGGTCTCGTTGTAATCGAAGGCGTCTTCGAACTCGCGCTGGAACTCGTTGTCCGGCGAGAACGCGGTTCCTTCCGCCGTGTGGCGCTCGGCGTAGAGTTTGAGCAGCTCCGCAGCCATGTCCTGCATGGCCTTGCGCACGCGCGCCTTGGTGCGGGTCCACTGCTGCGAGCCCAGCCGGTTGAGCACCGGCGCGGGGCCGGTATCAGTGGAGCGGTACTTCTGGATGAGGTCGAGGCGGGTGAGGGGAACGTAGAGCTTGGCGGCCTCAGCGAACTCGAGGATCATGAATTCGACCGAAAGGCCGTCCTGCACAATTTCTTTGAGGCCCTGGTACTGCGCGATGCCGTGCTCCACGTGGACGACGTAGTCGCCGATGGAAAGATCGCGGAAATCGGAGACGAAGGCAGCAGTTTTCGATCGTTTGGGCTCGGGGCGAGCGGCCACATCGGCCTCGTCGGAGAGATCGTTGGCGCCGAAGACGACGAGATTTGCGCCGGCGAAACTGACGCCGGCAGCAAGGTGCGTACGCACGATGACGGGCACGCGCAGATCGCCGGCCATGTAACTGGCTTCTTCGAGAATGGATTCGCCGCCGTGCTGGATGCGGCTGCCGAGCCGATACGGAATCTGGTACTCGCGCAACACGGTGGCCAGCCGCTCCACGTCTCCCTGGTTGGCGGCGGCGAGAACGATGCGCGATTCCGATTGCATCAGGTTCTTCAACTGCTCGGTCAGCGCGGGAATCGAGCCGTGAAAGCGGAGCGTGGGCCGGGTGTTTATCTCAATTTCGCCCAGCGTGTGGTCGTCTTCAAGCAAATCGACGGCGCCGAGCTGATCGAGGTCAAGGCCGAAGTGTGCTTGCAGCGATGCCGAAAGAACTTCGGGGCGCAGGTAAATGTCTTCGGGGCGAATCAGCGAGCCGATGCCGGAGCGCTCGTGGCGCTGCTCGACCTTGCTCCACCAGCGCTCGATCTGGTTGCGCACCATGGCCGGCTCGTCAACGAATACAGCGCAGCGAGGCACGAGCGAGAGCAGCGATTTTTCCGCGCCGGCCACTGCGGCGAAGAACTCCCAGCCGGGAAAGACGCTCACGCCGCCGGCGGCAACGGTTTCCGCGGCCATCTGTTCGTCTTCGATTGCGACGCGTTCCCGGCTGAGCCGCGCGTTCACCGCGGCCAGCAAATGTTCGGTCACCGGCGTCTCCGTGAGCGGAAGCAGCTCGGCTTCATCGAGGCCGCTTTGCGAGCGCTGGGTTTCGGGATCAAACTTGCGGATGGTCTCAATCTCATCGCCGAAGAACTCGATGCGCACCGGCCGTTCTGCCTCGGGCGAGTAGACATCGAGGATGCCGCCGCGGCGCGTGAACTGCCCCGGCATCTCCACCAGGTCCATCTGCGCATAGCCCACGCCGGCCAGATGCGCGATGAGGGTCTCGAGGTCTATCTCTTCGCCGCGGCGCAGCGTGACGGCGAGGCCGGAGTAGTATTCGCGCTCGAACAGCTTGAGCGCGGCCGACTCGACAGGCGCGATGAGAATGTCGACGGCGCCGGTGGCGAGCTTCCAAAGCGCCGAAGCACGTTGTTCCAGCACGTCCGGGTGCGGCGACAGATTTTCGAAAGGAAGCACGTCGTGCGCGGGAAGGCGAACCACGCGCGCGAGATCGATGGCGCCGGTGAGCTCGCAGCCGGCCTTGATGAGCGTCTCGAGCGTCTCGGCGGCTTTGTTGTCGGCGACCACCACCACCACCGGCTGCCGCGCGGCGCGGGCCATGAGCGGTATCAGCAGAGCTCGGGCCGTGACCGTCAATCCGGACACACGCCGCCGCCCCGTACCCAGGCCCAGGTGCCTCTGTACGCGCTCGAAACCCGAAGAATGCTCCAGCTCCGCGAAAATCTCGCGGACAAACGGGAGAATCATCAGAGTCAAGTTTAGCAGCGGCGACATGCACGGAAGGCGAGATGGCGCGCGCGTTCCCCTGACGAACTCCGCCCCTTCCGCGGCTGGCTTGTTGCCGGATTCGGCGGCTGCCGGCTGTGTGCGGCGCGGGCGGGCCGGACGGAAAGAACGAGAACGGGGTGAAGAACGTTTGTCGTCGAGCCAGTTCGACGCGACGCCGCAGGTCTAGATCTACGCTCCTTCCATGAGCTGCAGCGAGCGACCAGCATACACTGAAGATGAGATCAGCCAGCCATGCCGCATTTCTTTTATCAGCCGACTGTGTATCATCTTCTCCATTGGCGGTTCATCCAAGAGGTGCTGCACTTTTTCAGCGGCCTTATCGGCGCCTTCGTCGGTTGCTGGGCTTACGCGGCCGTCGCCAGGCGGAAGGGAAAGCGGGCAGCGGCGAAGACGGGGGCGGCTGCGGGCGACGAGCCCCAGTAAGGCGTGAGGCGTCACTCGTCGCCCAGCGCCTGGGCAAACGAATAGAAGAAATCGAGCGATTTCCAATAGGAATCGACGGGCAAGCGCTCATCCTTGCCGTGGGCGCGCACGTCATCGCGCTCGAGCGCGACGGCCGAATAGCCGTAAGAGGGAATGCCGGCCTGCGCAAAGTAAATGGAGTCGCTGGCGCCGTTCTCCATGACCGGTATCACGGGAACGCCGGGCCAGAGGGCATCCGTAATGCGCGTGAGCGGCCCGAGGACCTGCGGGTTGGGCGGCGGCGGCACGATGGCCTTGCGGTCCGGGGCCGTGTCAAAGACGTCGCCCGCATCGGAGACATATTTCACGGTGAGTTCAGGGTCGGCGAAGAGCTGGATCAGTTGCCGGCGAATTTCTTCCGGCGAGCGGCCGGGAAAGATGCGGCAGTTGACGATGGCCTGGGCGGTCTGCGGCAGCGCATTGTTGGCGTGGCCGGCGGCGAGGCGCGTGGCCACGCAGGTGGTGCGGAAGTTCGCGTTGTAGCTGGGATCCTCGCTGAGCCGCGCGGCGGCTTCCATGTCCGGCGGGTCGGCGAGAATGGCGCGCATATCGGCGGCGGTCTCGCCGGTCTCCTGCGCAGCAAGATTTTTGAAATAAGTGCGCGTGACCTCATTCATCTCGAATGGAAAACTAAAAGCCGCGAGCCTGGTGAGCGCGGCGGTAAGCTCGTAGATGGCGTTGTCCGGGCGCGGCAGGGAGCTGTGCCCCCCGCGATTTTTGGCGGTGATCTGAAAGTCGGAATAGACCTTTTCCGTGGCTTCCACTGCAGCAATCACGGGCCGGCCGTGCTCGAGTTCAATGCCGCCCGCATCGGGGTTGATGACGTAGGCGGCGTTGACCAGGTCCCGATGATTGGCGACGAGCCAGGAGGCGCCGTTGAAGTGGCCGCCCTCCTCGTCGGCGGTGAGGGCGAGAATGAGATCGCGCTTCGGCCTGTACCCCTCACGGTGCAGGCGCAGGAACGTGGCCACCAGCGCAGCGTCCGATTCCTTCATGTCCTGCGTGCCGCGGCCGTAGTAGTAGCCGTCCTTCTCGACAAATTGAAAGGGATCGGTGGTCCAGTCGGAGCGCAAAGCCTGCACCACGTCCATGTGGCAGAGAAAGAGGACCGGCTTCTCGTCCGGCGTGCCCGCGGCGCGGTAGCGGACGACGAGATTCATCTTGCGCGGGTTGGCGCCAATCAGCTGCACGTCGGCGGCGGGGAAGCCGGCATCGAGGATGCGTTTTTCCATGGCCGCAGTCGCCGTGGTCACGTTGCCTTGCGGAGTATCCGTGGTGTTGATTTCGATGAGCTGCCTGAAAATCGCGAGCGCCTCGGCGCGATCGGCGGGCGATGCGTGGGGCAGCGGGGCCTGCGCCGCCACGGCGAGGGCGGAGAGGCAGAGGACAAGCGCCAGGAATCGAGGAGCTTTGCGCATAGGGGCATTGTACGGCGTTGCCAGTTAGCGGGAGTGAAGGACAGCAGCGCGCCGAGGAAAGCAACCGCAGGTCCTTCGACTGCGCACGCCGCTGCGCGGCCTGCTCCGCTCAGGAAGACATCGGTTCTTGTTTGGCGGATCTTTCGGAGACCGGAGATCAATGCGGGCGGCCGGGCAGCACAAAATGCTCGGCGCAGCGCGGCTCGCAGGCGTCGCCAGGCATTTTGATGGGGCTGTCATAAGGCGCGGGGTTGCCCTCGATGAGCCGCTGCGAGTGAAGCGCGCGCGCCGCAGGCGCAATCGGCGCGGCGCATCAGCTCAGCAATCTCGTTGCTCCTCATGGGTCCCATCAGCAGTTCGAGCTTTCCCGGCACAGGCTTTTCTCCTTCGTCCACGCTTCCGATTCCCGAAATGCCGGGATCTCCACGATCGCGCCCCGGCTCGCGCGCCTCTCGCAAGGACTGCAGAAGCCGGATGAGAGAAGAGAAAGTTTGAGCATACCGGGGGGGGTATAGTGGATTGTATCTACCGGTACGATCATGCCGTTCAACCTCTGCCAAGAACGAAACGCCATTCAGAACAAGGTCAATCTGGCCCTGAGCGCGCTTTCAGAAAAGTCGAGGAGGGCGCATCTGCTTTGTTCCGAAAAGGGGGCGGAAGCGCAAGCCGCATTTGCCGCGCTTCGCCAGGAGCATGCGCTGTTGCAGGAGCGCGTCACCACTCTGAAAGAGTGCCTGGAGCTGCACAAGGAATGGCATGGGTGCTGATGCACTCCGTTGCACGCAGGCCGCGGGCGTGGGCCCAGCCGGGAACGCGGGGAGTTGCGCGCTAGCGCGCGGAGCGCAGAGAGGCGTCGACCACGGCTTTCAGCACGCCGCAGTTCTCAAAGAAGCGCACGAAATCGGCGGAGAGCGGCTGGCCGGCGGGCGCTACGGCATGAGCACCTGATGGAGCAGCCTCCAAGTTTTCGCGCCGCGCCATGCGCAGAGCGCCTCCACCTTGCCCGTCGAGGATGAGCGCAGTGAGCTTGTGCGCCAGCGGCAGCGGAAAGCTTTCAGAGACGAAGACGAGCTTGCCGCGCGTGGTGATCACAACCGGGCCTTCATTGGTGGTATAAACCTGCTCCACATCGCCGGCGTCATCGGGAACCGAGCTGGACGCGGCCGAAACGCGATGCACGGCCGAGTATTTCCGCGCCAGGTTGTTGGCGTAGAGCTTGGCGAATGCGTCGGCGGAAGCCTCGTTTCTCCATGCGGAGAGATAAAACATGGCCAGCGAAGCCGTGCTCGCCTGCTCTGCGGGCGTGGTGGCGCTGCGCAACTGGCCGGCCCAGTAGATGCCGCCATTCCATGCCGGCGTCAGGTCGCTCGAGGCTGCATCGCCGCCGAAGAGCTCGGTCAGAATGTGCAGATCGAGCTCGCCCACCTGGCCGATATCGTAGGGTCTGTAGAGCTTGTCGACCAGCGGATGGATATCGGGCAGCAGCGGAATTGCGGGAATGCCATGGCGCTCGTATTCGCGGGGATTGATGATCTCCCAGGTCGAAGTCGGCGGGCGGTCCAGCGCACCGGCGAACGCGGCGGTCTGTCCCTGGTCCATCCAGATGTCCTGCTCAAAGCTCAGACCATCGCGATACGGAAAAAGCATGGACTCGGAGAGCAGAAGCGGCGCGCGGGCCATGATGGGCGAATTGTCCGAGCCGGTCATCTGGTCCTTCAGAATGTCCAGCACTTCGGGATCCTTGATGAGGCTCTTGCCCATGGGCTTGAGGACGTAATCGAACATGACCGCGGTTGCCTGGCCCTCGGCCACGGCGTCGCGCGCAGTGTCCATCTCGTCTTTGGCCAGGTGCTCGGTATCGCCGGCGGCGTCAGTGGAGACGTCGTCGGGAGTCTGGTCGTCCCACTTGTCCAGATCGCTGTGCTGGTCCTGAAGCGCATGGGTGAGCTCATGGGCGAGCGCGGGCTTCTGCTCGTCCGCGTCCACCCAATCGAGCAGATTCACGGTCTTGGTCTTCGAGTCGTAAAAGGCTTCGATCTGCTCGGTGAGCAGCGAGAGAAGGAATGGCCTGAGGTTGAAGTCGTGGTCGAGGAGGCCGAACTTCTTGAGCACGATTTCATCGCGTTCGAGACGCTTGGCGCCTTCATCCTCGTTGAATTTGTCCTCAAGGTACTTTTCAACGGCCGCGCGGGTAATGAGCTGGCGCTTGACGGTGCTCTTGATGGGCAGGCCAGTCTCGTCGGAAGCAAACTTCATCAACTGGTCGACCAGCGCGAAGAGCTGCTTTGCCTGCTCGGGTGTAATGTGCGAGGCGCCGGAGACGGCATCGCCCGGGGGATTGGTCTGCGCGGCCTGACCCGCCGGCGGCGCGGACTGCGCCGCTGCTGCGCAGGTGACCAGAAAAAGGGCGACAGCCGCGACGGCCGCGCCCCAAGGCCAGCCCGAGCTATAAGGCGAACTCAAGTGCGGTGCGTTCATCGTATATCCCACCCGGTTCTCCTCTCGCGACGCACGTCGGCTGAAATCTCCGCGACCGAGGGCGTCCCGCGGGGCTCGCTTGCCAGCCCCGGCATCCACCTCCAAGGCTATAATCAGGATGCGGACTTAGGCCAACTCCAGGCGCAAAAATCCGCATAACGGAATGATTTTCTCCCATGCCTGAAACCGATCTTGCCGCAAACCTGCAGACTACCGCGCTGGCCGCGATGCTCGAGTCCGGGGGCACGCCCCGCGAACTGGTGGTGTATCGCGGCGTGCTTACCCCTGAAGAGTTGGACGCACGAGAGCTGGAAATAGCCGCTCTGACGAGAGGGGCCGCGTTGCACGACCTGGGCTGGATGCGGCGGGTGGCCGTCCGCGGTCCTGACCGCTTCCGCTGGCTGAGCGGGATGGTGACCAACACGGTCAACGATCTTTTCCCTAATTCGGGCGCGTGGAACCTGGTGCTGAATGCGCAGGGGCGCATCCAGGGCGACCTGACGGTGTGGCGCGAGGGCGAGGAGCAATCGCCGCAACGGCGGAAGCCCGCGCCCGAGGGACAACGGAACGGGGATCAGCTTGCAGGGACGCCATTTGCGGGCGAATCGGGACTGGAACTGGAGATTGCGGCCGACCAGTACGACAAGCTGATGGCCCATCTCAATCACTACATCATCATGGACGACGTGGAGCTGATTCCGCTGGGCGAGGAGCAGGTGGGCGAAGCAGGATCGGAAACCGCGGCGGGGCTGACCGGCCCGCAGGCTGCCGAGGTGCTGGAACGGGTGGGCCTGCCGGTGTTTCTGCAGCCGATGACCGGTGCTCGTGTGGAGTGGAACGGCATCGACCTGAAAATCGTCCGCGGCTATGGCGTCCTTGCGCCCCATTTCGAGGTCTGGCTGCCCTCGGCGGGATTGCCCAAGCTGTGGTCGTGCCTGCGCACGGCGGGAGCGGTGCCCACGGGCACGGCCTCGCTCGAAAAGCTGCGCATCGCCGAGGGGATTCCGGCTTACGGCATCGACATGGTGGAAAGGGATTTGCCGCAGGAGACTTCGCAGATGCGCGCACTGCACTTCAGCAAGGGTTGCTACCTGGGCCAGGAGATCGTGGAGCGCATCCGCTCACGCGGCAACGTGCACCGCCATCTGCGGCCGCTGGAGCTCTCGGGGCCGGCACCCGCGTCCGGCACGGAGCTCAAGCGCGAGAACGGCGAGCCGGCGGGACAGATTACCAGCGCGGCGGCGCTGCCCCTGGCAAAGGGCGAGCGCGTGTTTGCGCTGGCCATGATCCGCGCCGAGGCCGAGGAGGCCGATCAGCCGTTTACCTATGCCGAGGGGAAGAAAGCCGGAACGGCCCGCATCCTGGCGGCGCCGCCGGTACTGGCATAGCCGCAACGCAACTAAGCTCGAGTGAGACAGGGAGCCATGAGCGATACTCCGAAATTCGAGGTCATCGATCGGCGCAAGATCAAGGCAGAGGAAGAGCAGGAGACGCAAATGCCCGCTCCTCCCGCTGCGCCGCCCGAACCGGGCGCCGGGCCGCGGCTGGTAACCAGCGAGCCGAAGCGCGAAGCTGCAGCGCAGATGCCGCCAGCGAAGGCGGAAACCCCGAACCCGGTCGCACCGGACGAGGAAGCCGAAGCCGGCTTTCCGCCCGATTTTCCGGCCGCGCCCACGGCCGAGGAGAGCCGCGAGCAAAAGAATGCCTATGACGCCTCGGCGGAGCGCATCGAGGACCTGATCCGGGCGCAGAACCCGGGCGTGGGCAAGCAGCCGCCGCTCAGCTTCGAGCACCTGGTGCAGCAGCTTTACGTCTCGGCGATGATCCAGATGGGCGCAGGCACGCAGGAGGGCCAGCGGCCGCGGGTGGACATTCTGGGCGCGCGCAACACCATCGATCTTCTCGGCATCCTGGCTGAAAAGACCCGCGGCAATCTCACTGACGCCGAAGACCGCGCTTTGCAGGCAGTGCTGTTCGAGTGCCGCATGGCCTTCCTCGAGTTGAGCAGCATGATCAACATGCAGGGCGTTCCCAATCCCGCTCCGCCGCCAGGCAAGAAGTAAAACAGAGATCAGGTTTCAGGGAACCGGGATCAGGACTTTGCGTTTGCCGGCTCGCGTCCCGCTCCTGGTTGACGATCGGCTCGAATACAGGACCCGATGGAAGGCAAGCTGACATTTCTCGGTTCGGGAACCTCGATGGGCGTGCCGTCGCTCGGCTGCGCCTGCAAGGTTTGCACCTCGACCGATCCGCACGACCGCCGATTGCGTCCTTCGGTGCTCGTCACCTGGCGCGAAGGTGGGGCAGATGTTGAGCGCGAGCCTGGTAAGGAGCGCGCGGTCGTGATCGACACCGGACCCGATTTTCGCATGCAGGCGCTGCGCGCCAACCTGAAACGCGTGGACGCCGTCTTCTACACGCATGGTCACGCCGATCACATGCTGGGCATGGACGATCTGCGCCCCTTGAGTTTCGCGGCGAGCCGCGAATCGGGGCCTATTCCGCTTTACGCCTCGCCGCCGACGATCGAAATTCTCGAGAAGATCTTCGATTACACATTTTCCCCGGCAGCCACGTACATCAACCGCGCGCGGGTGAAGCTTGAGCCGCTCGCCGAGCACAATCCCGTGCATGGCGTAGATTTTTGGCGCGTGCCGGTGAGGCACGGCGAGCAGGCGATCGACGGGTTTCGCTTCGGCGGCGCCGCTTACCTGACCGACGTGAGCGCGATTCCGGACGCGAGCTTTGCGCTGCTGGAGGGTGTCGAGGTACTTGTGCTTTCTGCCCTGCGCCACACGCCGCACCCGAGCCACGCCACTCTGGAGCAGGCGCTCGCCTGGGCGCAGCGCATCGGCGCGCGGCAAACGTGGTTCACGCACATCGCGCACGACCTGGGCCACGAGGAGACCAACGCCCGGCTGCCCGCAAACGCGCAATTGGCCTACGACGGGTTGAGCGTACCCGTCACGCTATGAGCGAACATCCGTGGAGTCCGAACGAGTCAGGCGGCGTGCCCATTTTCCGCTCGCTCGCCGAGGTGCCGACGGGATTCGGGCCTTCGGCCGTGGCCGTGGGCAACTTCGACGGCGTGCACCTGGGGCATCGCGAGATTCTTGCAGCCGTGATCGCCGATGCGCGCGCCTTCGATGGACGGGGTATTGCGGTCACTTTCGATCCCCATCCGGAGCAGGTGTTGCGGCCGGCGAAGGCGCCGAAGCTGATCACGCCGACGGCGGAGCGGCTGCGGCTGCTCGCCGGAACCGGTCCCGGCGGAACGGGTCTCGACGCGGTGCTGGTGCTTCCCTTCGATGCAGCGCTCGCGCAGCTCACACCGCGTGAGTTCGTCCAGCGCATCCTGGTGGGCGCACTGGGCGTGCGCCGCGTGCACGAGGGACGAAACTTCCGCTTCGGGCATCGCGCCGCTGCGGGCGTCGAAGAGCTGGCGGCTTTCGGCGCGGAGTTCGGTTTCAGCGTGTGCGTGCACGATGCGGTGCATGTGCGCGGCCTGGAGGTATCGAGCTCGGCGGTGCGCGCGCTCGTCTCTGCGGGTGACATGCGCCGCGCGCGCTGGATGCTCGGCCGGCCGTTCACCGTGCTTTCAGCGCCGGCGCGCGGGCGCGGCATCGGCTCGCGGCTGGCGGTGCCCACGGTGAACCTCGCGCCTTACGGCGGCCTGCTGCCGGCGCTCGGTGTCTACGTAACACGACTCAAGGTCGTTTCTCGGGTTGGCGAGGCGGGCCGCTTCTTTGAAGCCGTGACCAATGTCGGCAACCGGCCCACGTTTGGCGAGCCGTCGTTTGCGGTCGAGACGCACATTCTCAACTTCGAGCCATTGGACCTCAACGAGGACACGCCCCTCGAGCTCGAATTTCTGCTGCGCCTGCGCGGCGAGATCAAATTTCCTTCGCCCGAGGCGCTGCGCACACAGATTATGAAAGACGTGGCGCGGGCGCAGCGGTATTTCCGGGGGATCAAGATAGGGAATAGGGAGTAGGGAACAGGGAACAGGAATAGGGATAAGGTTTATCGGACCGCGTGGTTTCCCACTCTCGGGCCGGAAACAGTACGCAGCGAAGGGGCGCGGGATTTGGCAAGCTGGTTGGCGGCTTCGTCCATCGGCGTTGACTGTTCGTCGCCGGGGAACTGTTCATCGTCTTTGCCCACGATGGCCTCTTTCATGAAGTTGATCCAGATGGGCAGCGCGGCTTCGGCGCCCGTTTCCTTGTCGCCGAGCGATTCGCGGCTGTCGTAACCGACCCACACGCCGCAAGTGACCGACGGTGAGAAGCCGAGGAACCACGCATCGGTAAAGTCGCTCGTCGTTCCTGTCTTTCCGCCGAGAGCGTGATCGAGCTTGGCCGCCTGCTGACCGGTGCCGTGCTCGGTGACGCCCTTGAGCATCGACATCATGGTGCGCGCAGTCTGCTGATCGATAACTTCCGTGACCGTGGGCTTATCTTCCCAGAGCGTGATGCCATCGGCATTTGAGACCTTGCGGATAAGCCGCGGCGAAACGCGTACGCCGTCATTGGGAAATACGGAATACGAAGCTACCTGCTCCTGGAGGGTGATTTCGACGGCGCCGAGAGCGATGGGCAGATAAGGCGGAATCTCCGAAGTGACGCCGAAATGATGAGCCAGAGCGATGACCTTGGGAATGCCCACGCGCGCCGCCAGCCGCAGCGCGGGAATGTTGCGCGACTCGGCGAAGGCTTCGGCCACGGTCATGGCGCCTTTGAAGTTGTTCTCATAGTCGTGCGGGCGGTAGCCGCCGAATCTGACGGGCGTGTCCATCACGATGTCAGTCGGCCTGACGCCGTCTTCAATGGCCGCGGTGTAGACATACGGTTTGAAGCTCGAGCCCACCTGTCTTTCGGCCTGTGTGGCGCGGTTGAAGACGGAGAGCTCGTAGTCGCGGCCGCCCACCATGGCCAGCACGTCGCCGCTGGTGTTGTCCATGGCCAGGAGCGCCCCTTGTGCGCCGGAGTCCTGCTCCAGCGCGGCGCGGCGCGCATCGCCGTCCAGGGTTGCCGTTAAATGCACGTAGATGATGTCGCCGGGCTTGACCAGCGCATCGGCATAACGCACGCCCGTCCACTGCCAGTCGGGAGGAAGAATGAGAATCGGATTCGCGCCCACGCGGGCGTCGATCTCGAGCGGCAACACGCGGGTCACAAGTGCGTGCACGTATTCGCCGGGGCCGTAGGCGAGCGCCCAGTCAGGATGCCTGTAGCCATCGAGCGTGGCGCCCTCGGCCAGCACGTTTTCAAGATGCCCTTTCCATCCGCGGCGATGCTCGTAGGCCGTCAGGCCATCCTCGACAGCGCGGTTCGCAGCCTCCTGCAGGTCGAGGTCGAGCGTGGTGTCTACGCGCAGGCCGGCCTCGTGTACCTCTTCGCTGCCAAAACGCTTATCGAGTTCGCGGCGCACCTCCTCCTGGAACCACGGCGCCACGGAGCCCTCGGGTTGCGTGATGTGCAGGCCCAAGGGCGCGGCGCGGGCCATTTCCGCCTGCACGTGCGTGATCACGCCGTCGGACTCCATCTCGCTCAGCACCAGGTTGCGCCGGCGCAGGGCGCGCTCGGGATTCAAAACCGGGGAAAACGCGACGGGCCCCTTGGGCAGGCCCGCGAGCAGCGCGGCTTCGGTAAGGTTCAGGTCTTTCGCGTGTTTCGAGAAGTAGTACTCCGACGCGGCCTCGAAACCGTAATTGCCGCTGCCGAGATAGATCTGGTTGCCGTAAAGAGTGAAGATCTGTTCCTTGGTGAAGGCGCGCTCAATCTGAATGGCAAGATAGGCCTCCTGAATCTTGCGCGAAGCGGTGCGCTCGTCGGAAAGAAAGAGATCGCGGGCAAGCTGCATGGTGAGCGTGGAGGCGCCCTGCGCGCGGCCTTTCGAGCGAATGTCATGCCAGGCCGCGCCCGCAACGCGGAAGACGTTGATGCCCCAGTGCGACTCGAAGTTCTTGTCTTCAATCGAAATCACGGCCTCGCGCAGGATGGGCGCGAAATCGTCGTAGCCGACCACGATGCGCCGCTCGAGAGCGAAGGAGCCGATGAGCTTGCCGTTGCGGTCGTAGAGATCGGTCAGGGTGGCGGGGCGATAGTTTTCGAGTTCGCCGATCTGCGGCAGATCGACGGAATAAACGAGCACGAGTCCGGCGAGCGAACCAGTGACTGCGGCGAGCACCAGCAAAACGACGAGCGCGGATCGGCCGGCAATTTTTCGGCGGCGATAGGCGGGAACCGGTGCGCCCAGGCGACGGCGACGGGCCGGATCCGATCCTTGCCCCGCTTTCCGCTGCGATTTGCGATCGTCTTCGCGCTTGTCCTCTTCCACTTCGCGGCCCGGCGCAAGGGACTTAGGACCGCGCAGAAGCGGAGCGCGAGGTTCCACCGGACGATGAGGGGTCGCAGCCACGTGTGCCTCTTGGGCATCTCCGGGGAAATTGGAGATGATGCGTCAGTTTAAGGCTAGCACCCTTGGAACTCGGCGAAGCGCGGCAGAGGGGAATTGCGGAACCAGCAGATGCAAGAGCCGGGAAGAGCGAAGCGAAACGGGAACAACGCGCAGAGATCAATGCCCGCGGCCCGCAGTGCAAGGTTCCCGAAGAACGCGCGGTACAACGCCGCTGCGCCGGTGGATCAACTTTGCCAAGCGCCTGCTGCGCAGGACGTTCACGCGCCTTTTTGCTTGAGCAGGTCGAGAGCCTTGTTCAGCATCTCATCGCCGTTGGGCGGTGTGATGCCCTGATCCTCGTCGTCCTGCGGGGATTCCACGGCGACGTTGGGCGTGACGGCTTCGTCCTGAATCTTTTTGCCATCGGGAGCTTCGTATTTGGCCACGGTGAGGATGAGCGCTCCGCCGTCGGGCAGGTCGATGGTCTTTTGTACCGAGCCCTCGCCGAAGGTGCGCTCGCCCACCACGTCGCCGCGCTTCAGGTCTTCAATGGCGGCCGCGGCCAGCTCTGCGCCGCCGTAGGTGCCCCGATTCACAATCACGGCCATGGGCGCTGCGGTGAGGAATTTCGCCGGGTCGGCGGAAAATGTCTGCTCAGGAAATTGCTGGCCCTGCAGCGTGGCCAGGGTTCCCTGCTTGATGAAGAAGTTGGCCAAGCGCAGGCCCTGCTGCGGATCGTCGCCGGTGCAGTCACGCAGATCGAGAAGAATCTTTTCGGTTTTTGGCGCGGCCTTGATCTTCGCGGCGATGTCGTCCACGTGGGCTGCGGTGAGCGCGCCCGGCTTTATGTAGAGGATGGAGGCGTTCTCGTACTGCTGATCTTCGAGAGCGGGCGCGGAAATTAGCGCGCGTGTGAGGGTGAGCTTGTCCGGATCGGGATGCGTGGGACGGATCACGGTCACTTCGACGGTAGATCCCGGCTTGCCTTCGAGCATCATGCGGATGACGGCCAGCGAAAGGTCGTGCGTGGATTTGCTGTCAACGGCCTCGATCACGTCGCCGTCGGCCAGGTGGCTCTGGTCTGCGGGCGAATCGGGCACGACGTTCACCACCGTAGCGTAGCCGAAGCGCTTCGAAACGGTAATGCCTTCCTGCGCATTGCCGGCGGTGGGGCGGTTTTTGTAGGTCTTGTACTCTTCCGGCGTGAGGTAGCTCGAGTCGGCATCGAGCGAGCCGAGCAGGCCGTGCAGGGCGCCGGTAGTTACGTCGCTCATGTTGGGATCAGTGACGTAATCGGTCTGAATCTTCTGCAGGACCTCAGCGTAGACGCGCATCTGCTGATAGGCGCCGTCCTGCGAGTCGCCGGCGTGCACTCCGAACCAGCCGAACTGGCCGAGGGCAAATCCCGTAATGAGGGTGAGACCGATTGCTAGAGCGAGAACGAAGACAAAGCGTTGGAACAATCGCGACACACACACCACCGCAGCAGACCTCGAGAGGAAACAGGTCCGCACGCCTCTATAGACGCAATGATAGCGCAAGCGGTGTTTTGGCGCTCGAACGGGCTCCATGGCCCAGGGTTACCACCGGGTACGAAGGCCCTCGGGCGTCCTCAGCCGAATTAGCGCAATCGCTGCGGATTGTGCAGTTTGCGCGCCTGTGCTGGGTTATGCGCGGGAGGGGCTCTCTGCAAATAAACATTCTGGACGCGGGGTATTGTCACTGCGCATGATGTACACTGGAGGAGATCGAAGAATCCGATCTGGATTTTCTTGCCTGTTCCGCTTACCGCCTTACACGCAATCAATTCCAAATTGAGTTCGGCGGTACATCAATCCCAAAAGGAACAAGGTAAATGGAACAAGGAACTGTGAAGTGGTTTAACGACGCCAAGGGATTCGGCTTTTTGAGCCGGCCCGGCGGCGACGACGTGTTCGTGCATTTCTCGGCAATTCAGGGCGAGGGCTTCAAAAGCCTGCAGGAAGGCCAGGCCGTGACATTCGATGTCGTGCGAGGTCCGAAGGGCTTTCAAGCCGAGAACGTGCGGATCGCCTAGGTGAGACCAAAAGAACAAAGAGGGGGCGGTCATGGAGACCGCCCTTTTTCGTGACCGCGAGGAGGTCCTGTGAAGAAGGCAGCCCCACAACGCGATAAATACTTTCTGCGAGATCTTCACCAGGAGATCGACCTATACGATCGTAAGCTCGCCTACCTTGATAACTTCGTGGAGTTTGCCACGCAGGAGGACCGCGAACAGGCCGAGAAGGGACTTCTGGCCAAGAGAGCGCCTCTTGAAAAGGCCGCTCGGGAGCTCGCGGCATCGGGTGTCGAATACGAGAAGAAAGACCTTCCGCGATCCTTTCGTGCGGGGAACGAGGACAGCACCAGAAAGAATCTGGCCTAGATGAACCAGCCGTAGTCTGGCTTCCTGTCTTCAAACCCTCCCCTCGATTGAAATAGCCGCGCCGTGATCAGAAACAGGAGTCTCGCCGACGGCGTCCAGGCAACAATTCTCTCCGCTGTGCGATCTGCATCACGTCTCCATGCGCCGCGTGATGCTGGAGGAAGACGGGGAGGACGTCCGCTCCTACCCTAGCTGCGAGCGGCGCGATTGCACGCGAGTCTTCCGCGACTCAAACGGCTAATCGGATCGGATCCAAGGCGAGTTCGATGATTCGCGGGCTTCTCTTCAATTATGTCCTCAATGTGGAGCGGTTCTTTATCTCGCTGCGATCAATCGCTCGCGAAAGATGGAGACGCGGGAGTGTCGGCAGTGCCGCTTTCACGCTGACGGTGAATTAAAAGGAAACCAGAATTTACCTGTTCGCCTTGGATGGGCACGTGGCGGCGCAGTCCGATGCATTCGGCGCACGGACGCTCGCCGAAGTTACTGCACGACAACGTAGACGAGGGCGTTGTGCACAATACCGTTGGCCGTGCCGGTGACCAGCACTGTATATCCGCCGGCGGGAGTTGGGTTGGCGGAAGGGGTCGGATTCGAATTGCCGGTTTTCACGGAGGGGTTTCCTCCGCAACTGGCCAGGAACGAGACCGCCAGCACAATCGCGAGGAGGGCGATTCCGGTCCTCCAACGCCGGCGCCACGGAAGCACCAGTACGAAACCAAGCGCCAGCGCCGTTCCGGTCCTTACCCAGCCGCCGCGCCCTGAGCGGGGCGCAAGCATTCCGGTCGAGCTGGGAATGGCGGCATTGATGGTCAGTGTCGCCGAGGCGGTGGTCTTCAATGCCGCTGACGATGGGCTCACGCTGCAGGAAAGCTGGCTCGACGCGGGCGTGCAGGTGAGATCGAGTGTGCCGTTAAAGTTATTTACCGAGGTGAGGTTCAAAGTGACGGTTCCGCTGCTTCCTCCCGAAACTGTGATTTGCGGAATCGCGGGCGCGATCATGAAGTCGCCCACTATCTGGCTCACCGTCAGGCTCACTGTGTTGCTGGTCGAGGGTGCGTAGTTGCTGTCTCCGAAATAGAGGGCAACGATCTGGTTGGAACCGTCGTTCCAGAACCGCGCGGCGCCGACCGCAACCGAGCCGGTGCTCGTGGCGCTCCCGGCGGTGGGAGTGAGGTAACTCGACACAAGAAGGACGCCGTTGTTGTAAAAGTAGACATATCCCGTGGGTGCGGTACCATTGCTCCCTGTCACCGTAGCTGTGAGCTGCGTGTCCTGGTTTCCGGAAATACTATTGGGCGAAACGCTCAGAGCAGTGGTCGAAGCAGCCTGTGGCGTGGCGGCCTGCACCTGAACGAAATTCAGGTAATTCTCGCTGGAGCTTGCCCAGTTTGCGTCGCCGTTATAAGTGACCTGCGGATAGTATTCACCGGATGCCAGATTCGTGAAGGTCGCCGTGGCTTCGGAGTAGAGCCCGTAGATCCCGCCGGGCGAAACCAGAGAAACGGTTTGCGCGTAAGGAGGATTTTGGCAGGCCGGGAAAACCAGATTGGTCGTGTTCAGGCAGATGGTCACGGTGCCGGTGGGGCCGACCACCCCCGGTGGAGCAACACTCCCCGAGAGTACGCCAACGGTCGGACCTGCTTCGGCGGTAATGCTGAGGCTGCCGCCGGGATTGACCTCCCATCCGTCCGATGAGCTCGACAAGGACGCGAGGACATTGAGAGCGAGCGCGGGATAACCTTTGGCGACGGAAAAATTGACTGCGGCAGCGGACGAAGCCTGAAAACTGGCGTCGCCGGAGTAACTGGCGCCGGCTGTGTGCGAACCGACGGAGAGTGCCGGCGCCGTCCAGGAAGCGATGCCACTCGCATTCAGCGGAATGGTGGTGGTTGCGCCATCCATCGTGAAAGCGACGCTGCCCGTGGCGGCGCCCACACTTTGCCCGGGCAGCAGATTCTGGCCTACGGGCTGCACGCTGAGATAGACCGGCAGTCCATACGACAAACCGGAAATCGGGATATTATTTTCGCCAAGAATCTTCAGGGAGAGGGTGGACGGTTCCGGCGAGACGGTGAGCGTTTGCGGCGCGGAGGTACTGGCGGCGAAGACGCCGTCTCCGCCGTAACGCGCGGTGAGTTCGTAGGTGCCGCCGGGAAGGGAATTGAGAGTAGCGGAGCCGCTTCCATTGTTGAGCGCGATCGCAGTCTGGCCCGCACTCGAGGGCAAGTTGGAATTGGTGAGGATGGAAATGGCTCCCGTGGGCGTGCCGCTGCCCGCGGCCGGAGCGACGCTGGCGCTGAGAGTTACGTCGAGGCCGTGGGTAATCGTCGTGGGTGAAACCTGAAGAGAGGTGGTGGTGGCCTGAAATGTAATGGCGTTCCAGTTATTCACGAAGTTGGCAGCGTCGACCGAGCCCCATCCACTGGCGAGATCGAAGCCGGGAGCTGCGGAGTAGACCGTCGACTCGCCCTCATCGGCGCCCAAGCCGGCAACGTTGAGCTTGCAGTCGGCGTCACCCTCGATGCAGACGTTCCAATTGCCGCCCAGCGCAATGTCGTGGAAAGACGTGGGCTTTTGCTGGGAGAGCGGGTAAAGCACGGTGTCTGCCTGCCCCTGGCGGCCGTATTTCTGCACCACCAGCGCCATGATGCCGGCCATGGCCTGCACGGAGGCGGAGGTGCCTCCAAGCACATCGAAGCTGAAGTTGCCGTTGGCATCGGGCACACAGGCGCCTTCAAAATCGCAGTCCACGTAGCCGGAAAAATTGGCGCCGTTCGAGGCAAAGAGCGAGACATCGGGCAGATCGCGCACGCCATCGGTGGGAACGCCCTGGCCGGTCTGCCAGGAAGGCTTGGCATAGCCGCTGGAGCAGCCTCCGGTAACGTCATTGACTACGCTGCAATTGCTGGCGCCGCCGCCCGCGGCGTAAATCTCGCCTCGCTGCGAGCCGTCGGCAATCGCGTCGAGGCCGAAGGCATCATTCCACACCTGTTCGGTAATGGGCGCCTTCAGCGAGCCCTTGGTCACGGGATCGTTGGTGGCGTTCCAGAAGCTGGAAGCGCTGGGCGCGCCGGAGGCATAGTCCGCGTAATAAAAGTCCGTGCCCCCGACAGCGACGTTCCAGGGTGTGGAAGCCAGACCATTGACCGCCGGACCGGCGAGCGTTCCTTGGAGGAGGTAGTCTTCGTCGGGCACCTGGCCGTAATCGCCGGCAGCCACCAGCACGGTTTGCCCCTGCGCGGCGGCCTGCTCCCAAAGCGCATTCCAAAACTGGTTGCCGTCGGTTCCCAGCTCCTGCTCGCCGGCGCCCCAGCTCACGCTCAATATGTCGGCCTGGTTGTCTTCTACGGCGCGCAAGGCCGCCAGTTCCAGCGGATCCTGATAGGGCGAACCGGCAGAGAGGTAGAGATTCACTGTTGCGCCCGGCGCCATGGCTCCCGCCACCTCGACGTCAAGATATGTTTCCACATCGCTCGTGTTCATACCGGGATCGCCGCCATCCAACACCACCTGGGCGGGGTTGGCGTTGAGGCCGAAGACACTGCGGTAGTCACTGGCCAGGCTGAGGTCGACATTCGACTCATCGATGATGCCGATGGTCACGCCCGCGCCAGTAACGTTTGCCGCAAAGAGCGGGTTCAAGTCGTATTCGGTGTACAGATCCGCCGGCGCCACACCGTAGAGCAGAGGGCTCGAGCTCGAGGGCAGATTGAATTCCGGCACGAACTGCCGCGAGGCGGCATCGTAGTGACCTTTGCCGGCGATCTGCAGCTGAGGCGTGGGCCGGAAGTCGTGCAAAGGCGAGAGACCGGCTACGATTCCCGCCAAGGCCTCGGGAATGCGCACCGGGGTTGCGTTGGCATGGTGCAGCTCGCCGTTTACCAGGTACTGGCGTATCTGTGTGTGAAAGGCACTATTCACCTGGCCAACAGTGCCGGAGAATTCGACGAAACGCCTGGCCCGGGAGACGCGGCTCACATTGAAGCCGCCGGCAGAGAGCCAGCCTGTGACGGCATCGATATCCGCGTCGGCCGGCCCGAAGCGGCTACCTATCTCTTGCGGCGTCAGCCAATGATGATAACTCGGCGATCCCGGCGTCTGCTGGTCCTTGAGAAGCTGCCGGAAGGCGGCCTCGCGCTCCGGCGGGCGGTTGAGGACGAGCAGCAGCCGCTCGGCCGGCGTGGACTCGTTCACAATTCCCTGATCGTAGCGAGGCTGGGCGAGCGGATGAAGGGAACCGGGCAGAGTCACAAGCTTCGTGGTGTCGATCGGCTGCGTGACAAGCCGGGCGGCCGGAGTTTGAGCGGCGACCGGAAGGAATGCGAACGTTCCGAGAACAAAGCACAGCCCTCGATGCTTCACGTTTAGACTACGCCACCCTTCCGGATTCCCGTTTCAGAAGCCCGGCAGCACTCGACCCATGATGAACGTTCGCCCTTGGAGTCCGAGAGCATTATATCGCCTGCTGAAAAGCGCGGCGGTCGGCTCCCTCCGCAACGGACTTCCTTTGGTCACGTGCCGGGACCTGGGGCATGTTTGCCACTCTATTTCGTCCGCGGGCCGGCGGTATTGTCCGCACACCCGACCGTTAATGTGCGACGAAGGATATGAGTGATCTGGTCTAGAGATTCTCTGGTGGCGGAGGGCAGGATCGAACTGCCGACCTTGGGGTTATGAATCCCACGCTCTAACCAACTGAGCTACTCCGCCCGAGGGCAGGGAACGAGCGAAGCCAGGTTCGCACACGGAATTCCCTATGACTCGATGATACGGGCGTGGGAAACCGAGGTCAAACCGCGCCGGCGGCCCGCCGAGGGAGGGCGAGCGGTTTCATTTGACCGTATCTTCCAGCGGATACATGGTCATCGCCACCTGCTCGCACACGGATCCGTTGGCTTGGTAGACCATGAGCATTACCGCGTCGAAGCTGTGATGCTTCCCGTCGCTCTTCGTGTCGTAGGAAACGTGCATGGTGCCGTGCTCGTAAGCCATCTCGCCTGACGGCGAAGCCGCGACGTGATGATCGTCAGCCCATTCGAACTTGCGATTGATCCGGTCGCCGAAGTTTTCCTCATTGGCCTGGTCGGCCGAAGTCTTTGTCTCGGCAGGCTGGTTGTAGACGGGCATGTACGAGAACGAGTTCGCCGCGGTGGGCAATTCGCCCTTGAGCACAGCGCTTTGGGTGCACGGGCCGGTCTGCGCAGAAGCGACCGTCGCAAGAGCGAGCCACAAAAGAGGCATATACCTGGAACGCATCGCAATTCCTCCTCGATCCTTCAGATTTCGATTCTCGAGATTTATCAAAAACGCACCGCCTTTTGCGAATTTCAGAATCGGCGTTCGCAGCGCCGGCGCCGAAGCTCCGGAGGGGTTGTCAAATCCTCAGGGGTGCGCTCCGCAGGGAGTGCTGGGGAAACGATCACGGCGACCTCCAAATTGCGGAAGTTGGATGGGGAAGGGGGGCCGGAAGATGTGTGAGACTATACGCCCACTGCAAATTTTGGGTCAACGAGAAAGGCGATTCCCTGCCAGTTTGGAATCGTGACGCAAGGACCCGGGCCGTTTCACGGGTCCCCGTTACACTCATAGTTGATGACCGCCAACCGCATCGCCGGGATCATTCCCGCGCGGCTCGCTTCCACGCGTCTGCCTCGCAAGGTGCTGCGGAGCATCTGCGGAAGGCCGATGGTGGAATGGGTATGGCGCGCGGCGAAGGCGAGCGGGCTGATGGACCCGGTGGTGGTGGCCACCGACGCAGACGAAGTGGCCACGGTCTGCCATGAGCGGCAAATTCCCGTTGTGATGACCTCGCCCGTGTGCGCCAGCGGGTCAGACAGGGTGAGAGAGGCCGCGCAGCAGATCGACGCCGAGATCTACGTCAATATTCAGGGGGATGAGCCCACGCTGACGGCGGAGTTTTTTCCTCCGCTGCTGGCGCTCTTCGCGCGCCCCGAGGTGGAAGTGGCCACGCTCGCCATTCTTTGTCCGCCGGAAGAGTTCGCGAACCCGCATGCAGTGAAAGTGGTCTCGGCGCTCGACGGGCGCGCGCTTTACTTTTCGCGGGCCACGATTCCCCACGATCGAAACCATGCGGGCTTCACCGGCTACCGCAAGCACCTGGGCATTTATGCGTACCGCAAAGACGCGCTGGAGCGGTTTTCGCAGTTGCCGAGCGGGCTTCTCGAACAGGTGGAGCAGCTCGAGCAACTGCGGCTGCTCGAAAACGGCATCGATATTTACGTGGCCGCAGCGCCGCACGACACCATCGGCGTGGACACGGAAGAGGATCTGCGGCGTGCTGAGGTCCTGCTTAAGTCCGCTGGCGTCAGCTGAGAAAAATTGCGAATTGCGCGCAAGATTCGGGGTGCGTCCACTGCTCCGCATGCGCGACTATGATGAGCATGAACACAACGGCTCAACTCGCCATGCCCATTCGTCCGCCCCAGCCCCCTCAGGGAATCCAGACCGTCCCGCTTTGCGTGATTGACGCCGACGCCGCGTGGCGCCAGGTGCTGGCGCGGGATCCGGGAGCTGGGTTCTTCTACGCCGTCACCACCACCGGCGTCTTCTGCCGGCCGGCTTGTGCCAGCAAGCGTCCCCTGCGTGCGAACATCCGCTTCTTCCCGAGCGCCGATGCGGCGCAGGCTGCGGGCTTCCGTCCCTGCCGCAAATGCGCGCCCACACGCGCGTCAAGCAAGCCCGTGGACGCGATGCGTGCCTACCTCGAAGCCCACTGCGAGCGCTCCGTGCCGCTGGCCGAGCTGGCGCGCCTGGTTCGCCTGAGTCCCTTCACCGTGCAGCGGCTGTTCAAGCGCGCCATGGGCGTGAGCCCGCTCCAGTATCAGCGCGCGCTCAGGGCCGGCGCGCTGCGCGCCACGCTCAAGCAGGGCCATTCGGTGACCACGGCGATCTACGCTGCCGGCTTCAGCTCCTCCAGCCGCGCCTACGAGGGCGCGCCGTTAGGTATGACGCCGGCGCGTTTTGCGCAGGGCGGACGCGGCGAGCGCATTGGCTACACGGCTGCGCGCACTCCCTTTGGCTGGATGATCGTGGGCGCCACGGAGCGCGGCCTGTGCTGGCTCTCGCTCGCCGGCTCAAAGAGCGAGGCCGAGGCCGCGCTGCGCGCCGAGTTTCCTGCGGCCGCATTGCGGCGCGACCCCGCGCTCGCGCATTGGGTGGATGCGGCGCTGGCATCTGTACGGAACGGGGATGACCTGCTCCAAAACCAGGACCGCACCGAGCGCGCGGGAACGGCGCAAGGCCTGACCACAATGAAACTGGACCTGCGCGGCACGGTGTTTCAGCTTCGCGTGTGGCAGGCGCTGCGGCAGATTCCGCGCGGGGAGACGCGGACGTATTCGCAGCTCGCCCGCGAGATGGGCGAGCCCAACGCCACGCGCGCCGTGGCCCGCGCCTGCGCGCTCAATCGCGTGGCGCTCGTGGTGCCGTGCCACCGCGTGGTGGGCGCCAGCGGCGCGCTCACCGGATACCGCTGGGGCGTGGAGCGCAAAGAGGCTCTGCTCCGGGCGGAAAAAAGCTGAGCGGACAGCATCGCTCCGCGCAGGTTTTACCCCTTTCGAAAATCGGGCCGGTTGAGCCATCATCGGAGTGGGCATCAATGTGCTCGAGGAACGATGGCATGGACCCAAAGGAAGATTGGGGGAAGCCCAATCCCAAGGCGCCCGCGGAGCTGGCCCGGTTCGCCTTTCTCGTTGGGCGCTGGCATTGCACGGTCAAGGTGCGGCTCGATACCGGTGCGTGGCAAACCTTTACCGGAGCGTGGCTCGGCCGTTACATCCTCGATGGCTACGCCATCGCCGACGAGTACCGCATGACCGGGCCCGCGGGCGAGCTGCTGGTCCTGGGCCTCAATCTGCGCACCTATGAGGCCGCGCGGCAGAAGTGGCACATCAAGTGGATCAACGCGCTCAACGGCACCTGGACCGACCTTGGCCTCGATGAGCTGGGGGGCGTGAAATTCGAGCGCCAGTCGATCGTCTACGCCTTCAAAGAGCCCATGGCCGCGCATCGCCTTACACGGGCCACGTATATGAACATCTCTGCCGGGCACTTCACCTGGCGCGGCGAATCGTCCGAGGACGGGAAAGATTGGCACCCCTTCATGGTGGTCGAGTGCGACAAGACCTGAGCGGCAGGGACGAAGGGAGCGAAGAACCAAGGGGCTCGCGTTTAGTGCTCCGCGAGTGCGAAGGCGGCCGGCGATCGCAGGCCGTAGCGAAGGACGTTTTCAGCATCCTGCCTACTGAGGGGTTTGGCAAAGAAGTAGCCCTGCGCGTAATCGCAGCCAAGATGGCGAAGGCGCTCCAGCTGGAGTTCGGTTTCGACGCCTTCAGCCGTCACGCTCAGGCGAAGATCGCGGGCCAGCCGGACAATGGTGCGGACGATCGCCAGGCTCTCAGGATCGCTGCCGATGCGGCTGACGAAGGAACGGTCGACCTTGAGGTTCTGGAACGGAAAGCGGTGGAGATAGCTCAATGACGAGAATCCCGTTCCAAAGTCGTCGATGCTGAGCTGGACGCCGAGAGCACGAAGCTGAGAGAGGACCGTCTGGGCGCGCTCGGTGTCGTCCATGGTGCAGCGCTCCGTAATTTCGAGCTTCACCAGCGCGGGATCGATTCCGGTTTTCTCGAGGATGGTGTAGATGTCCAGGGCGAGCTGCGGCTGGACGAATTGCTTGAGAGAGAGATTCACGCTCATTGTCAGACCGGTATGCGCGGGGAACTGTTGGCGCCAGTCGCGAGCCGTTGAACATGCCTCCTCGAGAGCCCAGAGGCCGAGCGGAACGATGATGTCCGTGTCTTCTGCCACGTCGATAAACGCGCCGGGCGCGACCAGTCCGAAGCCGGGACGAGACCAACGCAACAGGGCCTCAAAACCGTGCAGGCCGCCGGTGGCCCCGTGCACGATGGGCTGATAATAGAGCTCGAATTCGCGGTGCTTCATGGCCAGGCGCAGATTGCTCTCGAGGTCGAGGCGGCGCATGGCCTGCTCATGCATGCGGGTATCGAAGACCTGGTACTGGGCCTTGCCGGAGGCCTTGGCTCGATACATAGCCAGGTCGGCGTCGCGGAGCACGTCGCCGGGAAAGGTGTAAGGGGTGTCACTGGATGCAATGCCGATGCTGGCGCTGACGAACAACTGCGTGCCGCCGATGAAGAACGCGGCGCCGATGCTTTTCTGCAACCGGATGGCTACTTTGGCGGCTTCGACGGTGTCCTTGAGGTCTTCGAGCAGGACCACGAACTCGTCGCCGCCCAGCCGGGCGAGAGTGCCGCGCTCGCCGGATGCGCATTCGTAGCAGCGGGATAAGACGTCTTCTTCGCGCAGGACCTGGGAAAACCGGGAGGCGGCCTGGAGGATGAGCTCGTCTCCGGCACTGTGTCCCAGGCTGTCATTGACGATCTTAAAGCGGTCAATGTCAACAAACAGAATGGCGAATTTCGAGTCGGGGTGGCGTTTGTGCCGGCTCATCGCCTGAGCCAGGCGATCGAGCAAGAGGGCGCGGTTGGGCAGGCGCGTGAGTGAATCGTGATAGGCCTCGTGCACGAGATGCTCCTCTGTGCGCCTGCGCTCCACCACGCGACCGAGCTGTGCGCCGATCTGGCCCATCAACTGAAGAAAGGAGTCGTCCGGTTTGACGCCGTGATCGGCATAAAACTCGAGCACGGCCACAACCTCAGTCCCGGCCAGGACGGGAAAAGCAAAGGCCGCGGTAAAACCGCAACGCAGGGCTGCGTCGCGGCGCGGGAAGTTGTCATCCCTGGCCAGATCGGCGATCCACGCGGGGCTGCCGGTGGACAGGACGCGCCCCGGCAGGCCTTTGCCGGCATCGAAGGAAATGGCTTCACTTTGGGCGCGGAACTCCTCGATGCCTTCACGGTCAGCGCCGTACCAACTGTGTGTGGGCGAAAGCTGCCGGGGATCGCCGGCCGAGGCCATGTAGACATGCGCGACCTGCCAGCCTGTGGTTTCGCAGATGCGCTCAATGGCGAACTGGAGCGCTTCTTCAATGGACGAGGACTGATTGGCAGAGATGGCGATGGAGCCGACCAGCTCCAAAAGCTGCTTTTTCTGGTAGAGCTCCTGCAGGCCCCTCTCGGCGATCGCTTCCGCGGCGAGCCTGGACTTGCGCTCGCGCTCATAACGCGAGCGATACGAAGCGCAGATCTCATCACACCCTTCAGGCTGAACCACGGTTCGAACCCCCGAAGCCAATGTGAAACAGACAGGCGTTATCCCCGTTGTGCATGCACTTGAGATGCGTGAAGACAATGGTTTCGCCGAAATGAGCGGCCGCGCCTTCCACGAATCCCTGAACGAGGGAGCAGAACCGGCGCGGGGAGCGGTAACCCATGAGCAGGCCGCCGTCTTCCGCGTCACGAAATTCGAAGGTGGGGACAATGGCGCCCGGGTAAATCTTGCGCACCTCGGGGTGAATGATCTTGTTCACGCTGTAGAGGAAGGCCCGGATCGACGATTGGCCCTCAAAGTACCGCGGGTAGCGTTCGACGAGAAGGGGCATGGCAGCGCGACCGAACCAGCGTAGGATCTCGGCGGGCGGTTGGCTCAGCTTGCGCGAGGCGGCAAGCACAAGACTTTGCACCTGGTCGTCGTCGTAACTGCCGAGCGACGTGTAGACACCATCGCTGCCGATGTCTCTGAGCAGATCCTCCCAGATGGCAGCGCCATACGCGGCCACCAGGGTGTCTTCCAGGAGATTGAAGATGATTCCTTTCAAGGGCCTGTCCCTTCCAGCGGATAGGGAGGCGCACCCTCATTCCCGCCTGAGGCTTGTATCGGCGGAGGATCAGGAAACATGACGCCACGGAGGTTACCGAGGCGGTATGTGGGAAAGCGGCAGGCGATGTTTTCCCTCTTGGCGATGAACCGGGGAGGCGGTCCATCCATGTCTTCATCAGGAGGCCGCGGCGCATCAATACTTTGCGTCAAAGAGTTTCATGGTTAGTCGATGCTTTACTGGGATTTTTCGCGAGACTGGCTCCGCGCGCAGAGTCAAAAATTCGTGGCGCAGTAATCCCGCAGGTGAGAGAGGCGAAAGCTCGTGTCGTCCACTTCGATCTCGAGAAGCAGACGAGCCGCTTCGAGCTGATTGCGGAAGTCGACGGCGGCCGTGGTATCCGGCGCGGAGACGACCTTGAGATTGTCGTCGATCTCCTTGATCTGATCGTGCAATGAGTTCTCCTTGGCCTCGTCGGCGGCGATGGTTGCCTTGAGCTGCTGATGGAGAACGTCCATGTTGCGGATCACGTCGCCCTCCTGAACCTTTTTCCAATCGCCGTAGGCGGTGACGGCATGATCGAGATGGCGATCGATGGAACGGCTGGCCAGGTTGTAACTGAGAGAAAAAGAACCGTACGGCTGCGGACCATCGGCGACAGGGTTGATCTGCTGATGCACGCCAACCTGCAGGGCGAGGCTCCAGTTGTTTTGACGATTGAGGCGATCTTCGGCTTCCTGCTCGGCGATCTCCTGTCCCTGCTTTCGATCGATGGCTTGTTTCAGCGGCGTTGCACTGAGATCGGGGATGTAGATGGCGGCGATCTTCGATTGCGTGTCGGCGCGGTCGGCTTCGAGCTTGATGCGCGTGGTCTCGAGCGAGAACACCATCAGGCGTGTCGCATTCTGCTGCTCCATCATCTTGCGCGTTGTGTCCATGAGGGCGTTGAGCTGTTCCGAGGCGCGAGCGATGAGCGTGAGGCGATTCTCGAGGGCTTCCCGCTCGAGCATGGAGACGGCGTATTGCAATTGCTGCTGGACGCCGGTGGTGGAGCGGTAGAGGTCGCAGTTACGCCGCGCCACTTCCATGGTGATGGCGGCCTTTTTCACATCGGCAATGTTGAGCGAGGCGCCACCGACCACCTGCGTAGGCAATCCCGTTTCAGGCTGCGTGAGCCCGCCCGCGGCAGTGGGTGTGCGCAGAAGGTTGCGCTGCGCCTCCGCCTGTTCCAATTGATAGCTGCAGAAAGCATCGGAGTCCTGGGAGCTCTGCGCGCACAGAGGGGGGATCAAGAATGAAGACGCCAGCAACACACACAGCCGTGCCCTGAATGCCATCGAATGCTCCTGTCGGTTCGAGATGGGTTGTCCTGATCGTGTCAGCAGACGCTAAAACAACAGCGGCTTTCTGCCCAGAAACAAGGTCTTCGATTTCGCCGATTCCGCATGGCGAAGATCCATCTGGATGAGGAAGCCGCGAATCTGCGTTTTGAAGATGGGGTGGAGGGCCTGCTCCTCGCCGGGAAAGCGCGTGACCACCGTTCCCACGTCGCGGCAGAAAATCATGTTCAGGTAGCAGTCGTAGATGGGGCTGCCCGGAGTGGCGCTGGCCCGATTGTCGTAAGGGACAAACGCGAAGTTGAGCAGGTTCTGGCCCGTAGCATTCAGGTAATAAGGACTCTGCTTGGCGGTGACAATGGCGTCGTGCAAGCGGGAGATCTGGCGATTGTCTTCCGTCAGTTCCTGGTCAGCCACCTGGATGGAAACATCGAGCTGCGCAGCCTCAGAGCGGAGCTCGGCCTGCTTTTCAAGGGCCTCGAGCGTGGTGCTGCCGAGAGTGGTTTTGTCGAGCACGGTGTCGGTGAGGAGCACCTGGGCGATGCGGCTGTCCGTATAGGAAGTGGCCGTTTGATTGAGCGCAGCCAACTGGGACGCTGCATCGGCTTTGGTGATCAGCCCCGAGGCGAGATCCTTTTGAATATTGGCCTGCATACCGTCGAGCTGGGCCAGCACCTGTTCGGTTTGGGCATCATCGGCGAGCTTCTGGCGGTCGAGAGCGGTGAGCTCGGGAGCGTCAACGCGGTTGTGCTGGCGCTCGCGATCGATGGCGCTCGCGATTTCAGGCTCCAGCGCCAGCAGAGCGTCGCGATGGCTGCGCATCTCCTTCAGGCCGGCATCCATCTTGGCTGCGTCGACTTTGAGGTCTTCAATGGATTGCTGGCTGGTGATGAGCTTCTCGCGGAAGTCGAGACTCTTTTCATCGGTTGCGGTCAGGATCACCGGCGCAGCCCATGTGGTGTTGACGGCGTAGAAGCCCATGACGAAGGCATAGGCGATGACCCCGAACAGCACCGCATACAAGGCCGCAATGGCGAAAATCCGGTAAGTGGCAAGAATAAAGCGGTAATGGAGCGGCTGCTTGCCAGCGGCTTTCTTCACCGGCTTCACATCCGGCTCAAGAGTTGGGGTTGCCAACGGAAACCTCCTCAAGCGTTTTTACGCGCGTACCCCAGTCAGCGGAATCCATGGTGCAGAGGGCGAGTGGCGTGAGAAAGAGGCTGCTCGCGATGGCCCAGGCGATATAGGCGCCAAAAACCAGGGGATGGGCAATGGTTTCGTGCACGCTGCGCTTCTTGATCCACCAGGATAAGAGAGCGGCAATGGCCAGCGCTGTGATCATGGGCATGGGCCCCGCCCACGCCATCGGATCGGAGAGAAGGGAGTTGACCACGACCAGAAGCGCGATGATGGCTCCGAGCGGCGTGAGCACCAGCGTGAGCACCGTGTTGGGATGCAGCCTGAAAACATGACGGGGAAGCGAGCGCAGGGTGAAGAAGAAGTCGCGCACGATGCTGCGCCGCCAGCGCAACTGCTGCTTGAAGAGCACAGAGAGCTTGTTGGGCACGGTGGTCCAGCAAAGCGCGTCGGTGTTGATATAGGTGCCGAAACCGCGCAAAAGAGTTTGATGGGTGAGGAAGCGGTCCTCGCCCTGGTTGACGGGAACGCCAAACCAATGGCGCGCGCGGATCGCCGGCTCGATCTCAAGCAGCAGCTCGCGGCGGATGGCGAAGAGGCAGCCGCTGATGCAGCAGACGCTGCGCGTCCAGTTTTCGGGAATCTTGTAGAGCTCGAAGGCAGCGTAATACACGAGGGTCTGGATGGCCGTAATCACGCTTTCATTGGGATTGCGCACGCCGACGCGGCCGCCGACGGAGCCGACCTTAGGTTCAGAGAAGCTGGCTGTGAGCTCGCGCATGGCGTTGGGATGAAAAATGCAATCGGAATCGATGGAGATGATGATCTCGGCCGTGGAATGCTGGAGAGCATTGCAGACGGTCCGGGCCTTGCCGCAGTTCTCCTTGTTGCGGCCCACGCGGATGCGAATATTGGAAAAATCGCGCTGCGCCTTCAGCATCCACGCGTAACTATCGTCGGCCGAGCAGTCGTCCTGAGCGATGATTTCGAATTTGTCGGCCGGGTAGTTGCTCTTGCTGATGCTCTCCATGGTTTCGTAGACCGTTTTGCCTTCGTTGTAGCACGGCATCAGGACGCTGACGGACGGCTCGAAGGTATAGTCCTTGCGGATTTTTACGGAGGGGTGCGCCAGGCGAAGAATGAGGCCGAAGAGGTATTTGCCGAGGGAAATCACCAGGCAGAGCACCATGATGAGCCACATCAGCAGCGGAGCCATGGAAGTCGACCCTCACCCTTCGATCGCGATCGAGTACGCGCGGCAACTTGAATTCGGCTCATTATACCGTAGATCGAAAAGTGCGGCTGGCGTATCGCGCGCGAGCAACTCGATCGGGATCAGACGATTGCGTCCGCGTAGGGACACGGCCGGGCCGTTGCGCAAAGCATCGGCAGGCTTCGCGTGAAGAAATCGGAGCCGGATCGGGCGTAAAATGGTGCCATGAATTTCCGGGCCGCACTTGCGCTCATCGCACTGGTCACGCCGGCCCTGGCGCAGCGTGGCGGCATGCACGCGGGCTCCATAGGCAATCGGGGATTTGCGGGGCACGCGAGCTTTTCCGCACATGCCGGCTTCTCGCGGCCCGGCGGCTTTACCCGGCCTGCACAGTCATTCCGGTATGGCGGCTCAGGTGCGGGATGGCGAGAGATGGGCCCGCCGCACTACTCGAACCTTCGAACTCCCTACAACGGCCATAGATTCACGGCCGACCGTCTGCCGGATCTTTCGAGGAATGCGGGCCTGTCGCGCACGTGGGATCGCGGCGCGGACCAGGAGCGTTTCGACGCGCGCAGACGGCAGTTCAGAAATTGGTATGTCAATGAATATCCGCTCTGGCTCGGATATGGATACCCCTATGACCTCGATCCCGGATTTTTCGCTTGGGGAGACTCCGATGATTCTGCCTTTGACCAGGGCGGAGCCAATGACCAGGGCGGCGCGGCTCCCGAATACCCGGCTCCGTATCCGAACGAGATTTATGGCGCGCCCAATCAGCAACCCGCTGCTGCGGCGCCAATCACGCCATTCGCGCCCGCGCCCGAGCAATCCCTTACGTTGATCTTCAAAGACGGCCGCGCTCCCGTAAAAGTGCAGAATTATATGATGACCGCAAGTGTCCTCACCGATCTCGATCCGCAGCACTATGAGCAGATTCCCCTGGATCAGATTGACCTCGCCGCAACGCAAAGGACCAATCGCGCCACGGGAGTGGAATTCGAGGTTCCTGGCGCTTCGCGGGATTGAAATCGTCTTGTCAGTTCAGGCGTCGACCGGCAGAAGCTTCCGAGTCCCGCGACGTCTCAATTTCCATCAGCGATGCTGTTAGCGAAATGCGCACTCTTATCTGATTCCGCGATTTACTCTGCGGTCGGCATGTGCATGTACATCGACTGGATTCCCACGCGTCCCGGGCCGGTGAAGCGGTTCCATACCAGGTTGCCGGCGCTTGCAAACAATCCCGTTGTCAGCTTCTGGAACTGCGTTTCCATCTGCACTGTCGAGTCTTTGTACACCCAGCCGCCCGGTTCAATATCGATTTGCTCTCCGGCGCCCAGCGCGACCTCAAACACGTTGCCGTAACCGTGCACCCACACGATGCCGTCGCCATCGGTGGCATGGAAATGGTCGATAAAGAATCCGGTGCCGCCCAGAAGCATGTTGGACACGCCTTTGACGCGTGAAAAGGAATAATCGACACTGCCCGTAGCGGCGAGGAATTGATGTTCGCGCATGTCGAGCCCTTCACCGCGATTGAGATGCATGGCGAAGATGTGGCCGGCGCCGTCGCGGCTGAAGCCGATCTGGCCGGGACCGCTGGCCTCGGTGAGGAAGACGGGCATTCCCGAAAGGACCCGCTTGAGGGCGCCCTTCAAAGGCCTGATGCCGATCCGAATATAAAGGTCCTTCCAGAGAAGAATGTAATGCTCGAAGTAGACGGGCATGCCGCCGAGTTCGAGATGAAGCACGGGCACGAGTTCGCCCTCGATATGGTAGGTGACTCCGGCAAAGGTCTCGGCATGAGCAGCAGTCGACTTCAGAGTAGGGATTGGCATTTCAGCTCCAGGTTGAACAGAAAGATGATTTGCAATCCATGATGCATGGGGAAAGGCGGTTGCGCAAGGGATCAGAGGTTTTCGCGATTGAGGAGGCTCGGGAAAAGGTCCTGACTACGTTCAGGCTTTCGTGAAAAACTTCGCGAGGCGTGGCTTACAAGGCCGCCCTCTCTGGAATTTTCTCCCTCAATGCCTCGAGCCGTTCCAATAAGCTCTGCTGCACGCGCATGTATTCAGGTCTGCCATAGAGATTCCGGGTTTCTCCCGGATCGCGGATTAAGTCGTACAATTCGAATTCCTGCGGCTCCATCACGTAATGAATCAATTTGTATTGCTCCGTGCGGATTCCACGGTGCGGCCGCACAGCTTCAGGATTGGGCCATTCGTAATATTCGTAATACCATGCCGGACGAAAACTCGAGTCGGCCGAATTTGCCAAAGGCAGTACGCTCTTCCCCTGCATTTGCGGCGGGCGGGGAACACCGGCGAGATCGAGAATTGTCGATGCGATGTCCACATCCAAGATCATCTCGTCGCGAATGGTGCCGGCGGGAATGCGTTTCGGATAGCGGATCATGAGCGGAACGCGAATCGAAGGTTCGTGCATCAGGCGCTTGTCGAACAGCCTCCACTCTCCCAGGAAATATCCGTGATCGGATCCATGAATGAGAACGGTGTCCTCAAGGATGTTTTTCTTTTCGAGATATTCGAGAATGCGTCCGACATTTTCGTCCGTCGCCACCAGGCCGGCGTAGTAATTCTTGGCAACACCATCGAGCGAGCCACAGGCGGGATGCGGCATCGTGGTGCCCAGCTTGTTCTCGGCGTTAACAAAGCACCTGGGCTTTCCGGGATAGCCCTTGAGATCGTCGTCGAAGGTCGCAGGTTTGGGAATAACGGTTTCGCTGAAGAGATCGAGATGCCGCCGCGGACGAAAGAACGGTTCATGCGGCGCAACAAACCACACCAGCAGGCAGAAAGGCCTGCCGCCGCGGTCTTCTTCCAGCCAGGCGAGCGCGCGGTCGACGGCAAGATCGTCGGGATAGACATTGCGATATTGTATTTCCGGACCGATTTTGCCCTTTCGCCCCTCCTTGAAGAGTGGATCGACATAGTTGTTACTGGGATCGTTGTGGCCGAAGTAGTAGTCCCAATCTCGTTCTTCCACTCCGTTTTGCGCGTGTACCTTTCCCACGATCGCAACAGCATACCCTGCCTGGCGAAGCAGGTCGGTAAACAGCGGGATATCGGAAGGCAGCGGCCGATCCAAATCCTGGTTGGAGAGCGCTCCTGTCGATCGCGAATACATGCCGGTGAGCAACGCGGCGCGGGCCGGCGCGCAGAGCGCATTTGTGCAGAAGGCGTTGCGAAAGCGGATGCCTTCACGCCCGATGCGGTCCTGGTTCGGCGTTTTCAAAAACGGATGGCCGGCGATGGAGAGAGCATCGTAGCGCTGACCCTCGCCCAGAAAGAAAACGAAGTTCGGCCGCCGGGGCGCAGTTTCTGCCCATGCTTTCGTGCTCGCGAGCTGTGGGGCCAGCAACGTGCTGGTCACGGCAAGCGAGCCTTGCAGAAATTCCCGGCGCGTCTTTTCCGCGCTCGCTCTCTCTGCAACTCGATCGTTCGCCGTGTCCTGGTTGAACCTTTTGCCGCGGGACATGTTGAATTCTCCAGAATGCAAAATGTATTGGGCGTGCTTGTGAGAGACTCCGCGCGCACTATCCCGCAGTTCTCTCAAAGGTTCAGGAGCCTGTGCCGCATGGTTTTTGGCCGGATGCCGGATCGCCGTGGCGTCCCGGAGCACCTTTCGCCTTCTTCCTCTTTCCTTGCGCGCGCGAGTCGATCTCATCGCGATCTCTGCCGGTGTTGAAAGAGTTCCGCTGTTCCCCCGATGTTCCCAGAAGCCTCATGATATTCGCCGGAGGCCGGCCCGCACTCAATTCTTCCGCCATGAACTGCATGAATGGATCAATGTGCTCGAAAAAATATTTGTATCCGGCACAGAGGTAATTCAGTCCCGGCTCCCCGTCCGGGGTCTTGAGGAAGCGATGTTTGGGACATTCCCCGTGGCAGGCGAAGCGCACATTGCATTGCCGGCACATCCGCGGCAGAGTAGCGGATTTGTCATGGCCGAATTGCAACTGCTGAGGCGAGGCCACCATCTCTGCCATTTTCTGTTGCAAGATGTTCCCCAATTTATACTCCGGATAAACGAAGTGGTCGCAGGAGTAGAGATCCCCTGTATGCTCGAGCGCCAGAGCGGATCCGCAGTTCCTGCGAAAAACACAGAGACTTGCATCCATGCCCAGCCAGTTCTCGAGCGCCACATCAAAATGCTGCACGAAGTAGCGGCCCACATCTTCTCTCACCCACTGGTCAAAGATGCGCGCGAGGAACCGACCATAGGCGAGCGGCTCGACTGACCAGTCAGTGACCTCGGCCGGGCCATGGAACGAAGGCTGAATGAGCACGAGGCCTTCCGGCGTGGAGGCGCTCGTCCGGCGCTCCACGATGGGGATGAACTGCATGAAACCGCTCCCGATCTGCTTGAGAAAGTTGTATACCTCGAGCGGATAGGCCGAGTTTTTGCGGTTCACTACCGTGAGCGTGTTGAATTCGACCTCATGTTCTTTGAGCTTGGAGATACCGCGCATGACGCGATCGAACGTGGGTGCGCCGCCCTTGTCTACGCGGTAGAAGTCGTGAAGCTCGCGAGGTCCGTCGATGGAAATGCCGACAAGAAAACTGTTCTCGCGCAGAAATCTTCCCCATTCATCGTTGAGCAGAATCCCGTTTGTCTGAAGTGCATTGCGAATCGCCTTGCCGCGCGAATGCTTCTGCTGGAGCGTAACTACGTTGCGGAAAAAAGGGACGCCGAGCAAGGTCGGCTCGCCGCCCTGCCACACGAATTCCACCGAATTCGTCGGATTTGTCTCGATATATTGGCGGATGTAATTTTCAAGAACCTCATCGGTCATGGCCCACTTGCCTGTTCCCGGATAGAGATTCTCTTTCTCGAGGTAAAAGCAGTACTTGCAGTCGAGATTACAAATCGGTCCGGTGGGCTTGGCCATGAGGTGGAATGGGGTTTCCAGCGGCATACACCCTATACTAGCGCTGCAGGCAGTCCTGGAACGCTTCGTCCCCATACGCGCAAGCGATTTGCTTTGCCGGCCCGGCAACACCAACCTGATGAAGGAAGGCGTGGCCGGCGGCGATCGCCGCGCGCCGCTCGCCGCAGGCGCAGGCGCAATCGGAGGGCCGGGTCCCACAGCTCAAGCAGTCACTTCTTCGCCTCTCTCCACGAGAATTCTCCGATTTCTTTGTCTCTTTCGGTTCTCTCGTCTCTCTTGCGTGTGGCGCAGTGCGAATTCGATGACAGCCTTCAGCTCTTCTCTCTTAGGAGGCTTGCTCAGATAGCCCATTGGAAATGCCTCTTCGGCGCGCGCGAACCTGGGCGGATCCATCTCCGCGGTAAGGAAGATGGTCGGGATCTGAGAAGCTCGCCGCAGCAGGCGCGCAGTATGAATGCCATCCAGGGTTCCGGAAAGTTCAATCTCGATTAAAGCAAGTTCCGGCTCCAGGAGGTACGCGATTTCCAAGGCTTCTTCAGCGCGGTCGGTAAGACCGACCGCCTCATAGCCAAGCCGCTCGATCTCCATGACCAGCTCGAGCCCGGCGGCAAGATCGCTCTCAACGACGAGGATTTTCTCCGTCACGATTTACCTCCAATGCGGCGAATCTGGGGAATGTGGGGAATGTGTGCGTTTCGGGGCAGCACATCTACTCATTCTCTACAACGAAATTACAAAGACGCGAAAAATAGTCATGGGCATTGCGGTATTGACGTACTTTGTGGCCTCTAATGTATCGCCATCGCACATTGCGTACAATCCGCATCTGAAGCTTAAGAGGCGGGTGCGGATTTTGCGGGCAGCGTGGAGGGTAAAGGCGGTCGCAGGCTGTGCGGCGCTGGCGATGCTTTCGTGCGGAGCGGGCGCGCAGAGCCAGGCGGCAACCGGCGATCCGGCGGTGAAGACGCAGCCGGTCGAGCCTGTATACCGGGAGCCCTCGCAGCAGCAGAAGCGGAACAATTATTTGCTTGAAGCGTTCGGTCCTTATCCGTTGATGTGGACGCCGCTGGTGGCGGGGCTGCACCAGGCGACGCGCACGCCGCCGGAGTGGCGGGAGGGTTGGCCTGGTTACGGCCAGCGCTACGCGTCGGACTTCGGAAACTCGGCGGTGAACATCTCCACGCGCTTTTCGCTTGCCGAGGCGCTTCACGAGGACACGCTGTATTACCGCTGCGCGTGCCGGGGAATGTGGCCGCGGGTCAAGCACGCGGTGGTGTGGACCGCGCTGGCGCATCGGGGAGCGGACGGGCACATGGCGATCGCCATACCGGCGATCGTGGCGCCGTACGTCGCTTCGACCGTGAGTGTATACGGGTGGTATCCGCGGCGCTACGGCGCCAAGGATGCGTTCCGGATGGGCAACTACGGGGTGCTCGATTACCTGGCCGGCAACATAAGCCTGGAGTTTCTCTCGCCGTTTCTTCATGCCAAGCGCAGCGGATGGATTGCACGGCTGCACCTGGACAACCGGCACCTGGCGCCGGAGCGGGTGGGAGGCCAGTAAGGGCAGCGCAACTGGGACGGTTGCCTCTGTAAATTCCCATGTGAATTTTCTCATTCCTGCCTTCATCCAATGAAGGCGCGCTTCTTTTTGCCGATAAACCGGTTGAGGGACGTGCCGGTCGGGTGCGCCTGCGCCCAGCCATGCAAAGACGGCGAGTCTGCAGGAATGGAGTTGGATCGACGGGATGAGCGATCGCATGGAACTTCTGGAATCGGCGCTGGACACACTGCCCGACGGAGTGGCAGTTTTTGGCGCGGCGGGAGAAGTGGTTCTTTGGAACCATGCGGCTGAGGCGATTACCGGTTACGCGAGCATGGAGATCTTGCGGCGGCCGATTCCGGGGATACTGGAGGCGCTGCTGATTGCAAGGCCGCGATTCATGGAGATGCGGAGGCCCGCGGGCGCGGTGGTGCGGGTCCGGCACAAGCTGGGCCACGAAGTGCCGGTGATGGCGCGATCGCTGGTGCTGCGCGACGGACTGGGCGAGCGCATTGGCATGGCGGCGATGTTTCATCCCGCCGAAGGGCTGGATGCACTGCCATTCGGCGAAGCCGGCGAAGGCGCGGAGACGGCAGTGAGCCAGGCCGAACTGGACGACCGCATGAACAGCGAGTTCGACGATTTTCTGCGCGGTGGATTGCCGTTCGGTGTGTTGTGGATCACGGTGGACCAGGCGGAAGGGTTGCGCCGGACGCATGGCGCGGCAGCGTGCACGGCGATGCTGGCCAAAGTGGAGCGGGCGCTGCGAACGGGACTGCGGCCGGCTGAAGAGATCGGTCGCTGGGGCGAGGACGAATTCCTGGTGATTGCGCGCGAGCGAACCGCCGAGATGCTCGCCGCGCATGCGCAAACGCTCGCGGGACTTGCACGGACGGCGGATTTCCGCTGGTGGGGCGACCGCGTGACCCTGACGGTAAGCATCGGCGCAGCACAGGCGGAAAGCGGGCGCGACACGGAATTGGCGCCGTTGCTTGAACGCGCGCGCAAAGCCTTGATTGCCAGCTTGCGCGAGGGCGGGAACCGCATTACGTGCGCGGGAGGGGGGCAGGGATGTTTGCCATCCTAGGGATCCTGGCTGTGTTTGGGGCCGTGATCGGCGGCTTTCTGATGGAAAAGGGCCACCTCGCGGTGCTGGCGCAGCCGGCGGAACTGCTCATTATTGCCGGCGCGGCGACGGGCACGCTGCTGGTGGCCAATCCCCTGCGCATCCTGAAAGCAATTCTGGCCGGCGTGCTGGGCACACTGAAAGGCTCGCCGTTCACCAAGGAGCGCTACCTGAGCGCTCTCAGGATGATGTACGAGTTCCTGAACAAGGTGCGCAAGGAGGGCCTGCTGGCGGTAGAGATGGACGTGGAGAAGCCGGCGGAAAGTGCGATTTTCAAGAAGTATCCGGAGTTTCTCGGCGATCATCATGCGCTCGAGTTCGTCTGCGACACGCTGCGCACCGCAATCACGGGCGGCGTGGAACCGTTCGACATGGACCAGATGATGGAGCTCGATATGGAAGTGCATCATCACGCGGCCGTTCAGCCGGTGGATGCGCTGACCACCGTTGCCGACTCGTTGCCCGGGCTGGGCATTGTGGCGGCGGTGCTCGGCGTGGTGATCACCATGGGCTCGCTGGGCGGTCCGCCGGAAGAGATCGGCAAACACGTAGCGGCGGCGCTGGTGGGCACTTTTCTGGGCATTTTGCTTTGTTATGGCGTCGTGGGTCCGCTGAGCTCAAACATGCGCAAGGCTGCCGATGAGCACAACGAATATCTGCACGTGCTGCGCGTGCTGCTGCTGGCGTTTCTGAAGGGCGCGGCGCCGCTGATTGCCATCGAGATGGGCAGGCGCGCCATTCCCGCCTACGCGCGGCCCAGCTTCGACGAGATGGAGAAGAACTGCAAGGGCCACGCGCCGGCGGCCGCGGCTGCGGCGTGAGCGTGAATCAGCGAGCCAGCGAGCCGGCGGGCAAGATCGCTGTGGAAGAGAGAGAGCGGGCACGTGCCAGCTAAGACGCAGCCAATTGTCATCGTAAAGAAGAAAGGCGGGCACGGCGGCCATCATGGCGGCGCGTGGAAGGTCGCCTATGCGGATTTTGTAACTGCGATGATGGCGCTGTTCATCGTGTTGTGGCTGATGAGCCAGAGCGACAAGGTGAAGAAGGCGGTAGCCGGGTACTTCAACGATCCCAAGGGAACGGCGAACCTGCTGGGAACGACGATGGCAGGCAACGGCGTGCAGGTGACCCAGAACGACGATGCCCTGAAGCAACTGAAGGAAAAACTGGAGAAGGAGATCAACGCGAAGAAGGAGCTCCAGAAGCTTTCGAAGCAGATCGAGATCACGATCACGCCGGAGGGATTGCGCATCGAGCTGCTCGAAACCAAGAACGGCACCTTTTATGAGAGCGGCAGCGCCCGGCTGAGCGACAGCGGGCAGGAGCTGCTGGAGCTGCTGGCCGGCGAGCTCAAGACGCTGCCCAACAATCTTTTGATCGAGGGGCACACGGACGCGGCGCAGTACTCGACCAATGCCAATTACTCGAATTGGGAGCTCTCGGCCGATCGCGCGAACTCGGCGCGGCGGCTGCTGCAGCGGGACGGCGTGCGCCAGGACCAGGTGACGCAGGTGCGCGGCTATGCGGACCAGATGCTGCGTGTGAAGAACAATCCCTATGATCCATCGAATCGAAGAATTTCGATCCTGGTGAAGAACGACAATGGAGCCGCGACGCCGCAGATCAAACAAGGGCAGGTGGTGGGTGATGCGCCCGGTGCATCGGGAGCGGCCGCGCAGGAGAAGAAATAACGCGTGCGGTGAGCCAGGCCGCAAGTCAGCAGGCCGGCCGGCAGGGAATCAGAGGATAACAAAACGACAAGAGCGCGATGACAGAGACGCGCGTGCGGGATAGTGTACTCTGGTGAGCGAATCAGTAAGCGTTTACCGAGGTGCTTTCGCATGAGTGTGGTAGCCGGTGTGGATTTTGGCACGCTGAGTGTGCGCGTGACGCTGGTTGACAGCCAGAAGGGGCCGATTGGGACGGCGTCGGCAAGCTATCCGCTGCACCGGCGGCGCGAGGACCCGAACTATGCCACGCAGGCGCACGCGGACCAGATGAAGGCGCTGGCCGAGGCGACGCGGGAGGCGCTCAAGGCAACAGGCGTTTCCGGCGACGCGGTGGAAGCGATTGCGCTGGACACGACCGGCTCAAGCGTGGTTCCGGTGGGCGAAGGATTGGAACCGCTGGACGAATACTATCTCTGGTGCGATCATCGTGCCTTCGCCGAGGCCGAGGAGATCACGCGCAAGGCGCACGAGCTGAAATTCGAAGGCATTGAATGGTGCGGCGGCGTCTACTCTCACGAGTGGGGCTTTGCCAAGCTCCTGCACTGGCTGCGCCACAATCCCAAACAAAGAGAAAAAATGGTGACGGCGCTGGAGCACTGCGACATGGTGGCGGCCACACTGAGCGGTGTAACACGCGTCGAAGACCTGAAGCGCAGTGTGTGCGCGATGGGCCATAAATGGATGTGGAATCCGAAGTGGGGTGGGCTGCCGCCGGAGGAATTTCTCGTGGCCGTCGATCCGCTGTTCAAGGGGGTGCGCGCAAAGATGGGCGGCGCGTATCTCACAAGCGACCGCGTGGCCGGGCATCTGACGGAGAAGTGGGCCCAGGCGCTGGGACTGCGCGCGGGCATTCCGATTCCAGTAGGCGCGTTTGACGCGCACTGGGACGCCATCGGGTCGAATATCCGCGAAGGCGACGCGGTGAACGTGGTGGGCACTTCGACGTGCATCATCGCCATGGCACGCGAGGCGGAACTGGTTCCCGGCGTTTGCGGCGTGGTGCCGGGGAGCGTGCATCCCCAGTACACAGGCATCGAGGCGGGACTTTCGGCGACCGGCGACATCTTCGACGCCATTGCGACGCGCGCGCAAACGACGGTGGCCGCGCTCAGCGAAGGCCTCGAGGCGTACCGCGCAGGGCAGACGGGCTTGTTGCGGTTGAGCTGGGACAATGGCGACCGCACGGTGCTGGTGAATCCGGAACTGGGCGGCATGACGCTGGGATGGAATCTGGTGCATACGGCGCAGGACGAGCTGTTCGCGGCCATCGAGGGCACGGCATTTCACACGCGCATTATTCTCGAGCGCATGGCCGAGCACGGCTTGCGCGGCGAAAGCAAAGTAAGAATCGACCGCGTGATCAACGCCGGCGGCATTCCCCAGAAGAACGAGGTGCTGAACCGCGTGTATGCGAACGTGCTGAACAAGCCGGTGCTGGTGCCCCAGGGAGTTCCGACGAGCCTGGGATCGGGCATTTTTGCGCTGCTGGCGGCGGGAGCGTACAAGACCATTGAAGAGGCGCAGGCCGCGGTGTGCCTGCCGCTGCGCACGGTCGAACCGGATACGCGCGCGGCCGCGGTGTACGAGCGGCTTTACCGTCTTTATCGCGATGTGTACTTTGCTTTCGGACGGCGCGAGGCGCCGGCAGCGGCGATGGGCGCGGTGCTGCCGCAGCTGAGGAAGATTGCGAGCGAGCAAATCGGCGGGCGAGCGAGTTAGCGAGTTATCGGGTCAGCGTCGGATGGAGATTCGTGATTTCCCGCCTAAGCGCAAAAAGAGCGCTAAGGATGGGGTAACCGGAAGGTCAGCGAATTAGCGTGGCGCTTTTTTGCCTGGTGCAGCCAACGATGGATCGTGCAGCCTGAGAAGGGGATTACGCTGATCGCAGCCGCAATATGAGAGAGGCTCCGGCCAGCACAAGCCAAACGAACGGAAAAGGCAGATGCGCGTACCAGTGCACGCGAAGGGCGGAAGCCATGGCGCCCAGAAAGAACAGGACGAGGCCGGCTGCGGCGGCGACTCCGATGGAGGGAATGCCGATGCCGATCAGCAAACCCACGGCGCCCAGCGCCTTCAGTATGCCCAACGCAGGCAGCCACTCTTCCCTGATTCCCAGGGTTTTCATGTTGGTCATGATCCAGGCGGGACGGGTGAAATCGTTTGAGGCCGCGTAGATGGTCGCGGCAGCGGTGAGGATTACGACGATTAGATAAGCGTCATGCATGAGGAAATGTCTCCTTTCCCGGCTCATGAAAACGATCCAGTTCGCCTCCGCAACCCGGGCCGGACCTGCTTGAATCTTTTTGGTCACAGGTGGGCGATTTCATGTGTCACAACCATGACACCTGGCGATGAGGAAATGTGACCGATGCAGGGAAGCGAGTGGCTGGCGGGGAAATTCGAGGCGAGCCGAACGCATTTGAAAGCAGTGGCTTACCGGATGCTGGGAAGCGGAAGCGATGCAGATGACGCCGTGCAGGAATGCTGGCTGCGAGCGAGCGGCGCGGACACGGCCGCGGTGGAGAATCTGGGAGGATGGTTTACGGCCATTCTCGCGCGGATCTGCCTGAATATGCTTCGTTCGCGGCGGTCGCGACGGGAGGAGTCTGCCGACGAGGACGCCAAAAGTCTCAATCTGACCGACGGGAGGCAGGTCGACCCGCAGGACGAGGCGATGCTCGCGGAATCCGTCGGCGTGGCCCTGCTAGTGGTACTCGAACGACTTGCACCTGCTGAGCGGGTCGCGTTCGTACTGCACGATGTTTTCGGCGCAACCTTCGAGGAGATCGCTCCCATCGTGAGCCGTTCCCCGCAGGCCGCGCGGCAGCTGGCGAGCCGCGCCCGCCGCAGGGTGCGCGGAAGGGGCAGGACCGATGATGCGAATGTCTCCCGACACCGTGAAACCGTGGAGGCGTTTCTCCGCGCCTTGCGAGCCGGCGATATGGAAGGACTGCTGGCCGTCCTCGATCCCGACGTGGTGCGCCGGGCTGACGTATCTGTGTTGCGCCCCGGAGCAGCGAGCGAACTGCGCGGTGCAGCAGCCGTAGCGGAGGAAGCAATGGCTTACTCCAGGGCTGCCGCAGTCGCGCAGCCGGTGCTCGTCGACAAAGAAGTGGGGTTCCTCGTGGCGCCACGCGGGCGGCTGCGCATCGCGGTTCGTTGCGTCGTCAAGAATGGACGAATCGCACGGATGGACGTGACTGCCGATCCACAGCATCTCAGGAAGTTGAGGTTAGGCGTTGCACCGGAGCCCAAGAACGTCAGTCCGAAATCGGCAGGATGCTAGTAATCGATGCGGAGGCCGAACTGCATGCGTCGATAGGTGCTCAGCATGCCGCTATAAGCGCCGAGGGTGCCGCTGGTCAGGCTGGGATTCAGATTGATGGGGCTGTCGTCAAAGCGCACATCGTTGCCCACGTTGTAGACCTCCGCATCGAACTTGAGCTTCATGTTCTCGCGAAGCTCCCAGGTCTTGGCGAGCGCCGAATCGACGTCGAAGTAGCCATCGCCGCGGAAGTTGTTGCGCTGGCCGGCCTCGCCCGGATAGGGCAAGCGAACGGGATCGCCGTTATAAATGCCGTTGTTGATGATGCTGGCTTCGTTGCCGGCAAACACCTGCGGGGCGCCGTCGATAAGGTGTTTCTTAACCGGGACGTACTGGGTGGCAACCCCGAAACCTTCGAGCTGCCAGTTGGTGGCCCAGCCGGGTGCTTCAAGCGAAAACGGAAGAGCGCTGGCCCAGCGGCTGAGGCCGGAGATCTGCCAGCCGCCCAGAAGAGCCTGCGAAACCGCGTTGGCATTGCCGAGGATCGCATCGCCGCGGCCGATGGGCAGCGCGTAGACCGCATCGACCGTGACAAGCTGGCGCGAATCGAAGTCGGAGACGCCCTTGTTGAGCTTGGGATTCCAGGAGTTCTGAATTGCCGAGAAGCTGCCCAGCGAGTCGGAAGAAAACTCGTTGGAGCGCTCGGCTTCCGATCCCATGTCAATGGATTTCGAAAGCGTGTAGCCAATATCGGTGGTCAGGCCGTGATTGGCAGGATGGCGCAGCGAAGCCTGCAGCGCGTTGTAGGAGCTGGTGCCGATGGACGACCAGGCGTAGAGCGAAGAGAACTGGGGCTGCCAGAAATCGTATTGCGGACCATTGGGGCCGTAGAGATCGAGGCTATAGAGCGCGTTGGTCTCACCGATACCGTATCGCGATTCGGTCCAAAGATCGGAGTAGATGGCTTGGGTGGCGCTTTCGGGGGTGTAATCGGTGTTGGCCATCCAGGGCCACAGATCTTCAAAGTACTGGATGGGCGCGACGACGGCATTCGGGTTGCCGCCGTGCTCGTCAGAGATGCGCGAGAGCTCGTCGGCCGCTGCGAAATAAGAGCCGCCGCCGTTGGGATCGACCAGGTCGACGGGCTCGGCGAGGTCGAGCTGCGTGAGGAGATGGCGGCCGAGACGGCCCACGTAGTCCTCTTCGAAGATGAATCCTCCGGGCAGCTCCAACTGGTATGAAAGATCGAAGGCGTAGGCATACGGGGTCTTGAGGCGGTTGTCGATGCCCCAGGTGATGTCGAGGCCGCAATTGAGGTCAGTGGCCGGAGTATAAGGATAGGTTACGGTTGCGGAGGGACTGGGGCAGCCCTGCAGCGGCGGGATGCTATTGGGACCGGTGAAGCGCGGGGAAGCCGGGGAAGGCGGGGAAGAAGCTCCAATGTAGTAGTTCGACGCCGGGCTCACGGTTGAGTTGGAGAGGCCAAAGGAGCCTTCCTGGTCGAACGAGTTTACGATGGCTTCGCCGAAGTGATCGAAGTACATGCCGGCGCCGGCGCGGATGGAGGTGTGCGTATTGGGCGCCCAGACCGCGGCAAAGCGCGGCGCAATGTTGTCTTTCTGCTTGGCCCAGTAGCCGGGGCGATGGTTCGCTTTGCCGCTGGGTGCAAAGGAAAGAAGCTCGTCGGGGGTCACATTTCCGGCGGTCAGATCGCCGGCTTTGGCCCGAGCGGCGCGATTCAGGAACCACTGATGCGTGTCGACTGTGGGCGAAACTTGCTGGCCGTTGATCTCATAGGGAGTCTGCAGGATGGAGTGGCGCATGCCGAAGGTAAGGGTCAGTGTGGGTCTTACGCGCCAGGCGTCCTGCAGATAGTATTCAAATTCGTTGGCGCGGAAGTGGCGGCCGATGATGGCGCCGTCCGCCTGGAGCGTTCCGCTGGTGGGGCTGGTGACAGTGTAGTTGTACTGCTGAGTGGTCTCGGGTACGAGGCCCACGAGGGTGTCGTAAGCAATTTCGTAGGAGTTTTCAAAGCCGCTGCCCACCGGAGTGAGTCCGGTGCCGAGCGCGGAGGGATCGTTGGGAGCGTTGGCGAGCCAATAGGGGTTGGTGCTCGCGCTCGAATAGGAATTGGTATCATCGGCGCGATTGTTGGAGATGCCGCGCCAGTTGCCGCCGAAGCCGAGCGTGTGATTGCCCTTGGTCCAGGTAAGGTTGTCGACGACGTTGTTGACCGGCACGCTGACGATCGATGTCAGAGCATGACCGGTGGGCTGATCGAGAAAACGGAAGTATACCCAGTCGCCCTGGCCAGACCCGATTCCGCGCGTGGAGTAGCCCTGGCGGATGAGCGCATATCGAAGATCGTTGACGATGTTTGCCGTCGGCGTCCAGGTGTGGCCCGCGGCGAATCCTTTGGTGTTGTCTTCAGACCAGGTGTTCAGCGGCTGGCCGGGAAGATTCTCCACGCCGCAGGTATCCGTGTTGACCAGGCCGGGGCAGCCCGCTGAGGTGAAGCTGGACTCGAGGTTGCCCGTGTCTTTTTGCAGATTGCCGCGGAAGAAGAGATGCTGCTTTGGGGTGAGGATGTAATCGATCTTGGCGATGGAAGTGTTGAGCGTCTTGGGAGCGGGTGCGGAAAAGACGTAACCCTCGTTATTGACGCCGTCGCCAACGGTATTGAGGAAGCCGAATTCGCCTGCGGCATTGACGGGCTGATAGTAGGAGAGCACTGCGGCATCGGGACCGCATCCGATGCTGGGCGTGCAGGACATGCTGTTGTCGATCGCGGTGACCTGAGATGCGGTGAGCCAGTCGGTATTGCCGTTCTCGTCCTGATAGCCGAGTTCGCCGGAATAAAAATTCTTTGTGGGCAGAACCCGCGTGACCACCTCGTTGATGGCCTGGCGCTGGCCTTCGTAGTTGAAGAAGAAAAAGAGCCGGTCCTTCTTAATGGGCCCGCCGATCGTGCCGCCGAAGGTGTTCATCACATACTTCTGGGGCACGTTTGGCTCGCCCAGATAGAGCTGCGTATATTTGTTGAACCACTCGTTGGCCACTGTGTTGGTGGGACGATAGTACTCGTAGAGCGCGCCGTGGAAGGCGTTGGTGCCGCTCTTGGTGACAAGAGAGATCTGCGCGCCGGAGCTGCGGCCGGAGTCGGCGTTGCCGTTCGACGTGGTGACGCGGAACTCCTCCGTGGAGTCCAGCGTGGAGCGCAGGACGCCGGTGAAGGCCGTGCCGTTGAGCTGATCATTGTCGTCCATGCCGTCCAGGGTGACGTTGCCCTGGTCGGAGCGTCCGCCGCTGACCGAGCCGCTGCGGCTATCAATGGTGTTGTTTTCGTCGGGATTGCCGAGATAGAGGACGCCGGGCTGCAGCGTGAGCAGCGCCAGAGGATCGCGACCCTCCATGGGCAGGGCCTGGATGGTCGAGTTGCCGACCGAGTCGCCGAGTGTGGCGTCGGTGGTGTTCAGCGTCTGCGCCGCGGAGCTGACGTCGACGGTTTCCGCCGTGGCCTGGATGGTAAGCGTGAAGTCAATGGTGGCGGGCTGATTGACGAGCAGCTCGGCGGATTTCGTCTCCCTTCCGAAGCCGGGAGCGGAAACCGCAATGGTGTAGTGCGCCGGCGGAATCTGCGCGAAGACGTAAGAGCCTGAACTCGAGGCGGTGGTGCTCATCGAAGAGCCGGTAGCGGCATTGGTCAGCGTGACCGTTGCGCCGGGCACCAGAGCGCCGCTCGGGTCCGTGATGGTGCCCCGCAATGACGTGGTTGCGGTCTGGCTGAAGACGAGGAGCGAAGCCGAAAGGAAAAACAGAGAGATGAGTCCCCGGTGGGAATGTGTCACGGCGAAACCTCCGCAAAAGCAGGCAGCTTGAGAGTCTGATCTTGCCGTTTTTGAGACGTGCCGGTTTGCGCTGCATCGATATTCCGGCCGCCGACCTTGCGCACGACGAGCCGGGCGCTCCACCCGGCCATGGGAAAGAATGAGACATTCTTCGGCCGGGGTACAGATGTCCAATATCTTGCAGGAAAATCCCTGAGGATTCAATAAGAAAGTGACAAACCGCACAGAATGGGGACGAGCGTGGGGACGAATTTCATTGCTGCTGTTGCATCTGCTGCATGTCGAGGTACGGAGCAGCAGGCTCGGGCGCCTGCTGGGCGCGCTCCACCAGCACACTCCAGTCCTCGGGGATGGGCAGTTTGCGATCGAGAGCCGGCGCTTGCAGGCTGGTCTCGACCTGAACCGCAACGTAGAGTTCGCTGTCGGTCTTGCCGCGAAAGATGCCGTGCGTGGGGGGAACATCGGCGTAGTCGCGGCCCACGGCGGTGCGAATGTGTCTGTGATGCGCGATGAGGTTGTTGGTGGGGTCGAAGCCCACCCAGCCGAGATGCGGCAGCAACGCTTCCACCCACGCGTGCGTGGCGTCCGGAGTGGAGCGGTCATGATCCTCGCGGCCACGGTAGAGATAGCCGGAGACGTAGCGGGCGGGGATGCGCACGGTTCGCAGCAGGGCAATCATGGCGTGGGCGAAGTCCTGGCAGACGCCCTTGCCGCTGAGGATGGCCTCGTCGACCGGCGAGTCAACGCGCGTATGCCGGGGCACGTACTCGAAAAAGTCGTAGAGGCGCTGGTTGAGCTCGCGCACCAGCATGAGAGGGTCGTCGCGGCGCAGCACCTCCATTTTCTTCGCGAGGTCTTTGACCGCAGGTGTTTCCACGGCAAAGGTCGAGGGCAACAGCATCTCCCAGAAATCGCCGTTGCCGACGAGGTTGTCGAGCGCGTCCCAGGCGTCGGGTGCGAGAGACGCGGGAACATCGGGGGCGGGCTGGATCTCGACGACGGACTCGGCGACGATGACGAGCTGGTTGTGCTCCCCGGGAATGTCGAAGTGCTGCACGTTGTTGCCCAGATGATCGCGGTAGCTGAAGACACGGCAGCGCGGGCTCACCGAAAGCGAGAATGTGAGGCAATGCTGGCTCGAATCGGAGCGCGGGTGCATGCGCGTTTCCATGATGCTCTCGCTGATGGGGCGGGAGTAACGGAAGCGAGTGAGGTGCCGGATGGAGAAAAAGTTCATAACAGTGAACAGTGCTCGGTGATCAGCGGTCAGCTAGGTTCCGACGGCGAGCGCGGATTGAATCGAGTAGTGGACGTAATAGCGGTACGTGAGTTCGTGAACCTGCACGCACTGCTCGCGGATGAGGTGCAGAAACGCGGCCGGGTCGCCGGTGATGATTTCGCGGATGGTGGTGTAGCCGAGCATGGCATGCAGGCGGCCGATCACGGCGGTGAGTTCGACGGGAGCGCGGCGGCCGCCCGACTGCTGTATGGATTGCACGGCATCGCGCATGCCGTCGACGCAGTAACGGATGGCGTGGGGAAAATCGCGATTGAGGAGCAGGAACTCGAGGATGCGGTTCGGGGACAGATCCGCGGTGTAGACCTGGCAGTAAGCTTCGAAGGAGGTACAGCAGCGCAGCAGCCCAACCAGCTCGAGATAAAGATGGCCGGTGCTGGCTTCGGCCGTCTGGTGAAAAAGATCGGGCTGATAGACCTCGAGGAGCGTGGCCGTGGAGTACGCGCGCTCCAGATAGCG
>JASHTS010000250.1 GCA_030040425.1 Acidobacteriaceae bacterium | reverse complement strand
AACATGTCCATCCAGGCCGCGGACCACGACCAGCTCGAAGCGCACAAATCCGACCCCGGCGCGCTCACCGCGCATCCGCGCTGGCAGCGCATCCTCATCGGTCTGGCCGGGCCCATTGCCAACCTCATCCTCGCCTTTGTCCTCATGTTCATTTACTACGCCTGGTTCAACGAGGTTCCCTCCGTCCAGGTGAAGGCAACCACGGTCGAGTGGGTCACCCCCGGATCGGCCGCGGCCCAGGCCGGCTTCCAGCCGGGCGATGTGATTCGCCGGTTCGATAGCGTGAATAACCCTGATTGGGACCAGGTCTACGCTCATTCGGAATTGAACGTCAACCAAAACGTCGCGGTCACCGTGGAGCGTGACGGCAACATGGTTCCGCTCACGTTCCATGTTCCCCTTGCCGCCAAAGGCCCGGACTTCGACCTAAGCGACGAGGGCATTCTGCCGCAGATTCTTCCCGGGCCCATCCAGGTTGATGAGGTTGAGCCCGACATGCCCGCGCAGCGCGCCGGCCTGCGTGCCGGCGACGCCATTACCTCGGTCGACGGCCACTCCTTCCACAGCGTCACCACGCTGCTGCCCTATATGCAGATGGGCCAGGGCAAGCCGCTCCACCTCACCGTGGTGCGCAACGGCCAGACTCTCCATCTCACCGCCTATCCGGCTCTGCTCGATGCCGACTGGAAGCTCGGCTTTGTCGCCGTGTTGCCTCCTTATCGCGATCAGCCGCTGCCCGCGGCCAAGGCTGCAAGCAAGGCCGCCACATTCTGCAGGGAGAATTCAACCCTGGTGGTCGAAGTGCTGAAGCGGCTCTTCACCCGCCGCTTCTCCGTTTCGCAGCTCAGTGGGCCGGTCGGCATTGCGCGCATGGCCGGCCAGGCAGCCGAGATGAATGGCTGGGAACCCAAATTCGACCTCAGCGCTGAAATCAGCCTGGAGCTCGGCATGCTCAACCTGCTGCCCTTCCCCATCCTCGATGGCGGCATGATCCTCTTTCTCATCATTGAGAGCGCGCTTCGCCACGATATCAATCTGGCCATCAAAGAGCGCATCTACCAGGCCGCCTTCGTGGTGCTTATGATGTTTTTCGTCTTCATCATCTTCAGCGACGTCACCAAGCTCCCCCTGTTCACCCACGTCAAGCCGTGAAGCAGTGGTCAGTGTTCAGCCCTCAGTGGTCAGTTTTCGTGCCAAGCGACGGCCGATGGCATTCTCCGTTGACGGTTCTCTCTGCGCCGATGACTGATCACTGATCACTGTTCACTGACCACTGAGCACTGGAGCCCCATGCCCGTCACCACCGAACTGCGCGTCCGCTACGCTGAAACCGACCAGATGGGCATTGTCTATTACGCCAATTACCTGGTCTGGTTTGAAATCGGCCGCGTAGAGCTGCTGCGCTCCCTCGGCCACGCCTACAGCCAGCTCGAGAAGGACCACCGGCTCATCCTGCCCGTGGTCGACGCGCACTGCCGCTACCGCGCGCCCGCGCGCTACGACGATGAAATCCTCATTGAAACCTGGCCCTCGCTGGTGCGCGAGTCGGTGGTCCGTTTCGACTATCGCATCTACCGCTGCTCAGGAAAAGAGCCTGAGCTCCTGGCTGAAGGCGAAACCGCCCACGTCGTCTGCGATGAGAAGCTCGAGCGCCAGCCGCTGCCGCCGAAATACGCCGCAGCCCTGAAATCCCTGATGATGAAGGAATCGGCGAAGAAAGAATCAGCCGGGCCGGCACACAGCTCTCAGCGCAAAACCACCGCCAGCGCAAAGCCGTCGTAGCCCTTCACGCCCACGTTCTGCAGTGCGGTTGCGCTCAACCGCGGCTCGGCGGCCATCCGATCGAACATCCGCCGCGTACCCTGAATGTCCTTGTCTTTGCTCTTCGCATCGACAACCTTGCCGTCGCGCACCACGTTGTCGACGAAAATCACCGTGCCCCGCCGCGCCAGCTTGAGCGCCCAATCGAGATATTGCGGATTGTTTTCTTTATCCGCGTCGATGAAGATCAAGTCGAATGGCCCCGCCCGTTCTGCCGCGAGAACAGGCAGCAGATCGAGCGCGCGACCCACGCGCAAATCCACGCGCTTGAGCAAGCCCGCGTTCCTCAGGTTTGCGCGCGCCACGCCGGCGTGCCTTGGCTCATATTCGAGGGTGACAATGCGTCCACCCTTGGGCAGCGCCCGGGCCATGCAGATGGTCGAGTAGCCGCCCAGCGTGCCAATCTCCAGCACGCGTCTGGCTCCCGTCATGCGCACCAGCAGATGCAGAAATTTTCCCTGCAGCGGCGAAACGTCAATGGCCGGCAACCCCGCGGCGCGATTCGCCCTGAGCGCGGCCTCGAGCTCCGCATCGGCCGGCAGCAGCAAATCGCCAAAATACCGATCGACCGCTTTCCACTTCGGTTGCGCGACCTTGTAATTTTGCCGGACTGCACTCGCGGCTTTTCGTGGCGCCATTTACTTCTCCCGCGCCACTACAAAATCCGGCACCCAGAGCAGGGCGCGCTTGAAGTCCGTATCCGTCAGCGGCATCAGCGCCTGCCGCGACTGCTCGGCATAGCGAAACGCCGCCGCCATGGCATACTCCACCGAATCGTTGCGCAGAAGAATCTCTCGAATCTGCTGGCGGCTCACATTCTCAAAGCTGCGATCGTCAAGCACGCGCTGGATCGCCTTGCGGTCCGCTGCTGTTCCGTGATCGTAGCTGTGAATCACCGCCAGCGTGGCCTTGCCCTCGCGCAGATCGCTCGCCACCGGCTTGCCCAGCACCTCTTCGGTCGCGGTCAAGTCGAGCACATCGTCTACGATCTGGAACGCCAGGCCAACGGCGCGGCCGTAGGCTCCCAGGTTCGCCTCCTCGGCTTCCGTGGCCTCGGCCAGCACCGCGCCCAGCCGCATGGAGATCGAAAACAGGCACGCCGTTTTGCGAAAGATCAGGTCGTAGTATTCGGCTTCGGAGATGGCCTTGCCGAGTTTCTGAATCTGCAGCAACTCGCCTTCCACCATCTGCTGCGTGAGCCCGATCAGCAGGTCGAGCACACGCAGGTTTCGCTCTTCGAGCGCCACCTTGAAGGCCTGCATATAGAGCCAGTCGCCCGCCAGCACGCACTTCTCATTGCCCCAGGTCGTGTTCGCGCTCGGCCGTCCGCGCCGCGTATCGGCGCCGTCGATGATGTCGTCATGCACCAGCGTGGCCGTGTGCACCATCTCCACCACCGCGCCCAGCCGGATGGCTCCCTGCCCCGCGTAGCCGAGCTGATGCGCCGCCAGCAGCAGCAACGACGGCCGAATCCGCTTGCCTCCGCCCTCGCGCAGGTACTCGGCAATCTCCGTAATCGTGCTTACGCTCGAGGCCGCATCGCGCCCCAGCTCCTGCTCAATGGCGACAAGGTCCTCCCGCAGCAGCTCAAAGACCTCTCTCGCCGTCGCTATGGTCAGTGTGCTCAATCGTCCCCGATTCTCATCGTTGAACTACCATCACACCATGTTGCCCCATCCTTTCGACGTTCTTTGTCGAAAGAGCGGGAAACCATCAATTCGTCCGGTAATTGGTGAACTGCAGCTCCACGCCCAGGTCCCTGCCGCGCAGCATGGCGATGATCGATTGCAGCTCGTCACGGTCCTTGCTCGACACGCGCACCGTATCGCCCTGGATGCTGGCCTGCGCCTTCTTCTTCGCGTCCTTGATCAGCTTCACAATCTCCTTGGCCCGCTCGATGGGTATGCCCTGCTGCAGGTTGATCTTCTGCCGCACGCTCTGACCCGCTGCCTGCTCCACTTTGTCGTAGGTCATGTTCTTGAGCGAAACCCCGCGCCGCACCAGCTTCTGTCCCAGAATGTCCTTCACCGCTTCCAGCTTGTACTCGTTGGCCGAAGCCAGGTGTATGGCATCGTTGCCTTCGAGCCGGATCTCGGAGTGCGAATCCTTCAGATCGAATCGCTGGCGAACCTCTTTCATCGCCTGTTCAATGGCGTTGCGCACCTCCTGCAGGTCCACTTTGCTGACGATGTCGAACGAATTGTCCTGCGCCATGGTTTCGTTCTCCAAAGAACCGCGCAAATCCCTCGTCTTGCGTTAGGGCATGACTTCAGTCATGCCGCACATGCGTCCCATCTCGAGAAGGGGCCTTAGCCCCTGTTTCCAGCAAGGTCCAACCCTGGCCTGCGCCTCTCTCAGTTTCCCACGTCAGCCCGCAACTCCAAACAGCCGGGAAAAGTTTTTCGTGGTTACCTGCCCGATTTCGTCTTCATCCACGTTCAATAATCCGCCCAGGACCCGCGCCGTTTCCGTCACCATGGCCGGCTCGTTGCGCCTGCCGCGGTGCGCGCCCGGCGCCAGCCACGGCGCGTCGGTCTCCACCAGAAGCCGGTCCAGCGGCACGCGCGCCGCCACGTCCCGCAGCGGCTGCGCCTTGGCATAGGTAAGATTGCCGGCAAACGAGATCAGAAACCCCATGTCGAGCGCTCGCCGCGCCTGCTCCCATCCGCCGCCAAAGCAGTGCATGATGCCGCCGAGCCCCGTTCCGCCCCAAAACTCCTCCAAAACCAGAAAAAGATCGTCCCACGCGTCACTCGATTCATTGGTGCCCCGGCAGTGGATCGCAACTGGCCGCTTGCGCGCCGCGGAAACCTCGAGCTGCTTGATCAATCCCGTGCGCTGCACATCGTGCGGCGCGCCCTCGTGATAGTAATCCAGGCCAATCTCCCCGCAGGCAATCACCTCCGGCTCGCCCAGCAATCCGTCCAGTTTGGCCAGCACCGCGCCGTCGATCTCCGCAGCGTTATGCGGATACACGCCTGCGCTCGCATAGAGCCGCGGCATGCCCGGCTTGCCGTTGAACGCGCGGCAAATCTCGAGCGCCTGATGCATCTCTGCCGGCCTTTCGCCGATGCCGATCGAAAGCACCGCACCCACGCCGGCCTCGGCCGCGCGCGCAAGCATGGCCGCGCGATCCTCCGCATAGCGCGGGCTGTCGAGATGAGCGTGAGAATCGACGAGCAAACAGTGCCTCGTGAGCGAGAATTCAGTTCAGGGGTTCGGGATGGAGGACTTCCAGATGAAGGTGCTCTTCAAAAAAGTCGAAATCCCGGTCGCTGTGGAGCAGCTCATACCGCCGGTGGATGCAAAAAGTCGCGTTGATGCAGTCAATGGTGTTACGAATTGTGATGCCGCGTTTACGCAAGGCCCGGTAATTGCGCGCCGATCGAACCGCAAGCTCGCGACCTGCAACCTCGAAGATGGCAAGGCGCTCCAGGACGCCGAGCGTCTCGGCAAATTGGTCGTCCCCGCGAATTCCCTGCAGAATCTCGGTCAGAATGAGTGTGGTGATGCCGATGCGCCGGCGGCCGAAGTTCTGCTCCAGCCAGTTTGTCTCGGGCGTTACGCGATCGGCCAGGTAGTCGATCAGCACCGAAGAGTCGACAATCACCAACGACTGAACCGCTTTCGCGTGCGTGCTGGCTTCCATGGACCGAGCTTCTCTTCTAGGCGATCTTGCGCGCGTCTGAACCTGCCTTGCGGCTCGCGGCGGCACGTTTGGCCAGAACTTCCTTGTCCGAGGCAAGCCAGTCGTCGTCGTGGCCGCGCCAGACAATGTTTCCGCGGAGCTTCCGCAGGGATTGCTGCCCATAAATCTCAAGTGACTGGCGAAGCGCTTTTTCGACGGCGGCTCTCTTGGTTGCGACTCCCAGCGCCTTCATGGCCTGCTTCAACAGCTTGTCGTCGATGTCGATGTTGGTCCGCATGCTCGCACTCCCGATGTGTAAGCATACCACATTTTATGTGTATAGCCTCCAGTCGCCTCGGCTCAGGCTATTTGAGCCGCGCCCCCAGCGGCACTTCTTCCAGGAACCCCGCCAGCACCGGCGCGCCGTCGGGCGCGAGCGAAGCCGCCAGCAGCATCCCGTTCGATTCGAGGCCTCTCATCTTGCGCGGCGCGAGATTGGCGACGATCACAATCTTGCGCCCGACAAGTTTTTCCGCCTCGTAGTACTGCGCGATGCCGGCCAGAATCTGCCGCTTCTCGTAACCCAGGTCGACTTCGAGCCGCAGCAGCTTGTCCGCCTTGGGCACGCGCTCCGCCACCAGAATCTGCGCCACGCGCAAATCGACTTTGGAGAAGTCGTCGATTGAAATCGTCTGCGCCCCCTGCGTTTGCGGCTCAGCCGCTGCCGGGCCTGCAGACGCAGGCGCTGCCAGCGGCGCGCCTTCCTTCGCCGGAATCGGCGTGCTGCTCAGCCGGCTGCTGGCCTGGTCGGCCGGCACCGCGTGTACCGGCGCCGTCTGTTGCGGTTTTTGCGAGTCGTGCGGCGCAGCGGACGTCTGCGTCAGCCCTTCCTGCGCGCGCGCATCGGCGGCGCGGGGCGCTTCCGTCGGCACAACCGAAGGCGACGCCGTTGCCGGACCAGGTGCGATAGTTCCCGGAGCCATGGTTTCACCCCCACTCGCAGCTTCGACCGCGGCTTCCACCGCGCTCTTCTGGTTCTCGTCCTCAAGGTTCTGCATACGCTCGATCGCATCCTTTTCCGCGCGGGGAAACAGCGGCGCCGGCTCGCCGAACTTCGTTCCGGCCTTCAACCCGCCCCACGCGAGACTCTTCAAAAATCCCTTCTTCGCCGCCTCGCCGATCTCGCCCTGTCCCAGTTGCCGCCACACCTTGGCCGTTGCCTCGGGCAGCACGGGATAAGCCAGCGCCGTGACCACGCGAATGGCCTCGGCCGCCGTAGCCAGAACGCGCTTCTGCAACCATTCATGATCGGAATCCAGGCGATCGGCCGGTTTCTTCCATGGTGCATTCGCCGTCAGATAGCCGTCGGTCTCTGCTACCAGAAGCCACAGGCTCTTCAGTGCTTCAGAGAAGTTCAGCTCATCGAAAGCAGGGCCGAAGGTAGCAATCGTGCGTTCGGCCGAGACTTGCAGTTGAGCTTCGAGAGCCGTCTGCTCGCGAGTGTCCGGCGCATCCCCGGCAAAATACTTGTGCACCATGTTGACCACCCGGCTCACCAGGTTGCCGTAGCCGTTGGCCAGGTCGCCGTTGTAGCGCTGCACCAGCGCATCAAAAGAAAAATTGCCGTCCTGCCCGAAGGGAATCTCGCGCAGTAAGAAGTAACGCAGCGCGTCGGCGCCCAAAACCGTTTGCACGGTTTC
>JASHTS010000037.1 GCA_030040425.1 Acidobacteriaceae bacterium | reverse complement strand
TTCTGGACTGGAAGCGCGAACGCGACGAGCAGGCCCAAATGGCTCTGGTCGACGGGTCAACCCCGGAAATGGGGTTGGACCTGGTCTTTGCCAGCCCCATTACCGGGCGGCACTACCACACGGCCCCGATTCAGCAGGACTATATCCGACCGGCGGGGTGGTGTTTGGTGGCGTGCCCGAAGTGCGGCGCTGCAGACGGCGTTTGGTGCGAGGAGAACAATCCGACACCAAACGGCAGGCGCCTTCCTATTCATGACGAACGCCGGGAAGCAGCCGGGAAGTACGACGGACTTGGTTGGCACACCTTTCGCCACACCTACCGTTCCTGGCTGGACGATACCGGGGCCCCGATTGGGGTGCAGCAGAAGCTGATGCGGCACGCTCAGATCTCGACGACGATGAATGTGTACGGAAACGCCTTGATGGCGGCCAAGCGTGAGGCCAATAGCAAGGTGGTCAGGATGGCACTGAGGAGCGCTTGAGCCATGAAGGAGCCTTGCAGCAGAAACCCCAGAGACCCCAGAGCGCTTGGACAGGCACTGTTATATGGGGTTATCTGGGGTTGGCATTTTCGCTAAATGGTTGCGGGGGTAGGATTTGAACCTACGACCTTTGGGTTATGAGCCCAACGAGCTACCGGGCTGCTCCACCCCGCATTTCGATTCTAGCAAGTGTGTCCGGCAGGGTCAATCGGCCGTTTCCGGCGTACGGTCAGGTACACTGCTCAGGAAATCCCGACACGCGCGCAGCGAAGCCGGCTAATGCCTTCGCTGCAGGCACGCGGGCGTTCTCCCGAGCCACCTTTGACCTTTCTCAAACGCTTCCACGAAATTCGCACCGGATTTGAGCGGCCCTTCTGGGTTGCCAACATCAGCGAGCTCTTCGAGCGGCTGTCGTACTACGCGGCGTTTGCTTCGCTGCCCCGCTATCTGCACGAGAGCCTGCACTTCGATGTGGAGCGTGCCAGCGATCTGGCCGGACTATTCGGCGGGCTGGTGTGGTTTCTGGCAGCGTTCGGCGGGGCTCTTGCTGACCGGATGGGCTTTCGCCGGGCGCTGTCGCTGGCTTACCTGATCCTGGCCAGCTCCTACTTCCTGCTCGGCTCCATCGGTTCGCCGTGGCTGGCTCCGGTTCGCCAGGCCATGCCACTGGTCGTGCTGGTGACGCTCATCCTCATGTTTCCGGCCCTTGGTATCGCGCTGGTAAAACCTTCCGTCGTCGGGACCACGGCCCGCGCCTCCAAGGAAAACGTGCGCTCCATCGGCTACTCCATCTACTACACGCTGGTCAACATTGGCGGGGCCGCGGGGCCGTTTCTGGCCGGCTGGGTGCACCAGCACCTCAGCGTGGAGAAGGTCTTCGACATGGCAGCATTGAGTGTCTTTGCCATGTTCTTCGCCGTACTGCTTCTCTTCAAGGAGCCTCGCCGCCTGGACGAAGCCCGGACCGAAAGCCTCGGCCAGGTCGCCAGAAATTTTCTCACCGTCACGTCGAACTGGCGCTTCATGCTGTTTCTCATCATTTTCTCCGGATATTACATCGCCTTCTGGCAGGAATTCATCATTCTTCCCACTTATATCCACGAGTACGTCAACCCCGCCAGCAATACGGAGATGCTGCTCATGTGGGATGCGCTCACGGTCATCGCGTTGCAGATGACGGTCAGTCTTCTCACGCAGAAAATGCCTTCGTTTCGCGGAATTACTCTGGGCACCCTGATCTCCGGCCTGGCCTGGCTTCTGCTTATCGTGCATCCTAGCGTTCCCATGGCCGTGGCCACGCTCATCGTGGTGGCCATCGGCGAAATCACCCAGCAGCCGCGCTATTACGAGTACATCTCGCGCCTCGCACCCTCAGGACAGCAGGGAACCTATATGGGCTTCGCCTTTCTGCCCATCGGCATCGGCTCGCTCGTGGGCGGATGGTTGGGCGGGTTCCTGTTCCATCACTTCGGTGAAGTTCTCCATCAGCCGTCGCTCGTCTGGTGGGCGGTCTCCGGGGTGGGCGTGGCCACGGCCGGGCTGCTCTGGGTTTATGACCGGTTCCTGCGGCGCGAGCGCGTGATACCGGCATAAGTCTCCGCAAGTTTCCTCTGGTGGCGGTGCGCCTGTTTGCGCCTTCGTTTTGTGCTAGCATCCGTGACACCTGCGAAAGGAGAATCCAAATGAGCGGCCTCCCAAGGTTCCTCTCATTGGCCATGGCCTGCGCTTTGAGCGCGATCGCGGCGCGCACTCAGTCTCAGACAACGCGCGGCCCGGAAGTGAATAAGCTGGCCGTGTTAGTCGGCAGATTCACGGTCGAAGACGAAGTGAAATCCGGGGCAATGGGGCCGGGCTCGCCGGCGATGAAATTCAGTGGCAGGGAAGATTGCCGGTGGACGGCAGGCGGCTTCGCCGTGATCTGCGAGGCGTCTCTCTTCAGGCCCGGAAAGAAATACTCGGAGACCTCCTTCCTCTACTACGATCCGGCTTCCGGGACATACCGGTACCGCGCAGTAGACAGCTCCGGGGGAATTGAAGACAAGACCGGCACGGTGAGCGGCGACGTATGGACCTGGCTTGGGGAAAGCACTTTTGCCGGGAAGCAGTATCACACCCGGTACATCATGAAATTTGTTTCAGCGGACTCCTACGAATACACCGACGAGTCGGGCGAAAGCGAAAGCTCCATGAAGGTATTCGTGAGCGGGAAGGAGACTCGCATCGCCCCCGCCAAGCACGCACAATCGCAATCTGCGCATTGATGAGCGCTCCGTCGAACGTCCCGGCCGGCGGGCCCGGGCATGCGTTGCTGCCGTAGAAGTGAGCTCAGCGGTAGTATCCCCCTCGGTCGGTCTGTGACTTTCAGGGCCGCGGCTGGAATCCGGGCCATCTTTGCCGGCGGGGAATCTGTACAACGGCGAGCCCGGGTGCTAAACTCGCCTCTCACGAGGGCTGTTTATGCGGCGGACCATCCTGCTCAGCCTGTGTGTGCTGCTTGCTTCAGGCATAGCGCGCGATGCCTGCGCCCAGCGCCGCGGCGGAGCGGCTCCCGGCTTTGCCCGAGGCGCCTACGGTTTCAACCGCGGCCGGCCCGTATTTCCTTACAGATTCGGCTACGCCTACCTTCCCTACGGATCGGGATACGGTTACGCGCCCTATGACTTGAGCGACGCCTATCCCTACGCGCCCCAGCCCGTGGTTTTGGTTGAGCAGCCTCCCGTGGCCGCTGAGCCCCCTGCACCGCCCGTCGCCAGACCCGCCGGGCATTCCGTGGTCACTGAATACAAATGGCCGTCCGTCAGCGCGGCTTCTTCGACCGCCGCGCCCGAGCCACAGTCCTTTACCCTCGTCCTCAAGGACGGTTCGACTCGCTCTGCCGTTATGGTCTTCGCCGCTGACGACGGTTTGCACTACGTTGACCCCGACGAGAGATGCCTGCGCATCTCCATGAGCCAGATTGACCGTGACGCAACCCTCAGGCTCAACCGCACGAGAAACCTGAATCTGCATCTTCCTGCCGCGCAGTGAATCGCGCCGCAGCGCCGGCAAAAATCTTTTTCCGCCGGCGCCGCGCCGCCTTACACTGGCCGTGTCCCCCTTGTTGCCATGGCTGTGGCCCAACTCACGCTCGAATTGCGCATCGAGCACGCGCAGTCTCTCAAAGACCGCCGGCAGGTGGTGCGCTCGCTCAAGGACCAGCTCCGGCAGAGCTTCAACATCTCCGTGGCCGAGCTCGATGAGGCGGTGACGTGGCAGTCGGCAACCATCGGCGTAGCGGCCGTCTCCGGCTCGCGCGATTACCTGCACAAGCTCATGGAAGAAGTGGAGCGCGTGGCCCGGCGCATGACCAACGAGCTGGGCGCGGAGCTGGCTGACTCGTTCTGGGAGTACATGGAGCAGTGAGCAACGAACAGTGGGTCAGCGATCAATTCTCAGTTGCCCCATCCTTCGCTCTTTGCGAAGGGTGGGCACCCGCACGGGCGCGAAAAACCGCAGAAATCTCGCTAAGAAGGCCTCAAATGCGCGCAATTGGCACGCAATGAACCGCAAAAGAGCCCTCCGGTGGGTAATTCTAAGCGGCGTCTGCGCGCCCAGCGCAACCTTTCTCGCGGCCTTTGTGCAATTGGGGATGGTCCATGCGGTGCACCCCTCCGCGAAACGCAACCATCCAGGCAGACATTCGGTCGAATGCGCAACCACCGGAGCGAACATTCCGGCATTCTTCGCAACCCTAAAGGCGAACATTTGTGACCGCCTGGTTTCTTCACGCTTGCCGCAAGGATCGCCGCAAGGACGGGGCAGCCACACAAGCCCACCCTGGCCACAAAAAACGGCACGGCGAGGGCGGGGCACCAGCACCTCGACTCCTGGATTGATTCCTTCTCAGCCCGCTCTCAGCTGCGGGCGGGCATGGGTTTCTCGTGAATGACCATCCAGTTGATGCCGAACTTGTCGCGGAACTGGCCGAACCGGTGAGCGAAGAAGGTTTCATTCATGGCCATGAAGACCTCGCCGCCTTCGGTCAGCGCCTTGTAGATGCGCTCGGCTTCTTCATTGCTGTCCACCGAGAGGGTGAGATAAGCGCTGCGCATGGGCTCGGCTTTGGGGCCATCGCTGGCCATGATCAGCGTGTCGCCGAGGGTGAAGCGGGAGTGCATCACTCCATGTTTGTCGAGCCCGGGCGGAAGGTTCTGCGGGCCGGGCATCTGGTCGAAGGTAGAGATGATGAGGGTCTTGGCGCCGAGGTGCTTGGCGTAGAAGTCGAGAGCCTGACGGCAAGTGCCGGGGAAGTTGAGATAAGTATTGACCTTCATATGCGGGATTTTCCTTTCGCAGGGTTGAGATTTGAGGTTTTACCGGCAGGGGCGAAGCGAGGAAGGAGCGGTGTGGGATCGCGCTCTTTCCAGCGGCGCAAGGTCTCGGCGAGCACCGCGGCGCGGTTCTGCTCCATCTCATCGATCATGGCGCAGGGGGCGTCGGAGCTCTCGTGACGCGCGCCCCAGATAAGCAGCTCGAGCATGAGCGGCGCCAGAGCAATGCCCTTCTCGGTCAGCCGGTAGTGGATGCTGCGGCCGTCGTGCGCTGATGGCTCGGCCGCGACGATGCCGCCGGCTTCGAGGCTTTGGAGGCGGCTCGAAAGAATGTTCGTCGCGATGCCCTCACCCGAATTCTGAAATTCCCGAAAGGTGCTCAAGCCGCGCACCATCATGTCGCGCACCAAAAGCAGTGACCAGCGGTCGCCGAGCATCTCGAGCGCACGGCTGACCGGGCAGCCGGAGCGCGGCATCGCGGGCTTGGCCTTGACCACCACAGTAAGAAGCATAGGAAGTTAACTTGCAATTTGCAAGTGAAGAGTGGTACGAATGGCCGTGCCGGCCGTCCCCGCTCCCTGCTCGCGGGTGAGAGGACGGACGGCGGAATTCCTTCTCCGGTGATGAATCATGAGTGCACTCGAAAAGCTTTCCCGCATCACGCCGTTCTTGTGGTTCGATAAGAATGCCGAAGAGGCCGTGGAGTTTTATCTCAGCGTATTTGAGAACTCACGGCGCATCGAAGAGCTTCGCTCTCCGTGCCAGACAACCGTGCCGGAGGGCGCCATTCTCACCATCACTTTCGAGCTCGATGGGCAAAAGTTTGTCGCGCTGAACGGCGGTCCGGATTACAAGTTCAATGAGTCTGTCTCGTTTTTTGTGCGCTGCGACACGCAGGAGGAGATTGACTCCTACTGGCAAAAGCTTACCGAGGGCGGGAGCGAGATCGCGTGCGGGTGGCTTAAGGATAAGTTCGGCCTGTGCTGGCAGATTGTGCCCGCGCGGATCATGGAGTTGATCAAAGACCCGAAAGGGATGGCGGCGATGATGCAGATGAAAAAGCTGAATATCGCGGAGCTGGAGCGGGCGGCGCGCGGGTGAGGCCGGCGCTTACAGATACGTGTCGTCGATGTAGCACCAGCGCCAGTCTTCGCCGCGCTCCGCGGACTGGATGATGGGGTGGTTGGTCGCGTGAAAATGGGCGCGGGCGTGGCGGTTCTTCGAGGAGTCGCAGCAGCCGACATGGCCGCACTCGAGGCACAGGCGCAGGTGGACCCAGGTATCGCCCATCTTGAGGCACTCTTCGCAACCCTTGGTGCGCGGCTTCACTTTCTTGAGGTGGTCGGCAATGTGTGTGCAGGCAGATGGCGGCATGGGGACCTCCGTTTCGGCTATTGTCGCACTGGGGACGCACCTTACGCGTTCCAGCGGCGGGCGCGCTCGACGGCGTTTTTCCATTGCGCGCGGCGCGCGGCGCGTTCCTCGGCTTCCATGAGCGGGGTGAAGCGCTCATCGCCGCGGCGCTTGGCCGAGAGCTCGTCGGGATTGTCCCAGAAGCCGGTGGCCAGGCCGGCGAGGTAAGCCGCGCCTAGCGCGGTGGTCTCCGTTACCTGCGGGCGGACGACAGGAACGCCGAGAATGTCGGCCTGGAATTGCATGAGCAGATCGTTCACCGCGGCGCCGCCATCGACGCGAAGGGCGCCGAGAGGCGTGCCGGTTTCGCTTTCGACTGCATCGAGGACGTCGGCCACCTGGAAGGCGATAGCTTCAAGCGCGGCGCGGGCGATGTGGCCGGGATGGGTTCCGCGGCCGAGGCCGATCAGCATGCCGCTGGCGTGCGGATCCCAATGGGGCGCTCCGAGTCCGACGAAGGCGGGAACGAAGACCACTCCGTCGCTCGAGGCCACGCTGCGGGCGAGGGTCTCAACTTCGGCCGAAGATGTGATGAGATTGAGATTGTCGCGCAGCCACTGCACCACGGCGCCCCCGATGAAGATGCTGCCTTCGAGTGCATACTCGAGGCGCTTGTGCGTGCCGGCGGCCAGAGTGGTGATGAGCTTGTGTTTCGAGCGAATGAACTTGGCCCCGATGTTCTGGAGGAGAAAGCAGCCGGTGCCATACGTGTTCTTGGCCTCGCCGGGATGCCAGCAGAGCTGGCCGAAAAGCGCGGCCTGCTGGTCGCCGGCGATGCCGGCAATCGATGCGCCGGCGAGGCCGAGAGAAGTGGTCACTTCGCCAATGCGCTGGCTGGACCAGACGACCTCCGGCAGCATGGAGGCGGGAATGGAGAAGATCTCGAGGAGCTCGTTGTCCCATTCGCCCCGGACGATGTTGAAGAGCAAAGTGCGCGAAGCGTTGGTGACGTCGGTGACGTGGCGATGGCCGCTGGTGAGATGCCAGATGAGCCAGCTATCGACGGTGCCGAAGGCCAGCTCGCCGCGCTCGGCGCGTGCGCGCGCGCCCTCGACGTTGTCGAGAATCCATTTCACCTTGGTGGCGGAAAAGTAGGGGTCGAGGACGAGGCCGGTTTTCGAGGAGATGATGTCGCCGAGGCCGCGCTCTTCGAGCTCGCGGCAGAAGCCGGCGGTGCGGCGATCCTGCCAGACGATGGCGGGGTGGATGGGCTTGCTGGTGGAGCGCTCCCAGACGATGGCGGTTTCGCGCTGGTTGGTGATGCCGATGGCGGCGATGTCGCGCGGGCGCGCGCCGATGGCGCCGAGAGCCTCGACCGCGCAGCTCATCTGGCTGGTGAGGATTTCCACCGGATCGTGCTCTACCCATCCCTGCTGCGGATAGAGCTGCTCGAATTCGTGCTGCGCCACGGCGGCGATGGTCGAGTCTTCATCGAAGAGGATGGCGCGGGAACTGGTGGTGCCTTGGTCGAGAGCGAGAACGTAGGCCATACGCGGGATTCCCTTTCGCCCAACCAGTCAAACATGCGGGACGGGGAAGCGGCAAGGATGAGAAAAACGGGTACCCGCGCGCCTTTTCCCGACGGTTCTTATGGCGTGACGGATTTGCGGGCGCCAGGCGTGAGCTTCTTGACGAGGAATTCCTGGAACAGGTTCTGCACCGCGGTCTCGCCAATGCCGAGCGCCAGATCTTCAAAAGTGAGGGCCACGCCGCTGCGATCGCTGGCCGGATAATAGAGGTTGGCGATGCCGCCGGCGGCCATGCCGCCCAGGATGCCGGAGTAATTGAACTGCCAGCGCATGTTGTCGCCTTTACAGATGACGGCATTGGCAATGGCGTAGGCCGCGCGGGCGCGGATGGTTCCGGTTCCCTTGTAAAAATAGCGCGGGTCTTGTTTGAAGATTGACGGCAGAATGGCGCCGCCGATCTCGGTGCTGACAAAAGTGTCGGCGTAGTTGGCGCCGAAGCGCTTAGCGTAGCCCTGCATGCCCTGGCCGTACCCGGCGAAGGTATTCGCCGCCTGCTGGATACCCGCGAAGGCGCCGTTGAGGAGGAATGTGTACGGATCGATGTTCGACTTCCAGGCGAGCGCGTACTTCTGGCGCGTGGTGAGGGGCACGGGATTGCGAGCATAGCTGACGTAAAAGTTCGGCAGCACGCCGAGGACGCGCTGGGTTTCCTCGACGTGAATCTGCACTTCGGCAATTTCCTCCTGCTGGGCGGCGGAGACGCGCACCATGCTGGTGGCCTCTTTCATCAGAAGGACGATGTTCTGCGCATCGAAGGTCTCGCCGGCCTTAAGCACCCCCGAAAGGGTCTGGGTCGAGAATCCATCAGAGGAGATGGTGAGGGTGAACACGCCGGCGGGAACATTCACAAAGGTGAACTCACCGTCGCTGTTGGTCTGCTGCACGAGCGGCGGCTGCGCATCGGCCTGTGCAAGCTCGACGCGTACGCCCTCGTAAACCTCGCCGTCCTTGCCGGTGACCACACCCTGAACGATGCCCGATTGCACAGTCGACGGGGTCTGGGCCGGGCTCGCGGCCGAGGTAGGCGAGTCTGCAGCGGCAGCCTGCGCAGATAGTCCGGAAGGAATAGAAAGAAGAATGAACGGGAAAACGACGAGTGTCCCGTGCAAGCGCCTCTGCCCGCGAGGGAAATTTCTCAGGATTGCACGGTCGATGCTCAGGCGCACCCTCGGGAAGCAGCGGGGAATCAGGATCCGGTGTATCTGGTCCTTTGGGTGTTAGACGAACGAAATTGCCTCCGGGTTGAGAGAACAGCGGCGCCCGGTGATCGGAGCGCCCAATGGCGTTCGATCGGGACCAGCGTGGGAAATGGGATCAGCGCGCCACGGTCTTGAAAGTATTTTAAGACGCGCGGTTTTGCGGCCTGCGCGCTGATTCACGGTCTTCGGACCAGCCGGCGCGTGCCGCGGAGCAGTAAATCGCAGTACGCGCCGGGCGGGATTGGACCAAGGAGCGGGTGCGCGCTACTCCGACCAGACGGCAAGCAGATTGCCTGCGCCATCGGAAAAATGAAAGCGGCGGCCTCCGGGAAACGAGAACGTGGGAACGACGATGGAGCCGCCGGCAGCCACGATGGCGGCTTCAGTGGCTTCGAGGTTTGGGGAATAGAGGACGATGAGGGGCGCGGCGGTGCCCGAGGATTCGCCGGATTTCGCGGTGCGGACGCCGCCGTCTATGCCCGCCGATGCGGCGGTGAAGCTGGCATAGTCTGGGCCGTAGTCGACGAAGCTCCACGCGAAGGCAGAGGAATAGAACTGCTTGGCGCGGGCAACGCTGGTGACCGCGAATTCGATGTAGCTGATCTTGTGGTGATCTCCGGAATGGCTCATGACGTTTCTCCTCTTGTGGGTTGAAAGGCGTGGCGTCAAGGGAAAGGCACACTTTCCCGGTGCGCTCTGATACGCCTCCATCCACGTTCCCTCAGATGCAGGAGAAAGCAGGTAGAGCCCGCTGGTTGGAAGTTCGGCGCGGACTGCCGAGGTACGCGTTCAGGGTACCGAGGCGCCGCACGAATGGCAAGGGAATTTTACGTTGGGCTAAGCTAATCGCCGAGCCGAAACGCAAATCCGCCGACGATGGCGCGGGAAGGCATGTTGACGCCGCTGATCTCCTGGTAGCCGGTATTGCTGAGATTGGTGAGGCGCAGGTAAGGGCGCAGGCGGCCGGAGTTGTGCGTGAGCGTGGCGTTCCAGACGGGATAGACGGTTTGCTGGTACCGCTGGGCGAGCTGGACGGCGTTGGTGAGTTCGACAATGTTGCGGAAGCTCACGGACCACGAGGCGTGGATGTTTTGGACGGGGTAATTGAAGATGTATTCGGATTGAAGACCGTGGAGAGCGCTTTGCCCGCCGTGCAATCCGGTCCAGGCGATGCGGATGGATTGGGATTTGCTGGGAATCCAGGTGAAGGAGGACTCGACGCCGGCGAAGCTCAAGCCGTTGAGGTTGGCGGCGCACCAGCGGTTGGCCTGCTGCACGCCGCCGATTTCGCACGATGCGGGCAGGTACGGGTTGGGCACAGTCGCGGAGCGGACGTAGTCGATAGTGTCATGCTGGCGAGAATAGAAGCCGGTGAAGGAGAGTTCGACGCGTGCGGATGGCGCCCAGTCAGCGCCGGCATCGCCCGACCAGGCGGATTCAGGCTTGAGCTGGGGATTGCCAAGGGTGCTGGGGTCGGAATAGTAGAGGTCGGTGTAGGTGGGAATGCGGAATCCGTAGCCGCCGCTTGCGCGCAGCTTGAGTTTTGCGGCGAGGCGCAGGCTGCCGGCGAGTTCGGGAGAAAAGACTGTTCGCGCGCCGCCGGAAAAGATCTCTTCGCGCGCGCCTGCGGAGAGATTCCAGCGGCGGTTGGGAGGGTTCCAGTCGAAGTCGAGGTAGCCGGCGCCGCGATTGCGCGCGTGGATGCCGAGAGCATACGACGTAACGCCGCCGGAAAAGTTGAAGCTGCGGATGGAGTCGCCGTCGGCTTCAAGGCCGGTGAGCAGAAGCGCGCCCTGGTGCAACGCGAGGGTGTGGCGCAGCGATGCCTGCCAGGAGCCATCGACGTGATTGTTCTCGTAGAGGCCGGGATCGTCGCGGATGAGAACGAAATCGTCGGAGTGGCGGCGATAGCCGAAGGCGGCGATGGTGTGGCTCCCAAGCTCCTGGCGCGCAGAGGCGAACCACCCCTTGGTGCGCTCCCAGGAAGTGTAGTCGCCATAGAACTGATTGGCGCCGAAGGCGCGGTCGCTCGAGGCAAAGAGCAGATCGGTGAGGCCGAGGCGCGAGCCGTGCCAGACCTCCGTGGAGGCATCCTCGTTGCGGTAATCGCGGTCGGCCATGAAGCCGGTGGAGAAGTTACGCTCGGCGGTCAAGCGGCCGCTCCAGGCGCGATGCGTGGCCGCGGCCATGAGAGTTTCCTCGTTGGACTCGAAGCTGCCGCCGCCGGCGCGCAAATAGAGCGAATCGTGATCGGGTGCAGCGGTGAGGAAGTCGACCACGCCGCTCAGGGCATCGACGCCGTGCAGCGTGGAACCCGCGCCTTCGAGAACCTGGATGGAGCTCATGGCTTCAAGGGGGATGGGGAGATCGAGATTGTGGTGCGAGGTCTGCGCGTCGTTGATGCGGAAGCCATTGAGGAGGACGAGGGTCTGCTCGAAGCTGCCACCGCGGAGAACGATGTCGGCCTGGCCGCCGCCGGCGCCGCGCTCCTCGAGAAACACGGACGAGTCGGCGCGCAGGAAGTCCTGGGGCGACTCGGCCGCGAGCTTCTGGCCCTCCAGCGGGATGACATCGACGGAGCGCGGCGATTCGGCCAACGGTACGGGCGTGGCCGAGCCTAGGACGACGAAGGTTTCGGATTGCGGGGGTGGAGATTGTGGAGGGGGAATTTTGGCGCTTTGCGCGGCGAGAGATGCGACGAAGCAGGCGAGGAGCGGAACGGGCGCGAGTGTGGCAGCCGATTTCATCTGCAATCATGATTGGCGGCCAGACTGCCCGGGTTCAAGGATGGTTTTGTATACTGCTGAATAGTTTAGAAAGTCAATCAATTTTGCCATGCGGATCGATGCTTTTCTGAATGAGAGCCCGATGTTTGCGGTGAGCCGGGCGGCGCGGCGGTTTGAGGCGCTCGCCGGACGCGCGCTCGCGGGCGATCATCTGAGTTTTCTTGAAGGGCTGACACTGGCGGCCTTGTTTTTTGAGGCGCCGCGGCCGGTGAAGCCGTCGCAGCTGGCGGAGACGTTTGGGACGACGCGGGGGAACGTGAGCCACTGCGTCTCCTCGCTCGAGGCGAAGGGATTGCTGCAACGGAAGATCGATCCCGAGGATGCGCGGGCTTTTTTGCTGGCCCTGAAGCCCCAGGGCAAACGGACAGCCATGCGGGTGATTGGGGCGTTGGACCGGTTGCAGAAGGAGTTCGAAGGCGAGATTGGGAAGACGGCGCTGGGGGAGATGCTGAGGGCGATACGCAGGTTGGAGACGAGGGCGGGGCGGTAGGCCTGTGGAGGTTCTGTCGCCCCTAGGGGGGCTGGGGGTGGTTTTGGGGCTCCCGAACCCCGGGTTCCCCCTTCTCTGCGCTCAGGGTCCCCCCGGGGCTAACTTCCTCGCTCCCCACGGGAGCGGGCTATCGGCGGAGTGGGGTTCGTGGTTTCCCACCCTAAACGCAAAAGGCGCGTTTAGGATGGGGCACCCGGGGATTGTGCTGAGGTGGAGAAGAATCCAAGAACAACCGCAGATCCTTCGACTCATCGCGCGTTGCGCGATTCGCTCAGGATGACCAGGCTGAATTGGGGATTGTGGTATCCCACCCTTGCGAGAAAAACAAAGTCGTCGCAAGGATGGGGCACCCGGGGATTGTGCTGAGGTGGAGAAGAATCCAAGAACAACCGCAGATCCTTCG
>JASHTS010000249.1 GCA_030040425.1 Acidobacteriaceae bacterium | reverse complement strand
CCGGTGCTGCTGCCCACGGTGGTCGCGGCCTGCAAAGGATCGAGCGTGGCCGTCGGCGCGCAGAACATTCACTTCGCCGAAGAGGGCGCGTACACGGGCGAAACGTCGATCCTGCAATTGAAGGCCGTCGGCGGCACGCACACGTTGATTGGCCACTCCGAGCGCCGGCAGTACTTCGCCGAGACCGACGAGATCGTGAACAAGAAGCTGCACACCGCGCTCAAGCACGGCATCATTCCCATCGTCTGCATCGGCGAGGTTCTCGAGGAACGCGAGGCGGGCAAGACGGCGTCGGTGTTGAAGACGCAAGTGAACGGCGGATTCGCGGGTATCCCGCCGGAAGCGGCCGCGCCCATCGTGATCGCCTACGAGCCGGTGTGGGCCATCGGCACGGGCCGCACGGCCACGCCGGAGATCGCCGCCGACGCGCACGCGATCATCCGCGCCGAAGTGGCAAAGCTGCTGGGCAAAGATGCCGCTGCTGCCATGCGCATTCTTTATGGCGGCAGCGTCAAGCCGGACAACATTACCAACCTCATGGCGCAGGAAGACATCGACGGCGCGCTGGTGGGCGGCGCCAGTCTCAAGCCGGATTCGTTCACCGCCATTGTGAAATATTGAACGGCGCCGAAGCTGGCAGGATCGGCCGTGCCCGCGGAGTTACTGTAGCTCGCAGCAAACCTTCTCTCGCAGTCTTGTATCAGGGCACGACTTCAGTCGTGCCGAAGACGCGGCATTTTGAGGAATGGGCTTTAGCCCCTGCATCGTCGTCTTACGCGTAGAAGCTCGCGACCCAGCCTTGCAGCAACCCCGGGAAGCATCCCATCAACACAACCGCTGCGGCAATCGCCACAAGAACCACCGTCGTCACAGGATGCATGCGGATCGGAGCTTCATCTGTACCGGGCATAACGTACGCCCGCTTGAGCACCTGCAGATAGTAGTAGAGCGAAACGGCGCTGAAGGCGACGGCGAGCGCGACGAGGCCGATGGAGACCGGGCTGTGGGAAGCTGTCAGCACGGCGGCGAAGAGATTGAACTTGGCCCAGAAGCCCACCAGCGGAGGAATGCCGGCCAGCGAAAGAAACAGAATCAGCGTCACTGCGGCGAGCCATGGGTTGCGCTTGTGCAGGCCGGCGAATGCCTCCATGCGGCCGGAACCCGTTGCGCGCTCCACTACGCCGACCACCCCGAAGGCGCCGATGGTGGTGAGGCCGTAGGTGAGAACGTAATACAGAATCGCCTGCGCGCTCACGTTCGACCACCCGAAAAACGCGAGTCCGAGCAAAATGTATCCCGCATGCGCGATGGCCGAGTAGGCAAGCAGGCGGCGCACGCTTGACTGTGCCAGCGCGGCCAGGTTGCCCAGTACCATCGAGGCAACGGAAAGGACGATGAGGATCAACGGCCACAGCGAAACAAATCCGATGGCGACACGCGGAGGTGCTGCGCCGGGAGAAGGCCCGCTGAACGTCACCCGCCCGGTCATGTGAAGCATTCCCATCCACTGGAGAATCGCGTCGCTGATCGAAATGAGCAGCGCAAAGCTGGCAACCTTCGAGACCGAGGCGATGAAAGCCGCTGCCGGAGCGGGCGCGCCCTCGTAGGCGTCCGGCGCCCAGAAATGAAATGGAACCGCGGCAACTTTGAAGCCGAGACCCACGGCGACCATCACCAGCGCTACGAAGAGCAGCGGAGCGGCGCCGCGCGCCGATGCAAGATAAGTGCCGAGCACAACGCGGGGCAGGCTGGTTGAGCCGGAGAGGCCATAGAGAAGACTGAATCCGAACAGCAAAAACGCGGCCGACATGCCGCCAAAAAGGTAATACTTGATGGCCGCCTCGGCGCTCTGGCCTGATTTTTTGGCGAAGGCGGTGAGCACGTAGAGGCCGAGCGAAAGCAGCTCGAGTCCGATGAAGATGATGAGCAGATCCTGCGCCGCGGCAATGATCAGGCCGCCGGCCGCGGCCATCAGCACCACGGCAACGTATTCGCCCGGGTTGCGTGTGAACTCGCAACCGACAAGCAGGAGCAGCGTGAGAGCGGTGAGAACAAGCACCGCTACCTGCGCCACACCCGCCGAGCCGCCTGCCGAGAGCAGTACATCGTTCCCGGCGGAGAAGCCACGCCATGGCAGCGCGCAAACTGCCCAGATGCCGGCGATGCAGCCCAAAACGCCGAGCCACGCAGCGACGTCCGTACGCAACTTTTGCCCAGAGCGGCGCAGAAAGGCGAGATCGACAAACAGGACCGCGACCGCGGCGATCTCGAGCGCAGTCTCAGGCAGCGTAGCCTGGAAAAGCGCGGCATAGTTGAGGCCGGCGTAGTTCATTGTCCGCCTCCCGCAAGCAGCGCTTTCACGGCCGGCTCGATCTGCTCGAGCAGAATGCGCGGATAGAGGCCGACGGCGAGCGTCGAAAGCAAAAGCAGCGCCACGCCGAGACGTTCCGGCCAGGTGATGGCATCGAGCTGGTGGGTGTGCTCGTATTCGAGCACGTGCGGCGCGGGAACGTTGTCGGTAAAGAAAGCCTTCTGCAGCGCTCGCCAGGTGTACGCCACGCCCACCACGATGCCGATGCCGGCTGCCACCGTCCACCACGGCTTGGCTTGCCACGCCCCGGCGAGCACCTGAAGCTCGGCAACGAAGCCTGAGAATCCGGGAAGGCCCATCGACGCGATGCCGGCGATGACGAAGGCCCACGCGGCAAAGGGCAGCCGGCGCGCCAGGTGCATGGTCTCGAGCTCGGCCAGCTGCCGCGTGTGCGTGCGGTCATACACCAGGCGGCCGACGATGGCGAAGAGCAATCCGGCGATCACGCCGTGCGAGAACATCTGCAAGACTGCGCCGTCGAGGCCGATCTGGTTGAGCGCCATGAGGCCGAGAAGCACGAAGCCCATGTGGCTCACGCTGGAGTAGCCGATGACGAATTTGAAGTCCGCTTGCGCCAGCGCGACCAGCGCGCCATAGACGATGCCGATGACCGCGAGCAGCGCGAAGACCTCGCGCCAGGAGCCGAGGCCGAGGAAGGTGAATCCCCAGCGATCGAGACCGTGCGGAAAGACGCCGATGGCCACGCGCAGGCAGCCGTACGCGCCCAGCTTCATCACCACTCCGGCCAGCAGCATGGATGCGGCCGTGGGCGCGGCCACGTGGCCCGTGGGCGCCCAGGTATGGAACGGCCACATGCCCGCGAGAATGGCAAAGCCGGTGAAGACCAGAGGAAAACACCACAATTGAAAACCGGCCGGCAGCCCCGCGTGCGCGAGCGCGGCCAGCGTGGTGGAGTGCGCGCCGGAGGCCGCGTAAGCGGCCAGCAGGCCAATGAGCACCATGGCCGATCCCGCGAAGGAGTAGAGCGCCAGCTTCATGGCGCCATATTCGCGGCGCGTGGAGCCCCAGATGGCGATGAGGAAATACTTGGGAACGATGGCGATTTCGTAGAAGACGAAGAGCAGAAAGAAATCGAAGCTCAAGAAAACGCCGTAAACGCCGCCGATGAGAGCGAGATAAAAAGCGAAAAACTGGTTGGTGCGCAGCTCGATATTCCAGCTGAAGAGAATGCCGGCTACCGAAGCAATGCCCGTGAGCAGAACCAGCACGCGGCTGATGCCGTCGGCGGCGAGCAGGTAGTGAATGCCCATCGACGGCACCCACACCGCGTCGACGAGCACTTCCCTGCCCGCGCCCCAGCCTGCGGCAAAGCCCGCAACGGCCAGCGCGAGGCCCGCCGCGGCGACGGCGAGCGCGAACCAGCGCGCAGCAGAATTCTTTCCGCGCGGCAGCAACGCTTCAACCAGAGCGCCGGCAAACGAGATGTAGATCACCCAGGCCAGCATCAAAATCTCCAATGCCCGAGCAGGTTGATCACCGTGGGATTCACGGCGCCGAGAATCAGCTGGGGCACAAGGCCCAGCAAAAGCATGAGCCCGATCACGGGCGCAAGCGCCAGCCACTCACTCGCATGCAGATCAGGAAACGCCTGCCAGCGCTCGGGAACGGGTCCGGAGAAAACCTTTTGAATCACGGTGAGAATCACGGCTGCGGTGACGAGCAGCCCAAGCACCGAGACCGTCGCACTGATCCAGGACAAGGGAAAAACGCCGCGGAATATGAGGAATTCGCCCACGAATCCGTTCAGGCCCGGAAGCCCAAGCGAAGAAAAAAGCGCGATGCCCATCAGTCCCGCGAGAATCGGGGCTGGCTTGCGCAGGCCGCCAAAATCGTCGGTCCCGCGCAGTCCGCCTGTGCGCATCTGGATCATGGCCAGGAACCAGAAGAGCGCAGCCGCAGTGAGGCCGTGGCTGAACATCTGAAAGATGACGCCATTGAGCGCCGCAGCCTGGCTCGCCTGTCCGGCGGCGCCGCCGGCTGGAATGGCCAGCGCAAAGATGCCCAGCAGGCAATAGCCGAGGTGGTTGACTGAAGAGTAGGCGAAGACGCGCTTCAAGTCCTTTTGCGCCGCCGCAGCCCACGCGCCCAGCACCACCGTGGCCACGGCCAGCACCAGCAGCAGTGTGCGCAGGGCGGCGATCTGCGCGCCAAAGATAGGCAGCGCGATGCGCAGCAGGCCGTAGACGCCCATCTTCGACATGGCGCCGGTCAGCAGCATGGTTACCGGCGAAGGCGCTTCCGCATAGGCATCCGGCAGCCAGGTGTGGAAGGGGAAAAGCGGCACCTTGACCGCGAACCCCGCGAGCACGCCGATCGCCAGCCACGGCATCACCGGACCGATATGCAAAGTGACAAATCGAGTAAGCTCGCCCGAGCTGGCCCAGGCGGCAAGCATCTCGAAGTCCATGGTGCCGGTGCAGAGGAAAATGGCGAGAAAGGCGACGAGCAGCGCTACGCTGCCGGCCATGGTGTAAATGAAGAACTGTGTGGCCGCGCGCCCGCGCTTCGGTCCTCCCCAGAGCTTGATGAGGAAGAAGGCGGGAATCAGGCTCAGCTCCCAGAACAAAAACCAGTGGAAGAAATTGAGCGCCGTGAAGGAGCCGAAGAGGCCGCATTGCAGCATCAGCACCAGGCCGTAATAAAGGCCGGGCATATGATGCACGCGATGCGCGGCATCGACGGACATGAGGGTAACAATGGCCGAGAGCACTAGCATCAGCGCGCCCAGCCCGTCCACGCCCAGGTGATACTCGATGCCGAGCGAAGGCGCCCACGGATGCAGCTCCACCAGGCCGATGCTTCCATTCGCCGGCAGATGAATCCACACGATCAGCGAAAGCGCAAGTCCGATCAGCGTGGTGAAGAGCGCGATGCCGCGGGCGTGCTTGCCGATAAGCAATGCGAGCGCCGCGCCCACCAGCGGCAGCACCGTAATCACCGTGAGCCAGGGAAAACCGGCCCCCGATGCGATCATCGTGCCGGCGGCGATCGGGCTCATGGACGGAAGCTCCAAAAGAGAATGGCGGCCAGCACCACCACGGCGATGGCCAGGATGCGCAGATAACTCTGCACGCGGCCGCTCTCCATGCGCGAAAGCAATCCGCCGCCGGTCGAAAGCTCCTCGCAGGCCTTATCGAAGCCGCCGTCGACGCCATGCGTATCGAGCAGGCGATTGAGCTGCGCCCAAAGTCCGAAGAGCCACGCCACCAGGCTCACGATGCCGCCCCAGAGCCAGCGGTCGAGCCAGTCGGTCACGCGCGCCCACCAGGTGAAGAATGCAATCACGGTCACGCCGTAAAGCTCGTCGACATAAAGCCGGTCGCGCAGTCCCGCCCAGAGCGGCGGCGCAGCTTTTTCGAGAACATCGGGCTCGTCGGGCTGCGGAGACTTGTTGCCATAGAGCCACCAGCCAACACAGAGGCCGAGAATGACGATCGCTGAAGAAGTGAGGATGAGCAATCCGAGCCCCGGCTCGGAGAAGCCGCTCCACGCAAACTGCGCCGGAATGCCGTTGAGAAAAGCGCGGAACCAGGGCCAGGCCGGCGTGCCGATGGCGCCGAGAGCCACGGCAAAGAAGGCGAGGATTACGAGCGGAGCGGTCATCACACGCGGGCTCTCGTGCGCGTGGCCGTGGCCTTGGCGTTTGCCGAAGAAGACGTAGCTCACCTGGCGCATCATGTACAACGCGGTGAGCAGCGCGCCGAAGGCGAGCAGATAGAACGGCCCCTGGATGGCGCCCGGCTGATGCGCGGCTTCGAGAATGCCATCCTTCGACCAGAAGCCGGAGAAGACAAACGGGAAACCGCACAGCGCCAGCATGCCGATCGCGTAGGTGATGAAGGTGACCGGCATGTACGCCTTGAGCCCGCCCATGCGGCGAATATCCTGCTCCTCATGCGTGCCATGAATCACCGAGCCGGCGCCCAGGAAAAGCAGCGCCTTGAAGAAGGCGTGCGTGATCAGGTGAAACATGCCCACGGCCACGCCGCCGAGGCCGAGGCCGGCCATCATGTAGCCGAGCTGCGAGACGGTCGAGTAGGCGAGGATGCGCTTGATGTCGTCCTGCGCGATGGCGATGAGCGCGGCAAAAACCGCCGTCGCCGAGCCGACCCAGGCGACGATAATCAACGCCGTGGTCGCGCCGATGGCCGAATTGCCGAGAGGCGCGCTGGCCGCGACCAGCGGCGCGCCGGCGGACATCAGCGGATACACGCGCGCGATGAGATAAACGCCCGCCGCCACCATGGTGGCCGCGTGAATGAGCGCCGAGACGGGCGTGGGACCCTCCATTGCATCGGGCAGCCACACATGCAAGGGGAGTTGCCCGCTCTTGCCCACCGCGCCGCAGAAGATGAGCAGGCCAATAGCGCCGGCCGCTGTGAGCCCGAAAGCCGCGTGCTGCGCGATCAGGCCGCCGAGGGCAAGGCCCTCGAGGCACCCGGCATCGTGGTTATAGAAGAGCAGCGTGCCGGTCTCGGAAAACAGCCAGACAATGCCAAGAAGAAAGAACACATCGCCGACGCGCGTCGTGATGAAGGCTTTTTTCGCGGCTGCTGCGGCCGCTGGTTTCTGGTACCAGAAGCCGATGAGCAGATAGGAGGTCAGGCCGACAATCTCCCAGCACATGAACAGCAGCAGCAGTGAATTGGCGATGACCACACCCAGCAT
>JASHTS010000036.1 GCA_030040425.1 Acidobacteriaceae bacterium | reverse complement strand
CCCCTCCGGCAACTGGCCAAACACTCCATCAAAATCCGACCCCAGGCCCACGTGATCCACACCGGCCACTTTCGCGATGTGATCGATGTGATCGATCAGCGCCGCGAGCGGCGGCCGCGGAATGCGATCGAGAAGCTTCTTCCTTGCCTTGTTCTCCTCCACGTCCGTTTCGGCAAGGGTGCGGCCTGCGGCTGCCGCCTGCGTCTTCGCCTCGGCCACAGCCTTGTCCATCTCCGGCTGCACGGCTTTCAAGGCATCGCGAAAGCTCTGCGAAACAAACGCAGAATAAAAGTTCACCATCACCACGCCGCCCTGCGAATCGGGTCCGCCGGAGTTCGCAACCGCCCGCAGCATCTCGTCGGTCAGGTTGCGCGGCGCATCGCACAGCGTCCGCGCATTGGAGTGCGAAGCGATCACCGGCGCGCGCGAAACTGCCAGCACGCGGTGGAACGTCTTGTCCGACACGTGCGAGACGTCCACCATCGTCCCCAGCCGGTTCATCTCGCGGATCACCTCCTCGCCGAACGCGCTCAATCCCTCCTTCGTATGCGGCACGTTCGCGTCGTCGATGTCGCCCGAGCTGTCGGCCCATCCGTTCGAGTTGTTCCAGGTGAGCGTCATGTAGCGCGCGCCCAGCGCGTGGTATTGCCGCAGCAGGCCAAGCGAGCCTTCAATCGCGTGGCCGCCCTCAATCCCCATCAACGCTGCCATCTTGCCCGCGCGCCGCGCGCGTTCGATCCCGCCGGCCGAAGTCACAAGTTCCATCTCGCCCGCATGTCTCGCCGCTTGCTGCCTGAGGGAGTCAATCAGCTCGAGGGCGCGCCTTGCATACTGGCCCTTGAAACGCGCCGGTTCCACCCAGATGGCGAAAAACTGCGCGCCCAGGTTGCCCTTCCGCGCCGTCTCCAGGTTGAAGTTGCCGGTCCTTGCGCCGTCGCGCACAAGCGGATCGCCCAGGTCGAACTTCTCATCGAGAAAGCGCTGCGGCGTGTCCGCGTGGCCGTCGATCACCAGCGCGGACTGGTGCACTTTAGCGGGGCTGGGCGTCTTTTTCATGCTCGTCCCGGAGCTCCTGAAACCCAAGCTCTTCCTTTGTTATACTTGTAGGGTTCGCATGCGGAAGTGGTGAAATTGGCAGACACACCATCTTGAGGGGGTGGCGCCGAGAGGCATGCGGGTTCAAGTCCCGCCTTCCGCACCAAAGAGTTTCGCGGCCGGCGTCCCGCAAACAAAGAGCGCCTCACAGAAAGCAGTTCAACTCATGCAGATTCTCTTCTATTTCGTTCTCGTCGTGCACGTCATCGTGTGCCTGGCGCTGATCTTGATTGTGCTCGTCCAACAGGGCCGCTCCGCCGATCTCGCCGGCGCTTTCGGCGGCCAGGGCTCGCAGACTGCCTTCGGTCCGCGCGCCGCCGCCAACGTGCTCACCCGCGTCACCACCTGGTGCGCCATCATCTTCATGTGCACGTCCATCGGCCTGGTGGTTCTCTATCAGCAGTCCTCCGGCACCCACTCCGTTCTGGAGGGCACAACGCCGGCTTCCTCCAGTGCCCCGGCCAAGCCGGGCAAATAATAAGAATCCCTCAATTTTCAAGGGTGATCGCAGCGGCCGGCGAAGTTCTGCGCGTCCACCGGATCGCGTCTTGCCTCGCCTGCGGATTCGTCTTACGCCGCGTCTAACATGTCTTACGCGGCTTCAGCTCCGTTTCACGGCGCTGCGCGCGCCTGCCTCGACTGGTCCGGAAGCACAAATCGACTCAGGGAAGAATCGCAGGTGAGAATTTCCTAAACCGGCGGCGGTGAGTCCACCACGGGAATTCCCTTCGGCGGCGTAAAGCGGAAGGTGCCGGGCTGCATGGCCGCATCCGGCTGTTGCGCGGTGAAGAGGAAGCGCGTCACCGCGCCATCGATCTCGTCGATCTCGATGGCCACAATGGCGCCGTTTGCCGGCTCCACGCTCAGGGCCACGCGGTTGACGCGCTTTTCCTGGCCCTTCGGCTGCCCCGTTAAAACCAGGTCGCCTGGATGGGCGGCATCGGGCGCCACCTTCAGGCTGGTCAACTCCTTTTCGAGATCGGTGTGTCCCAGCAGGAAACGCAGCGGCGAGCGCAGATCGTCCAGTTCCTTGGCAGCTACGCGCTGCACCTGCGGCGCGCCCGGCGTATAGAACCATCCATACTTCCCATCGAGCAGAAACACCTTGCCCGGCGTGGAGCTGTAATCCCAGCGCATGCGCCCCGGCTTGGCCAGCAGCAGCGTGCCGCTCTCGGCGCGGTCCATGCCCAGGCCGGTGTAGCTCTCCGTGAAATTGGCTTTGAGCGAGTGCAGGCTGTCGTAGTAATGGTCCACGCGCCCGGCCAGCTCCACTGCAGTTGGTCCCTGTGCAGAGGGCGACGGCTGCGCGTTCAGGCAGAGGCCGAAGGCTAGTGCGGCCAGCAGCAAGAGCGCGCCTCTCCGTATCCCTTGCGCGCGCCTCATTGCAGCAGTTGCGTGCAGTTGGTGCCGCCCGTCGAATCGTACTTGGGTGCGCCCCCGAACTGGTCGGTGCAGAAGCCCCGGTCCCCGGTCTTGCCCACCGCCTGCGGCACCGCGGTCACGCTGTAGCCCGTGATCTTGTCGGTATTGTTGATGGTCACCTTGGAGCAGTTGGTGATGTTGAAGACGTAACCCGATTTGTAGCCCGAGGCCAGATCGGCCTGCAGCAGTTGCGCAGACTGCGGCGTGGGCGGTCCCGAGCCTGGATCGCCGCCCAGCGCCGCAAGCGAGCAGGCGTATCCGTTCGCGGGATAGGTGGACTCGTACTGAATCTCGGCCTGGGTGATGGCGCGCAGCGAGTTGATGGCCGAAGTCTCATTGGCGTGCTTCTTCATCACCCCGACGGTGGGGATGGCCATGAGCATCAGGATGAGAATGATGGCAATGACGATCAGAAGTTCCATCAGCGTAAAGCCGCCGGACGCGGCCCAGGCGCGCGCACGGCGGGCGCGCAAAGACTTCATGCAATTCATTCGTTTCCCCTGCCTTATGGTACCGGCCGGACGCTCACGGCCCATTCGTGAAAATGCTACAACGGAGAGACGCATCAGGGGAAGGGTTCGTTCGGCAACAGGCGTCAGGGATCAGGTTTCAGGGGTCAGCAGAGACACCATCGACGCTCACCGCCGCTGAGACGAAGGAAGCCCGTCCGTCGGATTGAATCGGGAATAAGAACCGGTTGAGGCCCACAATCCAGCCTCTGGCTTCTGAACCCTGACCCCTGAAACCTGATCCCTGGCCTTCAACACGCCAGCATCTCCCGGCTCAGCTTCACGCCCCGCAGCGGGCCCAGCAGCGTGACCGCGATCCTTCCCGGGTCGAAAAGCCGTTGCGCCATCGCCTGCACCTGGACCGCCGTCACCTCATCGATGCGCGCGATAATCTCGTCCACGGTAAAGAACTGCTGGAAGTACATCTCCTGCCGCGCCAGGTTGGCCATGCGCGAGTTCGAGCTCTCGAGGCCGAGCAAAATATTGCCCTTGAGCTGATCTTTGGCGCGCGTCAGCTCCTCGTCGCCCAGCAACTCCTCCTTGAGCTTGCGAAATTCGGCCATGACCAGCTCCACTACCTCCAGCGCCTTGCTCACCGAGGTGCCGGCGTAGACGCACAACGTCCCGGTATCGCGATACGGGCTCAGATCGGAGTAAATGGAGTAGACCATGCCCCGCTCTTCGCGCACCGTCTGGAACAAACGCGAGCTCATGCCGCCGCCCAGCACCGTGTTCAGGATCAGCGTGGCGTAGCGGTTGTCGTCGGTGATCGGTGGCGCCGGCACGCCCAGGCAGATCTGCACCTGCTCCAGTGATTTCTTGCTGCGCAGTTGAATGCGCGCGCTCGCCCTGGGGGCCGCAAGCTCGCGACGCGCCTCGCCCGCCGGCAGGGTGGAAAACTTGCCCGCAACCGCTTCGGTGAACCGGTCGTGATCGAGATTGCCGGCCGCGGAAAACACCATGTTGCCGCCGTGGAACCAGTCGCCGTGATACGCAAAGAGATGCGGCTGGCCCAACCGCCCCACGGTTTCCGTGGTGCCCAGGATGGGCTTGCCCAGCGGATGTCCCTTCCAGAAGCTCTGCGTGAACAGCTCGTGCACCAGCACGTCCGGATTGTCTTCGTCGATCTTGATCTCTTCCAGAATCACGCCCCGCTCGCGCTCGATATCCAGCGGCGCGAAGATCGGGTTCAGCACCAGGTCAGAGAGCACATCCAGCGCGATGGGCACATGATCGGAGAGCGATTTCACGTTGAAGCAAATGGTCTCCTTGCTCGTGAACGCATCCAGATTGCCGCCGATCGAGTCCATCTCGCGCGCGATGTGCTGGGCCGAGCGCGAGCGCGTGCCTTTGAAGAGCATGTGCTCCACAAAATGCGAGATGCCGTTGGTCTCCGCGGGCTCGCAGCGGGAGCCCGACTTGACCCAGACGCCCATCGCCACCGAACGCAGGTGCTCCATGCGCTCGGTCAGGACGATCAGGCCGTTCGGCAATACTGTGCGGCGAAGATTTCGCTCGTTCATTTTGATCAGGCTGAAATTCGATTGTAGGGCAGCGCCCGCTTTTCGGCACGCCGCCGGTTCCTGTTCTCAAATGAAAAGGTAATAAACCCGATGACCTGTCGGACGAGTCTTCCGGCTGCCGGCTGCGAGGGAGGGGGAATATGCTCTATGCTGACCCCAGCCGTGATCCGGGAATCCAGCCATCTTGCCCGATTAGACTCTCCGGTACCCGCAATCGGGAGCCGAAGGCCGCTGTTTGGATTGGATGCAGAGGCGCTGTCCGCGCATATGGTGAAAATTGGCCAGCCTGCCTGGCGCGGCCAGCAACTGGCCCACGCCCTTTATCGTCAATGGGTTACGGATATCGACGAGATTTCCACATTACCCCGCAAGCTGCGCCAGGCGCTCGCCGGCGAGGGCTGGGCCGTCGACCGCCCGCAGATTGTGCAGGTATTCCGGTCCGTGGACGGCACGGAGCGTTACCTTGTCCGTTGCCAGAACGGGAACCGCGGCCAGGAGCCCGGCGCTCTTTCCGATTCCCCGGCCGACACCGTGGAGACCGTCTGGATGCCCGATGGCGACGGCGGGGAAGCCGGCGACGAGATGGAAGACAAGGAACTTAGACCCCTCTCATCCGCTTCGCCTGATCGCGCTACGACCAAGCTAAGAAGAATCTCATCGCAGCCCGTCCTGGGCGTTGACTTGCCGGTAAGACAGCGTAGGACACAAGGTAAGAACTGGGCCCGCGCCACCATCTGCGTCTCTTCGCAGGTGGGTTGCGCCGTGAATTGCCGGTTCTGCCTCACGGCCCGGCTCGGCCTGCAACGCGACCTCTCGGCAGGTGAGATTGCCGGCCAGGTCGTGGCCGTGCTGGCGCGCCACGGGGTGGAACCGGGCCGCGACCGGCTGAACCTGGTCTTCATGGGCATGGGCGAGCCCTTCCTGAATTACGGCAACTTCATGGCCGCGGTGCGCCTGCTGGTGCGCGAAGCGGGCCTGAGCCCGCAGCGCATGACCGTCTCCACGTCCGGCATCGTTCCCGGCATCGAGCGCTTTGCCCGGGAGCCTGCCGAGCTGCGCCCCAAGCTGGCCATCAGCCTGAACGCGCCCAACGACGAGGTGCGCACCGCGATCATGCCCATCAACCGCAAATGGCCCATCCAGGCCATCATCGACGCGGTTCGACCCATGCGCCTGCGTCCCCACGAGCGCATCACCTTCGAGTATGTGCTCCTCGGCGGCGTCACCGACCGGCCCGAGGATGCCAAAGAAGTAGCGCGCCTGGTGCGGCGCTCCGGCTTGCCCGCGAAGGTGAACCTCATCGCCTGGAATCCCGGCCCCGGTATCGACTACGTCATGCCGTCCCCGGAGGCGGTAAACGTGTTTCAGGAGATCCTCGCCGTTGCCGGCGTTCCCGTCTACCTGCGCCAGCCCCGCGGGCGCGACATCTACGCCGCCTGCGGCCAGCTCAAGCGCACCATTGAAGAATGATCCTCATGCCCACCTGCTTCCGCTCTCAAAACATCGCGCTCAAATCCCGTGTATTCACCGCTTCTTCTGCGTAGGTAAACGTCCCACGCGTGCGCATCTCTTCCGCCGCACGCAGCAGCGTGCTGTAGGCCGCGCGGGCCAGCGCGCTGCCTACACTGATGCGCCGCACGCCGACCTTTTCGAGCGCGGCGACCTCGAGGTGCGCGAGCGCCAGCACATTCACCGGCCGATCGACAGAACGCACCACTGCTTCGATGTCTTCGAGCCGGCTCAATCCCGGCGCATAGAGCACGTCCGCGCCCGCCTCCTGAAAAGCCTGCAGACGGCGGACGGTGTCATCGAGATCGGGCCTCCCATGCAGATAATTCTCCGCGCGCGCCGTCAGCGTGAATGGAAAAGGGAGCGCATGCGCAGCCTCCGCGGCGGCCCGCACCCGCTCCGCCGCATGACCGATCGGGTAGATCGGCGCCTCTTGCCGCTGCGTAGCGTCCTCAATTGACCCGCCCACCAGCCCTGCGGCCGCGGCCAGGCGAATGGTCTCGGCCGCGGCTTCCGGCGCATCGCCAAAGCCGTTTTCGAGATCGCCGCTCACCGGAAGGTCGACCGCGGCGGCAATCGCGCCCACATGGGCCATCATTTCTTCGCGGGTGACGCCGTAGTCGCGCTTGCCCATCGAGTAGGCAAAGCCCGCGCTCGAGGTCGCCAGCGCCTCAAATCCCATGCGGGCCAGCAGCCGCGCGGTCCCGATGTCCCAGGGATTGGGAATGAGGAAGGCTCGCTGGCGTTCGTGCAGGGCGCGAAACGCACGCCCCTTTTCGCTCTGCGTCGACATGCGGAAGGTCTCCGGCGCCCTCAATTGCAACGCGGCGCCTGAGCCTAATCTAACGCGAAATGCCCGCTTCGCGTGGCGCCGCTTACTGCTGCTGCGGCATCGGCGGGGGCTGCACGCTTCCGCAATCGGGCCCCTTGTAGACAGAGGTCGATTGCGTGGTCCACTCAATGGGCGTGGGATTGGGCCCCATCTGCATTGTCCCTACAAAATGCATCTTCCCCGTGGCCGTTTCGCCGCTCCAGTGGGACTCCATCGATCCCTTGCCGCTCATGGCCCCGGTGCAGATCCAGTCCGCGGTCATGCTGTCGGCGCTCTTCTGCAGATTCGCCACCTGGCAACTCTGCCGCGGCGATTGCTGCGGCATGGGCGCGCCGAATTTGTCGATCATCTGCTGCGTGAGGCAGTACTGCACCGTGCGCGGCGCGCCGCCGAAGGCTGCCGCGGCTTGCGGCGGCAGCTGCATGCCCGCCGGAAATGGCGACTGCTGCCACGTCATCGTGGTCGTGATCTCCCACAGACCGGGCTTGCGGGCATCCTGCGCCCACGCGAGAATTCCTAACAGCAACACTCCTGCGCCCACGGCCAACGCTCTTCTGCGCACTTGCACTTGCATCGTTCCTCCTTGCGGCGTCCTCTCCATCGGGATCACGCGCCCTCAATGTACACTTCCCGCGCCCTCTTGAGAAAGTGAAATATCGCGCATTTTCGTTACGAAGGAACGACCCGGGAACCGCCCGCCTCTGTTCAAGCGGCCCTCACTGCGCGGGGCTTACCGCCGTCGCTCGCGTCGACTGCCACGCGATCTGCTGCCAGCGCCCGTCGCGGCGCGCATAGACGCTGAGAATGAGAATGTCGATGTCGAAAGGCTGCGGCTGCACCCGCGCATCCGTCACGCGCACCGCATACTCGCCGTTGATCACCGCGGCGTCCTTGCCCAGCACCCGCACCTGCATGCTCTTCGGCTGCCAGGAGATGTAATGAAGCTGGCCGGAGCGGATCGCCTCCAGGTAGCTCGCCTTGGTGTCCACCTTGCCGCTGGCGTGGACGTAAGTGTCGTCGTCGGCCATGATTTTCTCGAGCGTCGGCACGTCCTGCGCATCCAGCGCGGCCACGCGGGTCTGTTCAGCCGTCACCACCTCGTTGATCTCCGCCGCATCGCGCGCCTCCGCATACGACTTGTGTGTAACCATCGCCATGGTCGCCGCGGCAACGATCCCCAGGCAAAGAAAAAATCTCTTCATCGGTTGCTTCCCTTCTGCAGTGCATTTTGCCGCAGGTCTGCCCGGACCAGTTGCTCAGGGCTCAACCTGAAAAGGCCGGAGCCGCGGCAATTACGTCTGAGCGTGAGAGCTCTCGCGGCCCAGCGCCAGCAGAGCGCTGGCCACGCGGCCCGCGGCATGGCGCACCACGTTTTCCTCGCTCGCAAAATCGCCTGCCACGCAGCGCACGCCCAGCGCCTGGATGCGCTCGATGTCGGCCACAATCGGCGCTGCGCCCTCGGCCGCGTAGCGGGCCAGCGTCTCCGCGGAGAACGGCGCCGTATTCACCAGCGCGCAGTCGAAGATGGGCGCGCGGGTGTGCTCGTAGATGCGCTCGATATGCTCTGAGGCCGTCAGGTTCAGGCTCTCGTTGGCCTGGGTCATCAGGTTGGCGATGTACACGCGCAGCCCGCGCGCCCGGGCCAGCGCCGCGGGAATCCCATCGACGAGTAGATTCGTAATGAGCGAGGTATAAAGCGAGCCGGGCCCCACCGTGATCACATCGGCGCGCTCCATGGCCTCCAGCGTCTCCGGCAGCGGCGCAGGTCCCGGCGGGTCGAGCGTGAGCTCCACAATGCGCCTTCGGCTGGCGGTGATGCTGGTTTCGCCGCGCACCAGCGAGCCGTCGTCCATCCGCGCCACCAGCGTGGTGTTGGCCGTGGTGGCCGGATAGATGCGGCCGCGCGTAGCCAGAATCTTCGACGAGAGCTGCACCGCCTGCGCAAAGTCGCCCGTAATCTCCGTCAGCGCCGCCACAAACAGGTTGCCGAAGTTATGCCCCTTGAGCGCGTAGCCGCTGCGGAAGCGGTGCCCGAAGAGCTGCGTGAGCAGGTCCTCTTCCTCGCTGAGCGCCACCATGCAGTTGCGCAGATCGCCTGGAGGCAGCATGTTGAAGTCCTGGCGCAACCGGCCCGACGACCCTCCGTCGTCGGTGACTGTCACCACTGCGGCCAGGTCCGCAATCGCGTCGGCCTCGGGATCGCACTGGCCGGGAACGGCCACGTGCCGGCGAAGCCCGCGCAACAGCGTCGAGAGCCCCGTGCCGCCGCCGATGGCCACCACGCGCAGCGGATGCAGGGGGCGGGAAGCCGGCTCCGCGGGCAGCTCGCGCAAGACTGAGGTGCTTGGATTCAAAGGATCCTTGGATTCCACCGGGGGCGCAAACTCCGGCGCCCGCGGCGCGAAACGGCAGGCTCCGGATAAATTGGGTTCTTCTCTTTACCCCGCCCGGTTGCCTCCCGGCGTTGGCGCTCGATCGCTGCCCCTGGCCTGAGTCCCTCAGGGAACTTCAGGATACAGCAGTTCGGTGAACCGCGGGTCGTCGACCATGCTCTGGAAGTCGTTGTCCACGCGCGCCTGCAGCCGGTTCCGCGGGTTGAGCTCGATGGCGCGGGAAAGGTTCAAAAGGCAATCCTGCACCCGCCCGGTCACGGCATCGAGCACCGCGAGTCCGTAATAGGCGTAGTCCGCGCCCGGATGCTCGCCGAGGATGGCGCTGAATTGCTCCCGCGCATCCTCGTAAAAGCCGGTATTGAGCTGCGACACCGCGTAGTCGTAGTGCTCTTCCGGCGTGCGGAACTCGAGTGCCGGCTTCTCCATCTGCCGCCGGCAGGTGCTCGAGTACATCAGGCAGCGTTCCTTCAACTCGAAAGGAGCTTCGGGAAGCAGCTTCTCGAAGGCCGCCAGGGCCTTTTCGTATTTGGCCTGCTGCAGCAGTTGCAGCGCCGCCTGGTAATGCTGGTAGGCGGGACCTGTGCCCGCGCTCGAACGGCCGTCCGGCTTACCGGCCGAAGAAGCTGGTTTTTTGCGGCTCGCAGCCGCGGTTCTGGCCTCTTGCATCATGGTCTTCGTCGCACGCCTCTCCCGGTCTCGATCGCTTGCGCCGGATTCTCCCCGGCACAAGCTTGTCCAGGAAACAACGCTGCTTGAGCCATCTTTATACGCATTCGCCCGCTCCGCGTCAAATGCGCGATGCGCCCAAGGTTGGGCTCGGCGCCGGGCCTCGGCGCCTCTCTCCGGCAGGCGCGCTCTGTCAGCCGCCGCGAATGTTCGAGACCTTTCCGTAAATCGCGGGATTCAGCGCCGGGTCGTTGTACATCTTCAACTGCCGGTACATCTTGAACCGCCGCGTACCGGCCAGCGTCTCATACCACAGCGCGTCCAGGCAGCCGGCCAGGTCGGCGCGCTGCTGCTCCAGAATCTCCAGCCGGTCCCGGTTGCGCTCCGCGTGTCCTTGCGGCGCGTCTTCGCGCCCGGCTTCCTCGCGCGTGTGGTAGATTTTGAGCGCCAGGATCGAGAGCCGGTCGATGATCAGCCCGGGCGACTCGGAGTTCAGCGGCGCTCCGTCCCGGGGCAGCCCGCGCTCCTCCAGCCAGGCCAGCAGGATCCGGTCCAGCTCCTCGGTCAGGTCGTTGCGCCGCTGGTTGGTCTCATCCACGCGCCGCTTTACCCGCGCCAGGTCCGTGTCCGTCGCGCCCGGCGCGCGCGCCTCGTCCTCGATGTGCCACAGATCGAAGTTGGCGCGGTGCTGGCGCTCCACCGCCTGCAGCCACTCGTTCTCCTCGCGCGCCGCCGTCGATCCCGAACTCGCGTGCCAGCGCTTGGCGCACTCGTCCTGCAGCCCGGTAATGGCCGCAGCCTCGATCATTCGCGGGCCTTCGGGCACGTACACCGGCGGCTGCCATGCGGCATACTTCTTCATCTCGCGCAGCCGGTTGAGGAGCACCCCCACAAAACGCGCTGCGGCGATCCAGAAGGCAAAATTGCCCAGCGCCGCCAGCCACAGCGGAAAATGATGCATGTTCCGGCTGGCGGCCATCGAAAACAGAACCCCGGGGACCAGCAGCACGCGGCCGAAGAACTGCAGGGCGCTGATGAGCTGGCTGGAAGAGAGGCGCTCGACGGCATCGATATTGAACGTCAGCGCGGCGGCAAAAAGACCCACCACCACCCCCGCGGTCAGTCTCTTCCAGTGCGCGAACATGCCTTTCCTCGTGTTCAAGCCTCTCCCCAGGGATGAAATGAAATCGCAGCGTCTATGGTAGAACTATCCTCATTCCAAGGTCCATGGCTCTTGAGTAACCGGTTCCCAAGTTGCATACATGGACCTTCGACTAAACCGGTGGGCCGATCCTGACGGGAGGACCGGTCCCAGCCGGAGGGCCAAAACCCAGCCGGAGGACCAAAAATTGGCCGGAGGGCCGATGCCGGACTTACCCCAGCGGCTTCTGCTGATCGCGAGCTACGAAAAAGGCCATGATTTCATCCGCCAGTGCGCGGCCATGGGCCTCTCGTGCACGCTCCTCACCCTCGACAGCCTGCGCGACGCCGACTGGCCCCGCGACGCCCTCGAGGAGCTGGCCACCATGCCCGCCGGCCTCACCCGCGAGCAGATTCTCAACACCGTCTCCTGGATGGCCCGCGGCCGGCGCTTTGACCGCGTGGTCGCGCTCGACGAATTCGACCTCGAGACCGCCGCCGCCCTGCGCGAGCACATGCGTATCCCCGGCATGGGCCTGACCACCGCCGCCTGCTATCGCGACAAGCTGGCCATGCGCGTCATCGCCCGCGCCCTGGGTTTTCTGGCGCCCGAGTTCTGCCGCGTCCTCAACTACGACGAGCTGCGCGTCTTCATGGAGCGCGTTCCCCCGCCCTGGCTGCTCAAGCCGCGCTCCGAGGCCTCGGCCGCCGGCATCCGCCGCATGCAGGAGCCTGAGCAGGTCTGGCGCGCCCTCGACGAGCTCGGCGACCGCCAGAGCCATTTCCTGCTCGAAAAGTTCGTCCCCGGCGACATCTTCCATGTGGACTCGATCGTGAGCGAGTCCAAGGTAGTCTTCTCCACCGTGCACCGCTATGGCCGCCCTCCCATCGAGCTGATGCACGAGGGCGGCGTCTTCACCACGCGCACCGTCGACCGCGCCGGCCAGGACTGGCGCGAGCTGACTGAAATCAACCGGGGCCTCGCGCCCGGCCTGGGGCTGGTCCGCGGCATCACCCATGCCGAGTTCATCCGCGCCCGCGCCGACGGCCGCTATTACTTCCTTGAAATTGCCGCCCGCGTCGGCGGCGCCTTTATCGCCGACGTGGTCGAATTCTCGACCGGCGTCAACCTCTGGCGCGAGTGGGCCCGCATCGAGGCAGCCGACCTGCGCGGCGAGGCCTACGCGCCGCCCCAGGCCGCCTCCAACTACGCCGGCAGCGTCCTCTGCCTCGCCCAGTCCGAGGACCCTGACACCTCCGCCTTCAACGATCCCGAGATCGTCTTCCGCATGAAAAAGCACCACCACGCCGGCCTGATCGTCCGTTCCCACCACCCCGTGCGGGTCGAGCAGCTCCTCGAGCATTACAGCGCCGAGTTCGCCGCCCGCTTCCTGGCCAGGATGCCGCCCCTCGAGCGGCTCTCGCCGGCGTGAGACTCTGGAGAGGCAGGACGGGCCTTCACCTCAAATCCGCGCCTTGACTCGTGAACAGGATCCCCGCATGAAGGTGCGTTTCTTCCCCGATACGCTGCTGGTCGTGCTCGTGCTGCTGGGCGCGCTCAGCCTGCTTCAGGAGGGCTGCCAGGCGCCGCCCCCGCCTTCCCTGGTGCGGTTTCTTTTTGCCCATCACCTGTGGCATCTTTGGGAGGAGCTGAGGTGGCAGTGGATGTTTTCCCATGAGATTCTTCATTTCCTCTCCGGCATGTTCGGCGCCATGCTGGGCTGCTGGATCTACTTCGCCATTCAAAAACGAAAGTCCTGATTCCGGTCCAAGCAGCTTCTCTCGCCCGGCGCGAGATGCCTCGAGGCGAAGGCAATTCTTTCCTTGAAATTTCGCTCGTGCCAGCCAGATATTTAAGCATTTATCTGATTCCAAAGAGTCCCGCACAGTCTGTGGAAAACTGGCAATAAAACGGTTGACGCACATGTCAGCCAAGAATGCCTGTGTGCGGAAAGAGGGCTAGATGATTGAAGCTCGGGGCTGCGGATATGGCGTTGTTAATTTGCCTCTTCGTACAAGGGGCAATTTGTAAAGTGAGTCAGTGGGGACGCCTGACGCAAGGTAGTGTCTCCGTTGAAGCAATAAACCGTATGGTGAATTGTCTGGGAAAACTGATCGTTGTAGGCGATGCACCCGATGAGATGCAGCACATCTCTCTCTTTGTCGATGCTGCTCATTTCCAAAGTTCGCAAGATGACGAAAGTGTTACCGGGAAAAATGTAGAATCCCGCTTGCCCTATTCGGAGATTCGTCAACTCTGGGAGGTGTCGCATAGGCCCCTTGATCTTGGCGTGATTACGCAATCCCAAATCTGCTATGGCGCAGGTACTATCGACCGCGAGTCGGTCATAGACGACTGCCTGATCAACGTTTGTGAACGCGAGATTCGCGTTTTGAATATCGTCGTTAACGTGCAGCGCTGGGCCTGTGCCGAAATTTTTCAGGATGTATCGAATTTGAAGGTCCGCTCGTTCTTGTCCGTTCTCTGTACTCAACTTTACAAGCCCCACGATTTCTGGGACTTCATCAATTCCTATCCATGGTCTGTTGATTTTTACAAGGCTATCCCGTTCGGTATTTGCTGCACTTTCGGCGGCACCGGCGGATTCTCCTGCGATGGCAGTCTGGATGCTCATTTGCGCGAGGGTTCGTCGTTGAGCCTTCATGAATTGATTAGTAGCCCCTTCAGTGGCGAATACTTGCAACGCGGCGTAATGAGTGTAGGCGGCCACAATACCAAAAGTGCCGAGGGCGATGAGGTTTGGAATAATGAGAATGAACCATTTCCGCCTCATTTTCCAGCTAAGAAATCGACGCTTCTTTGGATTCTTATCGGTGCGGTATTTGCGTGTAGTATTGGCTATCTCCGGCTGGTATATACCGCTTTGGGGGCCAAGAATATATCGCCGACCATCAGAGTCACAGTATTTGTGATTGCTCTGGTCTTGTTTATTGCGAT
>JASHTS010000248.1 GCA_030040425.1 Acidobacteriaceae bacterium | reverse complement strand
AGGACGCTTATTGCCTGCGCTGCATGCCGCAGGTGCACGGCGCGGTGCGGGACGTGCTGGAGCACGTGGCCGGCGTCCTGGAGATTGAATCCGGGTCGGCGACGGATAATCCGCTGGTGTTTCCAGAGCTCTCCTCCGGGACGCAAAACGGCGGAGCGGTGCTGGAGGGCGGCAATTTTCATGGCGCGCCGCTGGCGTATGCATTTGATTACGCGGCCATCGCTCTGACCGATCTTGCCGGCATCACGGAGCGGCGCATCGACCGGTTGCTCAACCCCGACGTGAACGAGGGGCTGCCGCCGTTTCTTTCGCCGGGCGCGGGGCTGCAGTCGGGATACATGGTGGCGCAGATCGCGGCGGCGGCGCTCATCAACGAGTGCCAGGTGCTCGCCGCACCGGCGTCAACCGGCAACATTCCCACCAGCGGCGGCAAGGAGGACCATGTGTCGATGGGGATGACCGCGGCGGTGAAGCTGCGGCGGATCGTGGAAAATGCGGAGCGAATCACGGCCATCGAGCTGATGTGCGCCGCGCAGGGACTCGAATACCGGGTGCCGCTCAAGCCGAGCGTGGAGGTGAGCCGCGCGTACGCGGCGGTGCGTGCGGTGGTGCCGCATCTGGAGCAGGATCGGCAACTGAGCAAAGACATTGAGGCGCTGACGGCAGCACTGCGGCGGGGCGCGTTCGAGGAGTGGGAAGGGTAGGGGATGGGGACTAGGGAATAGGGAACAAGAGAACAAGGGAGGGAACGAGGAAGAGGGACTTGGGTGGCGAGTGCGGAATTCCTGGAAGAACAACTGCAGGTCCTTCGACTCGTTGCGGACTCGCTGGCGCGAGTGCGCAACTTCGCTCAGGATGACAGGGGTTGGTTTTGGGGTTGTGGTTTCTTGGGTTACGTGGCGATGCCGGCAGAGCGGTAGATCTCGGCGATATAGCGCATGTCTTTGAGGCCTTCTTCGCCGGGGCATTGCGGTTCCAGGTTGTTCTGGACGCAATGGGAAAAGTGCTCGGCTTCGGCTACAAACTGATATGGATCGTGCGAGGGGCTGAGCTGGTCGATAACCTGGCCGCTGAGCTCGGCGCGCAGGTGTACGCCATCGTAGTTGAAGGCCGGGTCAATCTGCACCCAGCCTTTGGCGCCGTAAACCTTGAAGTAGCCCGTCATGTTTGCGCCGTAAGTGGTGGCGCAACTGGCTACTATGCCGGAAGGGAAGCGCATGGTCCAGGAGACATTTTCTTCCACTTCGTTGAAGCGGCCATCGTGATCGATGGTGGAAGCGAAGGCCTGCACACCTGCGGGTTCCTCGCCGGTGAGATAGCGGCAGGCGTTCAGGCAATAGATACCGACGTCGTAGAGCGGGCCTCCGCCGGCAAGCTTCCTGTTGAGGCGCCACTCGCCGGGCGCAATGTTGAAACCGAAGCAGCTGGAGATGGCCTGTACCTGGCCGAGCTCGCCGTCGCGAATCATCTGGATCGAGCGGAGGTGCAACGGCTCGAAGTGGCAGCGATAGGCGATCATGAGCTTCACATTCGCTCGCTTGCAGGCTGCAATCATGGCTTCGCAATCGGCAACGGAAGTGGCCATGGGTTTTTCGCAGAGCACGTGCTTGCCGGCCTTCGCCGCGCGGATGGTGTACTCCGCATGCATAGAGTTGGGCAGGGCAACATAAACGGCGTCGATGGCCGGATTGTGGGCAATCTCGTCGAAGTTGTCGTAGCTGTAGATGGAGGACGCGGGCACGCCGTACTGTGCGGCGATGCGCTCGGCCTTGTCGCGATGGCCGCTCACCAGGCCGGTAATCGCAGAGTTGGTGGAGTTGACCGCGCCGGGCATGAAATGCGCGGCGATGCGTCCGAGGCCGATGACGGCGTAGCCGGTTTTGCGTTCGTTGCCGGCGGGCGGGGTTTGTGCGGATAGCGTGCAGGTGACTCCGGCAGCGAGCGCGAGCGCGCCCAGCCGCGAAAATTCTCTCCGATTCATTGACATGCGGTTCCTTTGCTCAGGAAAAACTTGAGGTTCGGCCGATGATTGCGACTCTACCACACCGATTGGAAGGCAGTGACCCTCCGAGACCAACCTCATTCCAGCCGTCGTCGCTCAGCGCCCAGGCGGCGATCGACGTAGACCGAAAGCGCGTTGCCTGGGCGGAGGCGGAATGCATTTCTTAGCCGGCTGAGGGTGACCTTGAGAGCAGAAGAGGCCGTTTCGACCGGAAAAAATCACTGCTTCAGCGTGCGTTGACGGGCATTGCGGCTCATCATTACCTGACCTGCGTAACCGCGCGGAGGGTACGAAAGCAGTATCAGAAGCGCTACGGGGCGAGGGCAAAATGTTGTCATAAGAGTAATCCTCTTGCCGAAGTTGGTGCACAGCGAATTTATCCACAAGCGGCCTGACCGGCTTTCGAGAGCGCTCCGTCATGATTCTTTTAACTACTTTTTTACCAACGACTTGCTGTTTCCTAGCAAGCGAGAACAAAGTCCTCTTGAAGCCGGCAAAGGCCGCATTTTGCTATTGATTTTTGAAGAAAAAATCCCTAAAATGGGAGTTAATGTTGCAGCGGACGGTGTGCACTTCCCCAGGCCCGAGTCCGCAAACGTGAGAAATCACTTCTTCAAGGACACAAAACCCAATGGCAAAGCGTCGTGGAAATCCAAATTGGGGCAAGCCGGAGCCCATTGGCCCGGTAGTGCCTACTGTTACCTCTTTCGAGCAGATCACCAAGGAATTCAAACTGCCTCCGGATCAATATATCCGGTCAACCCGCCTGCGCGAGTGGGCTCGGCGCAACAAGAATTCCAAGTACATCCCTGAGGCACTTCTCGAAGCTTGGGGCTTTGAGATCGAATCGACGTTGTAAGGGTGTTTTCTTTGAGTTGAGCAAGAGCGCCGCCCGCGGGCGGCGTTTTTGTTTGTCCCACCATTGAGGCGCCGGGAGGGCCTCCCTCGCTTGACCCGAGGAAATGCAAGGCCCGGCAGGGCACGCTGCCGTTCCTTTTATGCCGGTTTCAGGTCAAACCCGCCCGGCGAAGAAGATCCTGAAAGCGAGGATCGGAATGCAGGCTGTCCAGCAGCAGATCGGACCTGATCCAGCCGACGCCGAGCGACTTCTCCCGGCAGACCTTCTGGAGCGACTCCAGAGCACGGTCTTTCTCGCCCAGTCCGGCGTAGATCGTAGCCACGGTATACGGAGAAGCCATCGCCGCCGCGTTGTGCTCCAGGCCGCGAAGCATTCTCTCCGCTTTGCCCTTCTCGCCCACGGCCGCCCAGGCGTGGGCCAGCGCTACGGCCAGCCTGGGATCGTCCGACGTCTCCCTCGCCTTCTGATATTCTGCGATCGCTTCCTGAAATCTGCCAGTGCCTTCGTAACCGGCGCCGAGATAGTAGTGCTGAGATGAGTCCCTGGGATCGAGAATGAGACCCCTCTTGCCGGCTGCAATCAGTTCGCCGTAGTTTCGCAGCTCAAAATACACAACCGATTCGGACTGCGTCGAACTGAAACTGGTGTCCAGCTGGTCGATATTCGCGATCTCGGCAAGCGCTTCACTCCGCCGGCCAAGAGAAGCGAGAAGGATGGCGCGATCTTCGTGCGCGCAACTATAACTCGGGGCCAGGGAGATGGCCTGGCTGAACGCGCGATCGGCGGCATCCCAGTCCCAGTCAAATTGCGCTTTCAGCTCCCCCTGGGCGTCCCAGGTCTCGCCGATGCTGTCGTCCAGCTCCATTGCTTTGGCTACGAGCCTGGTCGCGGCCTCGTACGCCCGCTCCTTGGGCATGGCTCCGTCATAGGCCAGAAAGATGTACGCATGCGCCAGCCCGGCATAAGCAGGTGCAAAGCCAGGATCTATCCGGATGGCATCTTCAAAAAGATGCTGAGACTTCCTGAGCGACGCGGGCTTGGTGAATTCAGTGGTGAAGTAAAGTTCTCCCTGAATATAGGCATCGTATGCGGCCGGGTTGACGGCGCGCGTCCTGCCCATCTGTACCTGTTGCTCCGGGGTGATTTGCGCCCGAACCTGTTGGGCAATTGCTGCTGCCAGGTCTTCCTGAAGCTTGAGAACATCGCCGCGGTCGCGATCGTAGGTTTCGGCCCAGATGTGACGGTCGGTGCGCGCCTCCAGCAGTTGCGCGGTGACGCGCACGCGCTGACCCGAACGAATCACCGACCCCTCGACGATGGCGTCCACGTTCAGTTCGCGGGCGATTTCCGGCAGACTCTTCGTGGTCCCCTTGTACTGCATCACCGATGTGCGCGAGATGACGCGCAGCGAGCCCACCTTGGCCAGGTCGGTAATCAACTGGTCGGTCATGCCATCGGAGAAGAACTCCTCTGACGGTTCGCCGGACAGGTTGCTGAGGGGCAGGACGGCAAGGGAGCGGATGGGCGCGGCCGCTACAGGCTTGGCGCGAACGGATCGCCACAGCATCCAGGCAACCAGTCCGAGCGCAAGTCCCGCGCAAAGAATGGCGGCGCGAACCACCACCGCGAGGCGGATCTTCCCCTTTCGAGATGCGGGGAGACTGACAACTTTTTGAGCGTCGCCGGACACCTCGGCCGACGCCGGCGCTTGGGCATGGTCAACCGGGCCGATGTACCGGTAGCCGCGGCGGGGCAGCGTCTCAATGTACCGTGGGTTTTCCGCCGAGTCACCCAGCACCTCGCGAACCCGCGCAATGGCGTTGTGCAGGCTGTGATCGAAATCGACGAAGGTGTCGGCCGGCCAGATGCGGCTCTGCAGTTCCTCGCGCGTCACCACGTCGCCGGCATGTTCGAGCAGGATCTCCAGCACCTGCAGCGGCTGGCCGCGCAGGCGCAGGCGCACACCCTGCCGGCGCAACTCTCCGGCGCGGACGTCCAACTCGAAATTATCGAAGCGCAACCTTCCGGAAGCGAGCGGCTCGGTAGCCATAGGTGGCCCCGGGGGATAAGGCGAGCCTACCACATGTTCTCCACGCACTCGCCGGAAGCGCCGAAAACACAGCTCGATTCAGCCACTTAACGATGGAGAAAACTTTGGGGAGGAATGGAGGGGGCGAGGATTGCACCCTGCAAAGGAAACCGAAGAAAGTGCGGATGGCAGTTGCGGGAGTTCCTCTCGGCGTCACGCCCTTTAAGCCGCTGGCGAGCGATCTTCCGCGAGACCCTCCAAGGAGAATCGGAACATGAAAAAGCTATCGCCTATCTCGATGGTTTCAGCCGCCATTCTGGCGCTCACCTCTTTTACCCTGGCGCAGCAACCCAAGCAGCCACAGGGACTAGGGGAACAGGACCCCCTCGTCCAGATTGTTCGCAACGCCACGCAGCAGTATCAGAGTGCCCCGCCCAAGGAGTACACAGCGGCTCTTGGCTGCGTCAGTGGTTCCGACCACGGCGCCATGGGCGTCCACTACGTCAATGGCGAGTTCAATGGAGAGACTCTGAGCAATGGACAGCTCGATCCCACAAGACCGCAGGCCCTGATCTATGAGCCGCAGGCCAATGGCGAAATGAAGCTGGTGGCCGTCGAATACATCATCTACGCAAGCGCCCTCCCTGCCGGCGCACCTCCACCCGAGGTGTACGGTCACCTGATGCTATACATCGATGGTCCTTCGACGGCGAGGCCAGACGCTTCTCCAAACCGTTACGGGCTGGCAGGCTTTTACGAATTGCACGTCTGGGCATGGAGAGACAATCCCCAGGGCTCCTTCGTGGACTGGAACGACCACGTAAGCTGCGCACTCCAGACTCCACCCCAGTAGCGCAGGATGAGTTTTCTGTGCCTCCAGGCTTAAGAAGCGCGGTGAAGGTCGCCGCAGTGCTCTGAGGAGAGTGCCGCGGCGATCGCACCGCCCTGAAAAGGAAGAGCCAAGAATATGCCCAAATACGTTATCGAACGCGACATCCCGGGAATCGGCAATACCACGCCCGATCAATTTGCCGGCATCGCACAGAGATCCTGCAGCGTGCTGCGTCATCTGGGACCGCAGATCCAGTGGCTGCACAGCTACGTGACCGCCGACAAGATTTATTGCGTGTACATCGCTCCGGACGAAAAGAGCATCCGCGAGCACGCCAAGCAGGGAGGCTTCCCGGCAAACCGGATCGCAGAAGTCACATTGGTCATCGATCCGGTCACGGCAGAATCCTGACCTGCCGCAGTGGCTGCCGGCGCGGCAACTCAAGCGGGCTTCCGCATTGCGAAGTGTCCGCTGTTTCGAACGGGCGCTGACGCTGATTGAATTGGTCATGCCGATTGGCAGCGTCGTCGGCCTTTGCGCCGGAAGCCCGCATCCCGGTCCGATTGCCGGGAAATCGCATAAGGGATTCTCACCGCAGTCCACAATCTGGCGTTTGCTTCCTGAATCGGCGAGAATGAGGAAGCATATGCCCAACCCTGCCCGCACGCTTGAACCACCGTTTACCGATGTGCCCGGCGCGCTCGAAGAGATTCGCGCGGGGCGCATGGTGATTGTGGTGGATGACGAAGACCGCGAGAATGAAGGCGACTTGACGCTGGCCGCCGAGCACGTGACCCCCGAAGCCATCAACTTCATGGCGCGCTACGGGCGCGGACTGATTTGCCTGACGCTGACCGAGGAGCGGGCCGATCATCTGCGGCTGTTTCCCATGACGCAGCAGAACTCGTCGCGCTTCGGCACTGCGTTTACGGAGACCATTGAGGCGCGCGAAGGCGTGACCACGGGGATTTCGGCGGCCGATCGCGCGCACACGATCCGCGTGGCCATTGATCCGAAGTCAACCTTTGCGGACCTGGCGCGCCCCGGCCATGTGTTTCCCTTGCGGGCCCGGCGTGGCGGGGTGCTGGTGCGCGCGGGGCAGACCGAGGCCTCCGTCGATCTGGCGCGGCTGGCGGGGCTCACGCCTGCAGGCGTGGTCTGCGAGATCATGCGCGACGACGGCGCGATGGCCCGCGTTCCCGACCTCATCCCGTTCTGCCGCGAGCACGGCCTGCGCATGCTCACGGTGGCGGAGCTCATCCGCTACCGGCTGCGGCACGAGCGCTACATTGTGCGTGCCGGCGAGACCGCGATCCAGACGCGGCACGGGGAATTCCGCATGATCGCGTATGAGAGCCAGGTGACCGGCGGCGAGAGCCACATTGCGCTGGTGCGCGGCAACCTGTGCCCCGAGTGCCCGGCTTATCACGAGGGTTCCGCAGACGAGGGCGCAGGGCGTGCGCCTTGCCCGCGTGCCGTGCTGGTGCGCGTGCACACGCGCTGCACCGCCGGCGATGTGTTTGCCGCCGACTGCCGCTGCCACGAGATTCTCGATCACTCCATGCGCATGATTGCCGAAGAGGGCTGCGGCGTGGTGCTCTACCTGCACAACACGTGGCGGGGCTTCGAGATTGACCATGCACCGGCCGAACCCATGGGCGCGAGTTTCGGCCCGGGCGGCGCGGCCGTTCCGGCGGGCGCAGTGCCGGCTCACCCGGGGCGCCTGGTGCTGCACCAGGAGCTGCGCGCGCGCGAAGGCGCGCAGGCGCGCAGCGGGCGCACGCTGCGGGCGATCGGGCTGGGCGGGCAGATTTTGTCGGATTTGGGCATTCAGCGCATTCGCCTGCTCTCGAACACACCCATGCACATTCCGGCGCTGGAGGGATTTGGCCTGGAGATCGTGGAGCAGGTGCGGATTCCGATGGATTGATGCAGCCGGGTTGAGGAAGGGTGTTATCGATTACCCAGTGGCCAAGTTCAGCAGGGCGGCCTTAACAGGGGCTAAGGCCCAGAATCAATTTGTAAGGCTTGTGGCCCGGCTAGAGTCACCCCATCGAGCACAAATCGCTCGATGGGGACGCGCGACAAGCCGTGCCCTTTTACAATGCCATTTATGCAACCAGTTCTAGAGCGCCGGCAGTCGTGGCGGCTTGCGCGAAGCGTCACTCGCTGCGCAGGGCGATCATGGGATCGACGGCGGCGGCGCGGCGCGCCGGCGCCCATGCAGCGGCGAGAGCCACGAGACAGAAGAGCAGAGGCACCAGCGTGTAGGTGAGCGGGTCGAGCGGGCTGGTTTCGAAGAGGAATCGGCCCATGAGGCGCGTGGCGGCCGACGCGGCGATGACGCCGAGGATGGAGCCGCCTACGGCGAGCGCGAGGCTTTCGCCGAGCACCAGTTTGGCAATCTGCAGGCGGTTGGCGCCCACGGCCAGGCGCAGGCCGATCTCGCGCGTGCGCCAGCTGACGGTGTAGGAGATGAGGCTATAGACGCCGATGCTGCCCACGAGGATGGCGAGGCAGCCGAATGCCGTAAGCAGCAGCGCGAGCGAGCGGGGCGCGGCGGTGGAAGAGGTAATGACGCTCTCCAGCGTGCGCACCTTGGTGACGGGAATTGAGGGATTGAGCTCGGCGACCAGGCTGCGAAGATTGCCGGCCAGCTCGGACGGGGAAAGGCGGGAGCGAAGCAGGATGTTCATCTCCGGCGTCTCGTTGGCAGGCGCCATGGGGAGATAGGTCTCCCATCCCGAGTCCCGGGCCAGATTTTGATGGCGCGTATCGCTGACTACGCCGACAACGAGCGAGGCGACTTTCGGATCCATGATGGTGGGCTCGGGCTCGTCGTCGACCCTTTCAATATGCTTGCCGATGGGGTCCTGCCCCGGCCAGAGCTGCTGCGCCTCATCCTGGTTGATGATGGCAACGCGGGTGATTCCGGATCGATCCTGCCGATCGAAGAGCCGCCCGCGCAACAAACGGATGCCCATGAGCTGGAAATAACCGGGCGAGACGATGCGGCTGGAGGCGCCCAAGGCGCTTTGCCGCGGGTCGCGGGGATGGTTCTCGGCGTCGAAGAAGAACCAGCGGTCGTAGCCGGTGAGCGGGAGACGGTCGACCATGGCCGCCTGCTCCACGCCGGGCATGGCGCGCGCGCGGTCGAGGAGGGTTTCGAAGAAGGAGAGGCACGAGCCTTTGATGGCGCAGTCCTGGCGAAACGTGTTCCGGTTCGTGGAGATTTGCGCAGTCAGGGTCTGCGCGGAGCGGAACCCCGGGTCCGTGGCGGCGAGGCGATACAGGCTGCGCAGCATGACGCCGGCCGCGGTGATGACGACGACGGCAAGGGCGATCTGCCCGACGACAAGGAGGCGGGAGATGCGGAAGCGGTGCGCGGCGCCAAAGATGCTGGACGCATTCAGGCGCAGTGCGCTTTGCGGGTCGCTGCGGGAAGCGTTGAGCGCGGGCGCGACTCCCGCCAGGATGCCTGTGAAGATGGAGACGGCAACGGCGAAGAAAAGCACATCGCCATGGAGGGCCAGATTCGCGAGCCGCGGCGTGTCGGCCGGCAACAGGCTACGCAACGCGCTGAGGCTGACGCCGGCAAGCAGCAAGCCCAGCGCGCCGGCGAGAAGGGCGAGGACGGCGCTTTCCGTAAGCAGCTGGCGAAACAGGCGCGCGGTGTTGGCGCCCAGGGCGGAGCGCAGGGCGATTTCTTTCTGGCGAGCCGAGGCGCGGGCCAGCATGAGATTGGCGACGTTGGCGCAGGCGACCAGAAGCACGAGTCCGACGGCGCCGAAGAGCAGCAGCAGGCGCGGGCGCGCGTCGCCCACGATGGATTGAAGGAGCGGCACCACGGCCACATCGCCGGCCCAGTTGTCGGGCATCTTCCAGGGGAAGAGCGTGAGCATGGCGCGGTGCAGAGTGGCAATCTCGGCCTGCGCCTGCCGCGGCGGAACGCCGTCTTTCAAACGGGCAATGGCCTGATAGGTGAAGTAGTTCCAGGCATCGTTGGGATCGCCGGGATTGAACGCGATGGGAATCCAGAACTGCGTGTCGTAGTCAGGGAAGTGAACGTCGGGCGGCGCGACGCCGATGATCTGGCGATTGACGCCATCGAGCAGCAGCGTGCGGCCCACGACGCTGCGGTCGCCGCCGAAATGCTGCTGCCAGAATCCGTAGCTGAGCACAATCACGTGTTCCCGGCCGAATTGCTCCTGTTCCGGAGTAAAGAAACTGCCGAGGTAAGGGCGAACCGCGAGCGTGCTGAACAGGTTCACGCTGACCACGCTGCCGAAGGCGCGGTCAGAGGCTCCACCGGCTTCAATGGTGTGCTCCTCGTTGGGCGAGTAAGCGGAGACCGAAGCAAAGCTCTTGACGCGGCGCGCGTATTCGCGAATCCAGCCCTTGGGGTAAGGGTAGGTGGTGGCGCCGCCCTTCAGTTGCACGAGCCGGTCGGAATGCGGGTAGGGAAGCGGCTCAAGCAGGACGGAGTCGATGACGCTGAAGATGGCAGTATTGGCGCCGATGCCGAGCGCGAGCGTGAGCGTGGCCACCACGGCAAAGCCGGGGCTGCGCTTCAATTGGCGGAATGCGTAACGGATATCCTGGATCAGCCTGCCCACCGGAACACTCCTCTAGGAAGTTGCCGAGGAGCCTGTTGCACACGCACGGCCAAAGAATGGTGCGGCTAAACACCTTGAGTGGAGCAAGATGCGGAGCTGCGAAGAGCAGGGCTGCGGCGCGGCAGCGTCCGAAGGCGGGAACGAGCGTCCGGAATCGGACAGATCAGCGAACGTAGGCGAACGTGCCGCAGAGAGCGCTCGCGTGGTCGAGCGCCTCGACGGTGAGAACAGGCATCTCCGGCCCTGAAAAGAAGGCAACCTGCAAATTGCCGCCGGCGGCGTAGGTCGCCATCCATTGCGTGTCGTCGCTTCCGCAGAGCGTGTTGTGGTGCAGAAAGCGCCTCTCGGCGGGCACGTCAAGCCGGTAAAGATTGCCGGTTACGCCCGCGTTGCTGTCCGCATCGAAGACCGCGCTCACCTCGGCCGGCTTGAGGGTGCGAATCTGCGCCAGCGGGAAGGTGGCGTAGTTGATGGTGAGCTTCGCCGGCCTGATCTGGATATCGCCGGTGATGGCGGCGGCGTTGTTGCTGGCCGCGCGCCAGTAACC
>JASHTS010000247.1 GCA_030040425.1 Acidobacteriaceae bacterium | reverse complement strand
GCGAGCTGGCGTTTGTCGCGCTCGCGCGCGGCGGCCTGCTCGGCTGCGTGGGCCTTGCGCTGCTCGTCGAGGCCGCGCTGGCGGCCGGCCTCGAAGGCGCGGCGGGATTCCTCGGCGAGGCGCTCTTCGAGGCCGGCGGCGGGCGCGGCGGATGCGGCAGAGGCATCCGTCCAGCTCAGCGCGGGAGGTTGGTAGGGCGCGTGGGGATCGGAGGGATAGGGGAAAGGCTCGATGTGCTCGGCCGGAAAGGGCGTGCGCGCGGCGGCAGGCGCTGTTTGCGGGCCGGATGCGGGCGGGGACTGCATGGAATCGGCTCCAATCTCCGGCGTCTGAAAATCAGGCCAGCATCTCGTCGCCGGTCTCGAGCTTGAGAATGACTTTGCCTTCGGCCTCGAGCCGGCGCGCTAGGTTGAGAATCTCCTGCTGCGCCTGCGCCACCTCGCGCGAGCGCACGGGGCCGAGCACCTCCATATCTTCCTTGAGCATCTCCACGGCGCGGGAGCTCATGGCTTTGAAGATCTGCGCGCGCAGCTCGTCGTTGGCGCCGCGCAGGGCCAGGGCGAGCTGGCGCTTGTCCACGCCGGAGACGATCTCGCGGATGGTGGCCGGCGGCACGGTGACCAGGTCCTCGAAGGTGAACATGAGGTTGCGAATGCTCAGGGCAAGCTCGGGCTGGGTTTCCTCCATGGCTTCGAGAATTTTTTTCGATTCTTCGGCGTTGAGCCGGTTGAGCAGGTCGGCGACGGCCTTAAAGCCGGAGTAGCTCTCGCGCGCGCGGTCGCCGACGGACTCGAGGCGGCGATGGAGAATCTGCGCAACCTTCTGCGCCATCTCCGGCGAGAACTGGCGCATCTCGGCGAGGCGCTGGATGGAGACGATCTTGTGCTCCTCGCTCAGGTTGTCGAGCACCTGCGAAGCGCGGCGCGGGTCAAGATGGGCGAGCACGAGAGCGATGGTCTGCGGGTGCTCGGCGTCGAGCAGCTTGCCGAGCTGCGCCGGATCGGTGCCCTGCAGCTTGGCCAGCTTGCCGTGCGAGGCCTCCTGCGCACGGCGCACCAGCGTAAGCAGAGCGTCGGCGCGATCTTTGCCGAAGGTGTCGATGAGCAGACGGGTGGCGTAATCGATGCCGCCGCGGAGAACGTAGTTCTGGGTCTCGAGCAGCTCCCAGAACTGCTCGAGAACATCGACGGAGAGCTCGTGCGTGATGCCGCTCAGCTCGGCCAGCTCTTCAGTGAGAATCTGCACATCGGCATCGGGCAAGGCGCGCAGGATCTCGCGGGCCAGATCCTCGCCCACGGAGACAAGCAGGATGGCGGCTTTGCGCAAGCCGGAGAAATTGGCCGAAGGGCGCTGCCGCGCGGCGCTTAATTCATTTCCGGACTCGGGCAAAGCGAAGTTCCTTTCCGCCGCGCAGGCTGTTCGCGCTCGATCCAGGCCTTCCCGGCATTGCTTTCGAGCGCTCAGCTCTGCCGGCGCCGGCTCGTGCGCGCCGGCTCGGGCACGGCGCCAGGACGAGCGCGCTATTCGGAGTGAATCCAGCCCTGCAAAAGGCGCGAGCTCTGCGTGGGCTCGCGCTTGAGCTGCGCAGTGACCTGCTCGAAGACGGCATGGGTGCGAAGACGTTCCGGGTCGGTCGCCGACGAGGGCGCGAAGGCAGCCGCAGCCTGAGGAGCGGCAAGCTCGCGCGGCGCGGCCTTGCCTGCTTCGAGCAGCAGCGCGCCCAAATGGGCCAGCGCCGGACGCACGCCGAGCAGAAGAACCACGAGCAGGGCGAGAAGCACGGCAATATATTTGACCAGTAGCGGCGAGCTCTCCGCCGTGGTGAGTACGCGTGCCGGCAAAGGCGCAGCCGGCTGCGGGCGGTTCTGGTCAAAGGCCAGATCCTGGACGGTGAGCGCGTCACCGCGCGTCGAATCGAAGCCCACGGCGGCCTGGGCGAGCGCCGTCAGCTGGCGCAGCTCGTCGGCCGAGCGCGGCTGCCAGACGGCCGGCTTGTTTTTCGCCGCCGGGGCGATCAGGCGATCGTTGACCACGATGGCCGCGGTCAGACGGCGCACGCGGCCCGGATTCTGGATGACGTGCTTGACGGTTTTCGAGGCGGCGTAGGTATCGGACTCGGACTTGGCCGATTGGGGCAACGTGCTCTGCTGCGGATAGACGGGCAGGGTGTTCGAGTTGGGCGCATTGGAGGCCGTGCCGGGAACGCCCGCCGCGACGGGCTGCGGTCCGGAGACCTGCTCGGTGCGCTGCATCGAAAGCGTGACCGTCTGGCTGGGATCGTAGATCTCCTGCGTGGTGTCGGTGGCCGAGGGATCGTAATCGAGGACCACGGAAGCGCGCACATTGCCCGCGCCGGTGACCGGCTCGAGCGTGGCGACGAGCTTGTCCTCGAGATTCTGCTCGGCGGCGAGCTCGAGGGCCTCGGGTGTCTTGGGACCGAGGGGCAGGCGGCCGTCGGCGTCGACGAGGACCACGTGATCGGGCGTGAGGCCGTCGACGGACGAGGCGACGAGGTTGCGGATGGCTTCCGGCTCGCCATCGGCCAGCGAGCTGTGGCGCAGCTTGAGCACCACGGAGGCTTTGGCGGGGCGATCCTGCTCGCGAAAGAGCGAGTCGTGGGGAAGAACGAGATGGACGCGCGCTGACTCGACATCGGCCAGGGTGCCGACGGTGTGCTCGAGCTCGCCTTCGAGCGCGCGCTGATAGTTGACCTGCTCATCGAACTCCGATCCCACCCAGTTGGGCTTGTCGAAGAGCTCGAAGCCTAGGCGGCCGCTTTTCACGCCGCCTTTGGCCGCGGTAGCCAGGCGCGCCTTGTCGAGATCGGGCGCGGGGACGCGGATAGTGGCGCCGTCCTGCGTGAGATCGAAGGGAACCTGCGCCTGGGTGAGGGTCTGCGCGATCTGGCGCGCGTCGTCGGGATCGAGGCCCGTGTAGAGGGTGCGCCAGTCGGTGCGCAGAACGTACCAGAGCAGGCCGCCGGTGAGCGCCGCGACGAGAAGGAGCGCGGTGAGGAAACGCGTGCGCTGCGCCGGCGCAAGCTGCGCCCACGCCAGGCGCGTGCGTCCCCAGAGGCCGGCGAGACGCCCGGCGACCGAGGGCTGCGCGGCAAGGGCCTGCGGCGATTTGGCAAGTTGCGTGGCGGTAGCCATGATGTGCGGCGAGTGCTCGTCTCCTTGGAGTTCCCGAAAAATGGAATACGGAAAAAATCAGAACTGCATGCCGATCACGGATTGGTAGGCCTGCACTGCCTTGTTGCGCACGGCGAGCGCGAGCTCAAAGGCCATGTCGGCTTTTTGTGTGGCGATCATGGCCTGGTGCACATCGACACCGTTGCCGGTCATCAGGCCGGTGACGGCGGAGCGGGCTTCGGCCTCGAGCTGATCGACCTGGCCGGCTGCGTCGGTGAGCAGGTCGGCAAAGGGCGTTTTTTCGGCACTGGCGGCAGGCTGCGCGGCGCCGCCGCCCGATGCGCCGAGACTGGCGGCGGATTGCGTTGTCGATTGAGCCAATGCGGCAATGGATGCGACGGCGGAGGACATCGATTCCCTTCCCTCCCGATAGCAGGCACAGGGTCACGGCCTGGCGAAGGCGAGCGCGATCAGGCGACGGCTAAGATTTGGCAATATCGAGCGCCGAGCCGATCATCTCCTTCTCTGCCTGCACCGCGGAACCATTCAATCCGTATGCACGCGTGGCACCCATCAGGTCCACCATCTCTGTAAGCGGATTAATGTCCGGATAAGCGACATAGCCGTCGGGGCCGGCATCGGGATGGCCGGGATCATAGCGCTTGAGCGGCGGACCGGGGTCCTCGACCACTCCGGCGATCTGCACGGTGGGCGCAACCGCGGCCGAGCCCGGCGGAGAAAGCAGAGAAAGATTGCCGGGCAACGGGAGCAGCGGCGGCAGGGCGGGCGCGCCAGGACCCGCTCCTCCGGAGGCCGCGTTCATGGAATCAAGAAAATCGCCGTCGCCGATGGAGGCGGCGAAGATCACATGCTGGCGTTTATAGGGTCCGCCGGTCGCCGTGCGCGTGGTTTCCGCGTTGGCCATGTTGGCGGCGACGACTTCGGCGCGCATGCGCTCGGCCTGCATGGCCTCGCCGGAGGCGTCCATCATGGCGAAGAGGTTCATGGTTGCTCCTAGAAAACAGCTTCTCTCACTTGTCGGCGTGGATGGCATCCATCGCGCGCTGGTATTCCTCGCGCAGGAGAGCTACGCCGGTTTTGAACTTCAGCTGCGCCTCGGCCAGGTCGAGGCTCTCGCGGTCCATGGAGACATTGTTGCCGTCGGGGCGGGCGATCAGACCGTCGACCGCCTTGACGCGCACCTTCGCCGGCGCACGGCCGCCCTCGACGTCGCTCAAGGCCTCGCGCATCTCGGCCTCGAAGTCCAGGCCGACGGTGCGGTAGCCGGGCGTATCGATGTTGGCCATGTTGGCCGCGGTCAGTTTTGCCTCGTCGGCCGCCAGATCGAGATAACGGGTGATTTCCTCGCTCAACCGGGTTTCAATGTGCATGGTCATGGCAGTTGCCTCGGGTGCATCAGCTCGGCCTCACGGCCAGGCCGAAGTCGATCTCGTTCGCGGTAAGAACCGGCTCGCCTCCGGCCAGAATCACGGCGCGCTCGAGCACGTGCTCGAGCTCGCGCACGCTTCCCGGCCAATCGTGCGCGGCGAGCTTCGCCATCGCGCTTTCGTCGATGCGCTTGACCGGGGTCTCGCGGCCCATGCGCGCGAGGAAATGCCCGACCAGCAGCGGCAGGTCGTCGAGGTGTTCGGAGAGCGCCGGCGTGCGGATCAAAAAGACGGCGAGACGGAAGTAGAGATCGGAGCGGAAGGTGCCTGCCTGCGCGTGCTCGGCGAGCGGCCGATGGGTGGCGGCGAGGATGCGGACGTCGACTTTAACAGTCTCGTTGTCGCCCACGCGCTGCAGCTCGCCGCACTCCACAAAGCGCAGAAGCTTGGACTGGAGAGCGAGCGGCATCTCGCCGATCTCATCCAGGAACAGCGTGCCCCCGTCGGCCGACTCCACGCGGCCAACGCGTCCCTGCACCGCGCCGGTAAACGCGCCGCGGGTGTGGCCGAAGAGCTCGGCCTCGAGCAGTGATTCAGGAATGGCCGCGCAGTTGATGGCCACGAAGGGATTGCGGCTGCGCGCCGAGAGCCGGTGCAGCGCCTCGGCGACTATCTCTTTCCCGGAGCCGGTGGGACCCTCGATCAATACCGGCGTCATGCGCGGAGCCACGAGACGCACCCGGCGGCTGATCTCAAGCATGCAGGGCGCGTTGCCCACGAGCTCAGGCAGGCGCTGCTCGGAGGGCCCCGTTTCGATGCGGCTCGACTCGGCGCGGCTCGGCTCGGCGTGCTCTGAGGCAGCGCCCGCCGATTCGATGCGTGCGGATTCGGCGCGTGCCGGGTCAATACGCGCGGGGTCGACGCGTGCAGGTTCGAGACGCCCGGCTTCCATGGGTGCGGATTCGGGGCGGACCGATTCCGGGCGAATGGGCACCGGGCGCGGGAGAGACGTCTTGAGCTCGGAAAGCGCAGGCAGCGGCGGGCGGGCATAGGGCAAAGCCGGATCGCCGGTCGCGCCGCCCTCATGCAGCGCCGGCGCCGTGTTCCACGCCGCGGTGTCCGTATCCTGACTGCGGCGCACGGCGTAGAGCAGCTCCTGGCGGTAGGGGCCGCGCGGGCCCTCCGACTGCGCAGCGCCATGCGCGGTGACCAGATCGACCTGCGGAAAGCTGCTGTGGAAGTCGCGCAGAAACTCCGCCACATCGAGATCGGGCAGCCAGGAGTCGACGATCACGGCTTCAACCGGCGCGCTCTCCGCCTCCGCCCAGGCCTGCGCGCCGCCTTCGGCCTCGCGCACCTGCCAGCGCAGGCCGGCAAGGATGTGCGTGAGCCGCTGGCGGAAGCTGCGGTCGGCGCTGGCCACCAGCACGGTGCGCGGCCGGATGCGCGTGGGACCGGGAAGCACGGCGAGGGGCGAAGGCTGCGGCGAAGACTGCATTTTGGGTCTCCTCAAAGAGTCAAGATGAAATCAGCACACGCTAATGAATCTCCCCTGAGCTCTGTGCCGGCGCTGCGGCGCGCGCGGCACCATCCTGCGTTCTGCGCGCGAGCGCCGCCGCAGCATCGAGCGCGAGCTCGGTCTCAGAGGGAACCATGTAACCGCGGCCGCGCACGGTGCAGATCAGGTGGCCGGGGGGCGGATCCTTGAGCTTGCGGCGCAGGTAGTTGACGTAGACATCGACGATGTTGGTGGTCTGCGCCGGCTCGAGGTTCCACACCGAGTCCAGCAGCTCGACGCGCGTGACGCACTGGCCGCGGTTGAGCAGCAGATGCTCGAGCAGGGCGAACTCCTTGTTGGTAAGCACCACCGGCTCACCCGCACGCCGCGCGGTGTGCTCCAGGCGGTCGAGTTCGAGATCGCCGGCGCGCAGCTGCAGGCGGGTCTCGCGCTTGCGCCGCAGCAGTGCGCGGCAGCGGGCGCGCAGTTCATGCAGGCTGAAGGGCTTGGTCATCAGGTCGTCGGCGCCGAGATCGAGGCAGCGGATGCGGGCATCGACCTCTGCGCGTCCGGTGAGAATCAGCACGGGCAGATCGGCGTCGACGGAGCGCACCTCTTCGAGCACATGCTCGCCGTCCTTGACCGGCATGTTGAGATCGAGGATGGTCAGATCGGGCATCTCCTGGCGAAAGGCCTCGATGGCTGCGCCGCCATCGTAGGCCAGACGCACGCGGTGACCGTCGGCCTCGAGGCCGCGGCTCAGAAACAGCGCCAGGGCCTTATCATCCTCGGCGATCAGAAGCCTCATACGATGCCTTTCCCGCGCCTTCGCTCTCCCTTGCACAGCCGCGACCGCCAGCGTGGAGGAGACTGTTAACGCGTCTTAAGGATGGGCGTATGTCAACCTTCCTGCGGCGCGGAAAGGAACTCAAGGGCGCCGCGCAGAATCAACCGCACACGCTTCCCGGACTGGCACGGCGCCAGTTCTTATTCCCAATTTGAGCGAATTCCAACTTCGCGAATTGCGGATTCAATGGCGAGCCGCGCCCGAGCCTCGCACGAGGACAAACGGAGCGACCCTGCGAAGAACCATCGGAATGCAGGTTGCACGGAAGTTTCCGCGTGGGCGGCAGCGGGCAAAATTCTTCACACCAAGAAGATGAGGGGCGAAGATGAAGGGATAGATGAACGATTCCGGCGATGCATGAAGGGAGGAGGAGTTACTGTTGCCGCTTTCAGCGCATCGTCGTCGCAGGCGAAGGGAAGTTTTCCTCTGCTTTTCCACAAAGCAGCCGGTTACCGGAGTTATCGCCTGCACACCGACAGACACCTACCGGGTTTTGCCGGGATCACACGCCCTTCCGATTGAAAAGAAACCCGATGTGTTCTGCGCAGGAGCGCGCATGCATCCTATTGCGGAGAGTGAAGTGCGCGGCACGGGTTGCTCAAGGGAGTGCCTTTCGTGGAAACTTTCTCGTTACCGAAGTTTACTCTATGGAGAGAAAGATGATACAAAAGCGCCATGCGGTTCGCTGGAAATTCAGCGATTCTATCTGCTTGGGGGCCCTTGCCGCGACAAGGTGAGCGAGTTTGGACTGGGGAAAACTTCCAGATGTAGGAGCCGTAGCGCTGCTGACGTGCGCCTTTGCTTCGGTAGCGCGCCGCGGCTTCACGGCGGTATCCGGATTGTGGCTCACAGGATGGCTCCTGATCGAGCTGCACTTTGTCGCGGGCATCTTTGCCCAGAACGGCCGAATCGCCCCGTATGCGAGTTTTCTTGGGATGGTTTCGCTGGTGTGGGCGGGCGTGATTTTCATGTGGGCCTGTGTGCCCTATCGCAATGATTACTCCAGCCGCTGGATGCTGGGGCTGCTGCTGGGCACGAATACGCTTTATCTTGGACTGTTGAACTTCGCGCGCGCGGGGTCGTGGGTCTTTGCTCCCTCGGCGCTGCTGCTGGGGCTGGCGCCGCTGGCTCTGGCGACGGGAACGCTGGGGCGAAAGAATCATCCGCTGCGCTGGTCGGTGGCCAGCCTTTACTGCGGCCTGGCGGCATTTCTGCTGGCTGTCGAGAACCAGCCCAACAACGGGCAGGACCTGGCGCTGAATGCGGTGTTCTTCACGGTCTACTTCGGATGCGGCATCCACTTCTGGTACACCTACCGGCGCGCGACGACGGGCGCGCTGATCACGATTGCGGGATTTCTGGCCTGGGCGATGGTGTTCGTCGCAGGACCGGGCATCAACACCTACTTCCCTTATCTGCATCCGGAGAGCGAGATATACAACCTGCCCAAGTATGTGGTGGCCGTGGGCATGATTCTGCTGTTGCTGGAGAGCCAGATCGAGCACAACAAATACCTGGCGCTGCACGATGAGCTGACCGGGCTGCCGAATCGGCGGCTGTTTCAGGACCGGCTGGCCGGGGCCCTCGAGCGGGCGCACCGCTCAGGCAAGCAGGCGGCGCTGCTGCTGGTGGATCTGGACCACTTCAAGGAGGTGAACGACACCTCCGGGCATCACGTGGGCGACCTGCTGCTGAAACGCGCGGGCGAGATCTTTCTGGGTCGGGTGCGGCGTTCGGACACGGTGGCGCGGACCGGGGGCGACGAATTCAGCGTGATTCTGGAGGAGCCGACGAGCCGGGTGGACGCGGAGATCGTGGGCCAGTCGCTGATTCAACTGCTGAACCAGCCCTTCGAACTCGACGGGCACCGGGTGCGCATCGGCGCGAGCGTGGGGATTGCGGTTTATCCCGAGGATGCGCTGAGCGCCGAAGCGCTGTGCATTGCGGCGGACCGGCGCATGTACACGGAAAAGAACGCGGGACGCGCACTTCCGGCGGACGAGGCAAGCCTTGAGCCGCTGGCGGAGCCGTATGCGGAGGGAGCGGGGCAGCGCGAGCTGCAGCCGGCGCGGTTGCACGCTTCGCGCCTGCACTCGCGGTGAGAGACGTTCTTCAGTGGACAGGATCAGGTTTCCGATCTGCCTCCGCCTGCTTCAGCGCGGCGATCATCTGCGCCTCCGTGTGGCTGCTCTTTGACGTAAATCCGCCCTCCCCTGAATACAAAGATCGTACTCGGTGGTGTGCGGAAAACTGGGATCAAGTCAATCCCGCCCGCTCATCGCAAAGAACGCGATGAGCGGCGCACAGCTCCTCCAGCTCGCCGCGCTTGCGATGACCGGGCCACCTGCCCACGTTAGACAAGAAAGCCCGGGTCGCAGCGATCCGGGCCTTTTGTTTTTGTCCGACACACTGGTTTCAGCGATTGCCGATTCAGCCCTGGCCACCGCCGGGACCGCGACCGCTGCCGCCACGGCGACGACGCCGGCGGCGATTGTTTTGACCGCCCGGTCTGCTGCCTCCGCCGCCATGCGGCTGGCCGGCGTGGACGGAAACACCTTCGGCGCGGTTGAAGTTCGGCTCATTTTCCTCATCGAACTCCTCAGCCTCTCCCTCCTCGAAATCGCCGCCTTCGATGAGAATGGTGCTCTGGTTCGACTTCGGCTGGCGCTCGTCGAACTCGTTGCGCGGACGCGCGGGGGCAGGAGCGGCTTCGCGCGGAGCGGCGTCGGGTTCGGCGCCCTCCGACGGCGCCGGGGAGTGCGCCATTTTGGCCTTCTGCTCCCGGATGAGCGCCTTGCGGCTGAGCTTGATGCGGTTGCCTTCGATGGCCAGCACCTTCACCATGACCTGATCGCCTTCGCGCAGCTCGTCCTTGACTTCCTTGACGCGGTGCTCGGCGATCTCAGAAATGTGCAGCAGTCCGTCAGTGCCGGGAAAGAGCTCGACAAAGGCGCCGAACTCGGCGATGCGGACCACCTTGCCAAGATAGACTTTGCCGACCTCGGGCACGGCGGTGATGTCGCTGATCATGGCCAGGGCTTTCTTGAGGCCCTCGGCGTCGGCTGAGGCCACGCTGACCTTGCCGCTGTCGTCGACATCGATCTTGGCGCCGGTCTGCTCCACGAGGCCGCGAATGGTGGCGCCGCCCTTTCCGATGAGGTCGCGGATCTTCTCGACGGGAATCTGCACGGTCTCAATGCGCGGCGCGTACTTGGAGCGCTCGGTGCGCGGACCGCTGAGCTCGGCATCCATCTTGTCGAGAAGGAAGAGGCGGCCGCGGCGCGCCTGTTCCATGGCCTGCTCGAGAATCTCGCGCGTCAGGCCGCCGATCTTGATATCCATTTGCAAAGCGGTGATGCCCTTGCGCGTGCCGGCTACTTTGAAGTCCATATCGCCGTAGTGGTCTTCGGCGCCGGCGATATCCGTGAGGATGGCGTAGTCGTCGCCTTCCTTGACCAGTCCCATGGCGATGCCGGCCACGGCGCCGGAAAGCTTGATGCCGGCGTCGAAGAGCGCGAGGCTGGCGCCGCAGACCGAAGCCATGGAAGAGGAGCCGTTGGACTCGAGAATGTCAGAGACGATGCGGATCGAGTAGGGGAGATCGTCGCCGGTGGGAAGAACCGCGGTAATGGCACGCTCAGCAAGCGCGCCGTGGCCTACTTCGCGGCGACCCACGCCGGTCATACGTCCTGTCTCGCCAACGCTGAAGGGCGGAAAGTTGTAGTGGAGCATGAAGCCCTTCTTTTGCTCGCCCTCGTAGCTTTCGAGGCGCTGGCTTTCGTCGGGCGTGCCCAGCGTGGCGGTGACCAGGGCCTGGGTTTCTCCGCGCGTGAACAGGGCCGAGCCGTGGGTGCGCGGTAGCACTCCGGTTTCAATGCTGATGGGACGAATCTCATCGAAGGCGCGGCGATCAGGACGGATGCGTTCCTTGGTCACCTGCTCGCGGAAGAGGCGCTCGCGCAGGAGCTCGTAGTAGTGGCCGAGCTTCTTTTTTGCGGTGGGATCGTCTGCGGGGAGCCCGGCAGCCAGCTCATCCTGAATCTGCTTGATGAGCGCGTAGCTTTCGATCTTGCCGTGCTTCTGCGTGTCGAGCGCGTCCTTGAGGCGGTCGCCGATCCTGGATTTGAGATCGTTGTAGTAGCCCTCGTCGAACTCGAGTGCGGTGAAGGCGCGCTTGGCCTTGCCGGCTTTGGAAACGAGGTCGTCGATGGCGGCGACGATCTGCTTGATCTGCGCGTGCGCGAACTCGATGGCGCCGAGGACGACGTCTTCGGTCTCCTCTTTGGCGCCGGACTCGATCATCACGATGCCGTCTTTGTGGCCGACGACCATGATATTGAGGGTGCTGGTGGAGCGCTCGGCGTACGTGGGATTGACGACAAACTCGCCGTTGACGCGGCCTACGCGCACCGCAGCGACGGTGGCGCCGAAGGGAATGTCTGAAAGGGCGAGGGCGGCGGCGGCGGCGTTGATGGCGATCACGTCGGGATCGTTTTCCTTGTCGGCGGAGAAGACCAGGGCGATGACCTGGGTCTCGTTGCGGAAGCCGTCGGGGAAGAGCGGGCGGATGGGGCGGTCGATCTGGCGGGCGGTAAGGATTTCCTTTTCGCTGGGCCGGCCTTCGCGCTTGATAAAGCCGCCGGGAATGCGGCCGCCGGCGTAGGTGTACTCGCGGTAGTCGACGGTGAGGGGGAAGAAATCGATGCCTTCGCGGGCATCGGGCGAGGCCACGGCGGTAGCCAGGACAACGGTTTCGCCGGTGGTCACCAGCGCTGCGCCAGAGGCTTGCTTGGCCATGCGCCCGGTCTCAAAGGCCAGACGCTTGCCGCCGGCAAGCTCGACGGCTACTTCATGCTTGGTAGACATAGAGTCCTCATTTCAGTTTTTTCACTTGGGAAACTTGTGTGGGGTGAGCGCGGGAGGGTGCTCGCGGCGAGGATGGGCCCGACGGCGGCCGCCATAAGAATGAGCAGGCACAGCCGATAGCGGTGCCCAGGCCCTGGCAGGAGATTTGGTTTGCCAGGTGCACCGAGGCCCCGCCGGCGAAGGCGAGCAGGAGCCGCGACCAATAACGGGTCTGGGCGCTTCCGCTTCAATGGATACTTTCTGGATTACTTGCGGAGACCGAGTTTGCCGATCACGTCCCGGTAACGGTCCGAATCGTGGGTCTTCAGGTAATCCAGCAGGCGGCGGCGCTTGCTGACGAGCATCAGGAGTCCACGCCGGGATGCGTGGTCTTTCTTATGGGTTTTGAAGTGCTCGGTCAGGTCGCCGATCCGCTCGCTCAGAATCGCGATCTGGACTTCCGGCGATCCGGTGTCCTTCTCGTGAGTGCGGAAGCGTTGGATCAGGTCAGTCTTCTTTTGAGTCGCCAGCACGGCGTCAAGTACTCCTCGTTTTCTCTCAGGTCCACTCTCAAGTGTCTGTTTTGAGATTACCATGAAGGCCGCCCGGCGGGGAAACCGGAACGGGCGCAAATTCCGCGCGGGAACCAGAGGCGGAAAGCGAAGGAGATGCGGGAGTTCTACGGCGATTCCGCGAAAAAGATAAAGCGCGCCCGGCGGGATGGGCGGGATAGAATCGCGGGTAGGATTTCCACTGTTTCAAAAAAATGTGCTGGTGGGCAGGCAGCGAACGGATGTGATCGCGGTGTCCTCGGCGCAGATGATCTCGGCGGACATGGTTCCCGATGCGGCGGGGATCCGGCATTACGACTGACCCATCAGCGGCCACACGCTGGCGGGGATGGATGCAAGGTACCAGACGCTGGAGCGGTGAGGCCTGCGGCTAGCGGAGGCCGATGCGGAAGAGGCGAATGTCGAAGCGCTCGCGGAGAACGGACACAATTTTTACGCGACGGGCTTCAGGATGCTCAGGATTCAGCAAGATGTTCCACGTGCGCGGCATGATCGCCGATGGGACGCGCGCAAGCGGCGTCTCCTTCTCTTTCAACCACTCATCCCCGAGCTGCCGGGTGAGCAGAAGGTTCTGTTTCCAATCCACGCGCACCGGCGGCAAGAGTTCTTTGGTCCCGAGATCGTCGGGAGTGTGCGCCTCGAGCAGGTCATACGTCTCAGGAAGCTGCCAGCGTGTAGAGAGAAGATGGACCAAGCGCTCAAGCATGGCGCCGGCCGGGCTCTCTGCAAGGTAGACGACCGGCTTCCCTTTCGTATGCCAGCGCGCGGAAGCAATCTTCGCGCCCCCTCCGCTTAAATCGGCATACGCGCTAATCCGCCAGAGTGTCTTCATCCGCGAGGCCGCTCAGAAACTCTCCTCAGATGACCATGCCTTCGTCGATCTGAATCAAGAACTCCTCGACCGCCTCTTTGCCCGCTGCCGTGCGCATTAATTGGAGCGGCGAGTTTTCATCGAAGCGCGGCATTGCTTTGGTCAGAAATTCTTTCCCCTCCTCGCGGCCGCCGTATACCTTCACCGCCAGTTCGTACACTTTTGCCACCCGCGCCAACCGGTCCGACTCTTCCGCATTGAGGGGTTCCTTTCTCTGCCGCCTGTGCTTCAGAGTCCGCGGCGGAATTACAACTTCCAGCAGGCTCTTCATGGGGATGCCGGAGTAAGCGGAGAACTCATTCAGCGTGGCCAGCGGAAGGCCGCGCTCGATCTTGCGCCAATCGTAGGTGAAGGGCGGCGAGGAGACCGGGATGGCGGCGGCATGGCTCATAAGGACATTATGCCACAGATTTTGCGGCATCATGCCCTTTAACCGTAACATCTTCAAAATCAGAACGGAGCCGGCTTATGGCGAGGCTCCGGCGGCCCAATAATGGTCGCGCGCCACGATGCGGGCACCGTAATCCTCAGCGGTGCGCACGCGGAGGGTGTGCAGGCCGGGGGTGGGGTTCGAGGGGCTGAAGGTGATGAGGTAGCGGTTGCGCGCGTGCCGGGCGGCATCCACCACGCGGGCCTCGAACTTTTTGTCGCCGGTGAAGGTGGTGTATTCGCCGCCGCTCAGATCGGCGATCTCTCTGCTGACGTTTTTCTTGAAGGCCTTCACCACCATGGCCAGCGCGGAGACCATGTTGAGGGTGCGGTCGTCGAGATTGGGATCCCACGTATCGTGGGCGATCTCGGCGCGCGCGGGATTGAAGGCGACGCTGAGCACGAGCACGTCGGACTCGCCGATCTGCCGGATCAGGGCTTCGGGTTTCGTGTGCCGGCTGCCGTGGTCGCGCTCCTCGCTGATGAGGAGCAGCACGCGCCGGAATTCCTTGGGCTGGGTCTCGAGTAGCGTGACGGCGTAGCTGATGGTATCGAGGATGGCCGCGCCGCCGTCTCCGGGCTGAAGGCTCTTGAGCTCCTGGTTCACCTGGTCGCCGGAGTGGGTGTAGTCCTGGATGAGTTGCGGCGTGGAGTCAAAGCCGACGAGGGCCACGCGGCTGCGCGGATCGGTGAGAAAGAGATCGAGGAGGGGGCCGAGTTTGGCGAGCTTGTCGAATTCGAGCACGCTGGCACCGCCGAGCTCGACGGCGACGACGAGGGCGACGGGGGCGGTGTCCATCTCCTCCTGCACGCGGATTTTTTGCGGCACTCCGTTGTCTTCGAGGACGAAATCTTTTTGCTTGAGGCCATAAAGAATTTCGCCATCGCGTTTTTCGACCAGCGTGGGAACGAGGACCTCGGTGGTGGTGACCTGCAGCGTGGGCGCAGGACCCTGCGCGCCGGGCATGGGCCGGGGCGGCTCGACCGGCGGCAGTTGGCGGGGAGGAAGATTCTGTGCGCGCGCGGAGGACGAGCCGGCAAGCGCGAGCAGGAGAAAAAAGAAAAGTCCGAAGCGCATCAGAAGATTGATCTCCCGGAGCGGGGACCCTGGGAAGATTTTCCCACGCACTCCTTCTCGATGGACGGATTCACGCAGCGATCGGTGAGACGGCATGGACAGGATGGCGGCACTGGAATTCGGAATGGCTCAGGTGCGGCGGCGGGTTTCGCGTTCCAGCTGATGGGTCCAGGCGAGGAAGCTCAAAAGCTCCCAGCGCGAGGTCCAGAAGAAGCCGAGGAAGCTGGAGGCGGAGAGTTTTTCCGCCCACTTGCCGGAGTAGGTTTCAACGCGCCAGCGCAGGTATTCGCTCTTCCACGGCCGCAGGCGATGGCCGCGGGTGGCGTTCCACAGAAAGCGCAGCGAAGCGAGCAAGGACGGTTCCCTCCCGCCATTGAGTATAGAGGGAGACGAGCAGTCGCAGGGGCTGATTGGATGCTCAGGTTCGGGAGCTCGACTGGATGAGGAGAAGCAACCGCAGATCCTTCGACTCCGATCGTCCGCCGTGGTGGACGATCCTCGCTCAGGATGACAATCGTTGACGTTTATGAAACGAGCCAACAGAGCAGAGTCGTGTGCGAACGGACAGGTCAACTCGGCAGCTTGGTGAAGAGATCGTTCTGGTCGGAGCCGAGTTGCGCGATGACGTCTTCGAGCGCGGTCTGCTGGGTTTCAGCGAGCGAGAGCTGCGTGGAGACCGAGGCGACATCGGCCTGCATGAGATTGGTCTGCGCGGTGGTGAGCTGGGTCTGCTCGTTGGTGACTGCGTCCGAGGTGGCGCTGAGGCGGGTGATGGAGTTGTCGATGACGACGCGCTGCTGGGAAACGTAGTTGAGTGCGGAGTTGAGGGCTTCAGTGTCGCTGACGGCCTGCCCGGTGTTGACGGAGCCGCTCTGGAAGTCGGCGACGAGGTTGTTGAGGGCGGCGAAGACGTTGCTTGAGCCGGAACCCTGAAAGATCTGATTGCCGGGCACGTTCAACTGGATCTTTTCGCCGTTGGGCAGCTCGAGATAGTTGATGTCGCTGTCGCCGTTGTAGGTGGTGACGGCGGGAGTAGTGGCGCTGGAGGTCGAGAAAGGCGCGGTGGTGGTCTGGCCGCCAGCGAAGATGTACTGGCCCTGGTAGCTGGTGTTGGCGAGAGACTGAACCTCGTCGAGGATGCCGGAGATCTGGTTGCCGACCGATTGCACATCGCTTGAAGACATGGTGCCGTTGGTAGCGCTGGTGGCGAGCGAGATGGCCTGGTTGAGCTCGGTGACCACGCTGCCCAGGGCGGAGTCCGCCACCTGCAGCTGGCCGGTGACCAGGCTGGCATTGGAAGTGAAGGATGTGTCCTGGTCGATCTGGTTGAGGAGTAGAACATTTTCGCCGGAGGCGAGCGGATCGACGCCGAGCGAGGTGACGCGCACTCCGCTCGAAAGCTCCTGCGTAAGCTGCTGCTCGTTGGCCTGCACCTGATCGAGCGAGCCGGCAAGGTTGGTGATGTAGTTGGGGTCAACGCGCATGGTGTTCGTCTTTCTGTTTGAGTTCCCTTCTCGTCAAGCATCTTTTCCTTGGAACTGGTTGCATAGATGCTCCGAGGGCGAGGGAAAAACTCCCTCAGGGGCCAAAGCCCGCGATTTTGTCGGCCCCTTTTCGGCAGTCAGGGCTGAAGCCCTGACCTACCAACCGTGTCCTTTCAAAAATCCGTTTATGCAACAGCTTCGGTTTTGCCTCTCCCGCTTCCCTGTTCCCTATTCCCCATTCCCTATTCCCTTCCCCTTCATGACCGCCTCCCGGGCGCGCCGCGCGAGCGCTTTCTCGCGGGCGGCGCCGTCAGGAGACGGTGGTCTGTTCCCCCAGGTTGAGGGCCGAAGCCATGATGGTGTCGAGCATGCTAAAGACCTGGGCAGCGGCCTGGTAGCTGCGCTCGAGTACAGTCATGTCCGAGGCCTGATCGTTGAGGTTGACGCTGGAGAGCGCGTCGTTCTGCGTCTGCAGCTGGGTGACGGAGGCGTTCTGCGCGGTGTTTTCGGTCTGCACCTGAGAGACCGTGGAGCCGAGCTGGGTGACGAAGTTCGAGAAGAAGTCGGTGGGCGTTTGGCCGCCGACGATGGTCTGATTCGCCAGGTTAGCCATGGCGACGGCGTTGGAGTTGTCGCCGGTGGCATCGCCCGCGCCGGCGGCGGCGATCTGGTTGGGATCGGTCATGACGACGCTCATGGCTTGCGCCGAGCCGGCCACCGCCGTGGGCTGGTTGAAGATGTAGAGCGGTGCAGCGGCGGTGCCGGTGGCGCCGTCGAGATCAGTGCCGGTGTTGTTGAGGGCGTTGACCTCGGTGGAGATGCCGTAGGCGAGCTGGTCGAGCGAGTTGAGCACGCTGGGAATGTCCGTGTCACGTGCGGTGAGGTAGCCGCCGAGCTCGCCTCCGCCCTGCTCGAGCTGGGAGGTGATATCTGTGCCGTTGACAAAGAAGTCCGTGACGCCGTTCACAACGCCGGTGGTGAGCTGGAAGCTCTGGCCTTCGGAGACGAGAAGCTGGCCCGAAGCCGTGGTGATGGAAAGGCCGTTGTTCTCCGTGGTGACCTGGTTGATGCCGATCAATTGCGAGAGCTGGCTCAGATCCTGCTGGCGCTGGTCTTCGAGCGTGCCGGCGTCGCTGTTGGGCGACTCGGACTGGATCTCGGTATTGAGCTGCGCCAGTGAGCTGGTGAGCGAGTTGACCTGGCTGGCCACGCCCGCGGCTTCCTGGTCGAGGGCCGAGCGCTGGGAGTTGAGGCTGGCGGCGGCGTTGGAGATATCGCCGGCGAGGGTCTGCGCGGTGGAGAGCACGTTCTGGCGCAGGGCGTTGTCGGTGGGATTGGCTTCAAGCGAGCCGAAAGAGTCAAAGAAATTGGTGATGTCGCTGCCGATGTCGCCGGCGCTCGAGCTCGAGGAACCGGAGTCGGGCGTGAAGAGGGCTTCCATGGTGTTGAGCGCGGTCAGACGCACGCCGGAGGCGGAGGCCTGTTGCTGTTGCTGATCGAGCCGTTCCTCAAGGACGCGATCGCGCTGCGAGGTTGCGCCGGTTTCCTGCGCGCCCTGGCCAAGAAGAACGCCGTCGATGTCGATGGGCTGGTTTTGCTGCCAGTCGGGAGTCTCGGTGGTGTAGCCGGGAGTGTTGGCGCTGGCCACGTTGTTGGCGACGACATTGAGCGCCGACTGATCCGCATCAAGAGCCTGGGCGGTGATGGAAAAGGCCGCGTTAATCGTTCCCATGCCTTGTCTCCTGCCCGGTCTTCGCCGGCGGCCAGCGCAGATCGAAATCGCCGCTTGGGCCGGCCGTATACTCGAGCGTCCCGGAGCGCAGCGCGCGCAGGCGCTCGATGACCTGCACGTTGGCGCGCGTGGCTTCGAGCACGCGAGCGAAGACGGCCATCTCGCGCCGGGCCGCGCGAGCCTCCGCAGCAAGACGCGCCCGCCCTGCCTGGTTTATCGGCGGCTCGGGATAGGCGTCGCAATTCGAGTCACGCGCCAGTTCACGATTCAGGGCCTGGCAGGAGAGCGCGAGCTCTTCGAGGCGCGCGGCGTCGAGGCGGGCGAGGGCGTGCGCGGCTTCGGAGAGGATGTCTTTAAGCGCCGGACGGCGAGGGAGTAGCTCCATGGTTTACTCCGATTTCCGCGAGAGAGCATCGAGCCTCGCAAAGAAAATCGAGACGCGCGCAGGCTGCAGCGGTCAAGGTTCCCAAGATTGAAGGCTGCCCAGGGTGCGAGGGCAGCGCGGGCGCAGGTTTCCCGAGGAAGCCGCGTGGCCAGGCGGCGGCCATACAAAATGCCGACAGAAGAGGAGCGCGCGCGACGCTAGCTGCCCGCCGCAACCATGGCGTCGACCAGCTTGGCGGCCACCGCCGATGCAGGCACATAGTAAGTGCCCGACTCGAGCGCGGCCTGAATCTGCGCCACTTTGTCCCAGCGCACAGGGTCGCCCCCCGCAGTTTCCGATACCTCGCTGGCCGCGCTGCTCACCGTAGCCTGGTCGCCGCTGAGGGTGCTGGCCGAAGAGGGGGATCCGCTCTTCGATTGGTTCGTAGCCGGGGTTGCCGGCGCAGCCGAGTTAACGCCCAGCAGCGACCGTAGTCCATCCAGATTGCTGCTTATGTCCATACCTTTCTGCTCCTCGCCGAGTGTATCGGCAGTTTTTTCGAATCACCTTAGTCATTCAAGCTTTCTCATCACGGTATCGCTGTGCGAAGAGAGGGTTACCCGGGAAGTTACGGTTGCCCCCGCTGGCGCGCGGGCAGCGGGCGTCAGCTCGCGAATGATCTTGTCGGCGATGCCGAAGCCGCCGCGCTCGCTCAGAGCCTGACCGAGAGTTTCGGAGGCGAAGTCGGCGAGAGCGCCGCCGGCGCCGGAGCCCGAGCCGAGGGCAAGACCGGAATCGGATGCGTCGTCGTCCGCGCCGAAAAGGGGATCTGCGCCCGTCATCGGCGCCAATAACTCCTTCATCATCTGCGCCTCAAACTCGTGCGCGGCATTCACCAGCTTGGGGCTGGGCGCGGGCGCACCGGATGCCGGCACGGATTGAGTCATGCTTGGGGCCAGCACCGCCATCAGATCACCTCCAGATCGGCTTCGAGCGCGCCGGCCTCTTTCATGGCCTGCAGAATGGAGATCACGTCGCGCGCGCCTGCCCCGGTACGTTGCAATTCCTGGACCAGATCCTCGACCGTGGCGCCCTCTTTGAGGTCGATGCGGTTGACGGGTTTTTCTTCGGCTTCGACCTGGGTTTGCTGAACCACCTGCGTGGTGCCGCCGCTCGAAAGCGCGCTGGGCTGCGAGACCTGGACCTGGGAGATGACGTTGACGGTGAGGCCGCCGTGGAGGATGGAGACCGGCTGCAGGCGCACGGTGCCGCCGATGACTACGGTGCCGGTGCGCTCATTCACGACCACACGGGCGCGGGGATAGACCTCGATCTCGGCCGACTCGATCTTGTCGAGGAGCGCGGGCAGGTCTTCGTCGGGCCTGGGGACGATCTCCACGCGGCGGCTGTCGAGGGCCTGGGCGCGCGCGGAGCCGAGAACGCGGTTGATCGAGGCCGCCATCTCTTCCGAAGTGTGAAAATCGGCGTCGTTGAGCACTACGTCGATGGTGTGCAGCTGCTTGAGATCGAAGGGCACCGGGCGCTCGACCAGGGCGCCGTCCGGAATGCGCGCGGTGGTGGGGTGATTCACAGTGCGCGAGTTGCCGGCAGCAGCGGCCAGGTAGCCGCCGAGCACCAGCGCGCCCTGCGCCTGGGCGAAGATTTTGCCGTCGGGGCCATAGAGCGGGGTCATGAGCAGGATGCCGCCTTCGAGCGAGCGCGCATCGCCGGCCGAGGAGACGGTGACGTCGAGCTTGTAGCCGGGCTGGGTGAAGGGCGGCAGCGTGGCCACCACGAAGACGCCGGCCATGTTCTTGACCTGCATGTTCTGCGCGCTGATGGCGCCGGACTGGGGTACGGTGATGCCCATGCGCTCGAGCGCCGAGACCAGGCTCTGGTAGGGAAAGATGGTCTGCTGGCTGTCGCCGGTGCCGTGCAGGCCGACAACCAGGCCGTAGCCGACAAGCTGGTTGTCGCGGATGCCTTCGATGGCGGCAACGTCTTTGACGCGGACCATCTGGCCGGTGTCGGCCGACTCCGAGAGAGCGGGGACGGCGCAGAGGAGGAAGACGGCGAGGGTGAGAAAGCGCGCAGGCCGCAGGGTGCGTGCGGGAGGGATGGGGCGATTTGCGAGATGAATGCTCATTGTGATTTGTCTTTATTGCCTGTTCCCTGATCCCTGTTCCCTCTTCCCTGATCCCTGAACCCTGAACCCTGTTCTCAGAACACCAGCAGCTTCTCAAGGAAGCGCACGAGGGGGTTCTGGCGGTACGTGGAGTCGTTGACGATGCCCTTGCCGGTGACTTCGAGCTCGAGATCGGTCATGTCGGTGGAAAGCACCTGGTTCTGGTTGCTGACGTCTTCGGGGCGCACCAGGCCGCGCAGCTTGATGAGCTGCGTCTGCTCGGAGAAGGTGAGCTGGCGCGTGGCCTGGACGACGAGCATGCCGTTCGGGAGCACGTCGACCACCTCGCCGCCGAAGGTGGTGGTGAGGCTGGAGTTGGTGGTGCTCTGGCCTTGCGCGGAGAGCCCCGAGGAAGCGCTCATGCCGACGAGGTTCTGAAGATTGTTGCCGCTTTTGAGCGCGCCGAAGAGCGCGGTGAGGCCGGAGCTGGCAGAGGAAGCTCGCGCGTTTTTGACCTGGCCGTCGGTCGAGGCGGCGAGGCTTTCGGAGACTACGATGGAGATCACATCGTGCAGACGGTAGGCCTTGGGATCCGTGCCCAGACGCACGAGCAATCCCTGCGGCGACCAGATGGAGCCGGCCGAATGCACTTCGGCCGCCTGCTCAGCGCGCACGCGGTCGATGTAATGAGCGAGCGCAGCCTCGGGCGGCGTGGCCCTGGCCGCGTCGCTTGCAGAGGCCTTCTTCTTGGCCTGCGCGAAGGGCGGCACGCAGGCCAAAGCCAGCGCGAGCGACGCCGCGCGTAAGACGTTGCGCGTCACGTTATGCGTCCGGTTAGGCGTCATGGCTGCCCTTCCAGGCCGGGCGCGAGAGCTGCGCGGCCGGGCGCGAGGGCGCGCACGCGGACGATCTTGCCGCCGATTTGAAGACGCGCTTCGAGAGCGGCGCCGCGCACCGCCGGCCCGAGAGCCGTGGCCGCAAGACGCGCTTCGACGAGGGGCGTGTTTTCTTCGACGATGAGCGGATCCCCGCCGCGAATGACGGGCGCTGCTGTGTTGAACTCCGTGCCGGCGAGCGACGGGGAGATTTGGCCGGCGGGTTCAGGATGTGTGGTGCGCAGCGAGCCGGCGAGGAGAAGCAAACGCCCCGGACCGCCGGGTCGGTTCCAGTCGCGCACCAGAAGCCAGCGGTTGCCGGTGGAGGGGTCGTCGATCTCGCGGATGACTTCGACGGTGTCCGAGGCGGAGAGCGCCGAGGCGAAGGCGTGCGGTGCAGAGGGGGAAGACGGGGTTTGGGTGCGGGCGCAAGATGCGCATGCGAGGAGAAGAATCGCAAGAGCGGGCCGGATTCGTTGTGCGTGCATCATTGCACCTGCGTGCGTCGCGGTTTCCAGTTGGCAAATCAGGAGGCTTTGAAGAACCCTCAGGGGCTGAAGCCCGCAGTTCTTTTTGTCCTCTTGCGGCCCGGCTCAAGCCGTGCCCTTGTTCCAAAGACTTCAATCCTTCGGTACTTCTGCAATCGTGCACTTTGCAACACTTCGCTTTCCATCTCGCGAAAGCCGTACCCCGTGCAAGGCCGAATTTGCGAACTCTGTTCTAGTGCGTCATGTTGTTCACCTGCGAGTACATGTCGTCGGCGGCCTTGATGACTTTGGAATTCGATTCGTAGGCGCGCTGCGCCAGTACCATCTGTACGAAGGCGGTGACCACGTCGACATTCGAGTTTTCGAGATAGCCTTGCTGCAGGGTGCCCAGACCTTCCGTGCCGCCGGGATTGCCGAGCACCGGGTCGCCGGAGCTGAGCGTGGACTCAAGCAGGTTGTTGCCCACCAGCTGCAGTCCGCCGGGGTTGGGAAAGGTGGCCAACTGAATCTGGCCCAATTGCGACGGGTTCTGCTGGCCGGGCAGGGTGGCGTTGACCACGCCGTACTGGGTGATGGTCACGGCCGTGGCATTGGGTGGAATGGTGATGGTGGGAATGAGCGGATCGCCGTCGGTGTCGACGATGGTGCCCTGGTTGTTCAACTGGAACTGGCCCGCGCGGGTGTAGGCGATGGTGCCGTT
>JASHTS010000246.1 GCA_030040425.1 Acidobacteriaceae bacterium | reverse complement strand
CCGGTGGCGCCGATGGCTCCGCCTACGCGCAGGCGGCCCTGGTCATCTTTGCTGGCATTGGGATATTTGAGCTTTTTCTGGATGTCCTTGACGGTGATGAGGCCTTTGAGCTCGTACTCGCCGTTGACCACGAGCAGCTTTTCCACGCGATGCTTGTGCAGGATGGTCTCCGCTTCTTCGAGCGTGGTGCCCACGGGAACGGTGATGAGGTCTTCTTTGGTCATCACCTGGCCCACGGGGATGTCGGTGCGGGTCTCAAAGCGCAGGTCACGGTTGGTGAGGATGCCGACCAGGCGCTTGCCCTGCGTGACCGGCACGCCGGAGATCTTGTAGCGGCGCATGACTTCGAGGGCGTCGGCAATGAACTGATCGGGGCCGATGGTGACGGGGTCGACGATCATGCCGCTCTCCGACCGCTTGACCTTGTCGATTTCGCCGGCCTGGGCGGCGATGGAGAGATTGCGGTGCACGATGCCGATGCCGCCCTGCTGCGCCATGGCGATGGCCATGCGCGACTCCGTCACGGTGTCCATGGCCGAGGAGACGAGGGGCGTGTTGAGGGTGATGGAGGGCGTGAGCTGCGTCTGCGTGCTCACCTGCACGGGTACCACGTCACTGTACGAGGGCACCAGCAACACGTCATCGAAGGTGAGAGCTTCAGGGAGATTCTGCGCCAGCATAGCGATAGACCGCGGCTGCAGACGAATGGTTTTTCAGGCCATGGGACGCAGGCGGTTCGTTCTATTGTAGCGGAGGGGGCTATACGCCCACGGGGAAGGGCTTGGGGCTGGATTCTTCCGCAACCGCGCTGCCCGAGCGCCAGCGCTCGAAGCGGCCCTGGAGAAGACTCATGAGGCCGGTGTACCAGTAGCCGACGACGAAGAGGATGAGGAACGGCGCGGTGAAGTAGTTCTTGTTGGTGAAGGTGTACCAGATGGCGGCGGCAAAGTAGCAGCCGAGCAGCAGCTCGATCCAGGGCGCGAGCTTGAGCCGCTTGCGGTACTTGGCGGCCTGGGATCTCTGGCCTTTTTGCGCCACGCGGTACTTGGGCGTGCGCACGAAAGCGCTCTTGATGCCCAGCAGAGCTTCCATCACGGCCTTGGTGTTGGTGACGGTGAGGCCGATGCCCAGCGCCATGAGGAAGGGCAGATAGTAAAACGTGCGCTTCCAGGTGCGGGGAAAGAGTTCGCGCTCGCTCATGACGTAAAACACGGCAATGGAAAAGCTGGACGCGGTGAACAGCGGCACGTCAATGAGCAGCATCTGGAACCATCCCTGGTAGAAGCGGCAGATCATGGCGGGGATGAGAAGCGCCGACATGATGACCATGAGCGGATAGCTCATGTTGGCGGTGAGGTGGTAGACGGATTCAATCTTATTGCGCAGGGACGTGTTGGAGCGGAAGACGCGGGGCAGAATCTTGATGCTGGTCTGGATGAGGCCCTTGGCCCAGCGCGCCTGCTGGGTCTTGAAGGCGGTCATCTCGATGGGCAGCTCGGAAGGGCATTCGACGTCGGGCAGGTACTTGAATTTCCAGCCGGCCATCTGCGAGCGGTAGCTGAGGTCTGTGTCTTCGGTGAGAGTGTCGTGCTGCCAGCCGCCGCCGTCGAAGATGGCCTGGCGGCGCCACATGCCCGCGGTGCCGTTGAAGTTGAAGAACTCGCCGGTGCGGAAGCGCGCGCCATGCTCGAGAACAAAGTGGCCGTCGAGCAGGATGGCCTCAACCCGCGTGAGAAGGCTGTAGTCGCGGTTGAGGTGGGTCCAGCGGGTCTGCACCATGCCGATTTCGGGCTCGGCGAAATGATGAATGACCTTCATCAGCCAGTCGGAGGGGGGAACGAAGTCGGCATCGAAGATGGCGACGAACTCGCCCTTCGCCACATTGAGGCCCGCGTCGAGAGCGCCGGCCTTGAAGCCGACGCGGTTGGTGCGGTGAATATAGGCGATGTTGTGGCCGAGCGCGGCATAGCGCTCGACGATGGCCGAGGCGACTTCGCGGGTTTCGTCGGTGGAGTCGTCGAGCACCTGGATTTCAAGTTTCTCGCGCGGGTACTCGATGGCGCAGACCGCCTCAATAAGGCGGTCGATGACGAACTGCTCATTGAAGATGGGCAACTGGATGGTGACGGCGGGCAGCTCGCCGAAGGCGCGCAGGGGGCCGGGCTTGGCGTTGCGCCTGTATTTGAAGTACTGGTAGCACAGCGTGTAGCGATGGATGCCGTAAAAGGAGAGCACGATCATCACGGCGAAATAGGGCAGCAGCATGGAGGCGTCAAACCAGTTCCAGTGGTAGAGGCCTTTGAAGGTCTGGTCGGCGTACTGCATCTTCAGGTAATGGCGCAGCCCGCTCTGCGGCGCGAAGACGAGCAGCGCGGCGCGACGGGCAAACGTGCCGGTGACGCAACCGGCAGCAGCGGATGAAGATGAGAGCGCGGCGAGCAAGATAAGCTCTCCCGGACGGTACTGATTCTATTGTACGCGAAGAGCCCCTGGCGACGAACGGGAAAAGGGGCCAGGATTTGATCGGGTCCGGCAAGCTCAAGTAACTTGGGATCAGCGGGAGAAAATCGACCTATGTCCGCTTCGACCGCATCACCCATCGCTGCTCCGTCCGGCGGAAGCTTTCTGCTCGAATCCCGCACCCCCGCCGAGGTGTTTACGCCGGAAGATCTGAGCGAGGAGCAGCGCCAGATTGCCGCGACGGCGGAGCGCTTTGCCGGCGAGGAGATTCTGCCGGCTCTGGCGGCTGTGGAAGCCAAGGAGCCGGGCGCCATGGCGAAGCTGCTGCGCAAGGCGGCGGAGCTGGGGTTCACCGCGGTCGACATTCCCGAAGAATACGGCGGCCTGGAGATGGACAAGATCACATTGACAGTGATCACGGACCACGTTTCCGTGCTGGCCAGTTTTTCGACGGCCTTCGGCGCGCATACCGGCATCGCCACGCTGCCGCTGGTGTGGTACGGAACCCCGGAGCAGAAGCGGCGGTACCTGCCGAAGCTGGCGACGTGCGAGTGGATCGGGGCGTACGGGCTTTCGGAGGCGAGCTCGGGCTCGGACGCGATGAACATCCGCACGCGCGCAACGCTTGCGCCCGACGGGTCCGGCTACATTCTGAACGGCGAGAAACACTGGATCACGAACGGCGGCACGGCCGGACTGTACACGGTGTTTGCCAAAATCGACGGCGAGAAATTTTCGGCATTCCTGGTGGAACGGGAAACGCCGGGATTGAGCGTGGGCGCGGAGGAGCACAAACTCGGCATCCGCGGCTCGTCGACGTGCGCGCTGGTCTTTCAGGATTGCAAGGTGCCGAAAGAAAATCTGCTGGGCGAGGAGGGCAAGGGCCACCACATTGCCTTTAATGTGCTGAACATGGGCCGTTTCAAGCTGGGCGTGGCCTGCGTGGGCGGAGCGCGGCACGCGCTTGGAGAGATGATCCGCTACGCCAAGCAGCGGCAGGCCTTCGGCAAGGCGATCGCGGAGATGGGCCTGATCCAGAAAAAGATCGCGCTGAGCGCGGCGCGGCTTTACGCAGCCGAGAGCATGGCGTATCGCACGGCGGGCATGCTCGAAGCGTGTCTGGCGGGGCTGAACGCGCAGGATGCGGGACAGCGCAAGATCGATGCGCCGCGGGCCATTGGCGAGTACGCCGTGGAGTGCTCGATTCTGAAGGTCTATGGATCGGAGATGCTCAGCTTTGTTGCCGACGAGCTGGTGGCGACGATGGGCGGGTATGGCTACGTGGAAGAGTACCCGGCGGAGCGCACGTATCGCGATGCGCGGATCAACCGGATTTTCGAAGGGACGAACGAGATCAACCGGCTCATCATCACCGGATGGCTGATGAAGCAGGCGGTGAGCGGAAGCCTGGCGCTGCTGCCCGCGATCAACCGGGTGATGAATGAGGTGATGGAGCCGGGAGCAGCGGAGGCGGCCGGCGACGAGAACGAGCCCGTGGCGCGCGCGGCGGGCGCGCTTGCCCAGGCGCGCAAGATCGCGCTCTTTGCCGCGGGCGTGGCCAGCCAGCGCTTCAAGCTGGAGCTCGACCAGGAGCAGGAAGTGATGGCCGATCTGGCCGACATGATCAGCCAGATCTTTGCGCTCGAGTCAGCGCTGGTGCGGGCGCAGAAGCTGATGCAGGCGCAACGCGGCACCGCAGCCGCAGCAGCGGCCATGACGGGGTTGCTGGCCGAAGAGACGCTGGGTCCGGCGGAACTTGCGTGCAGGCGCATTCTGGCCGCTTGCGGCGAGGGCGACGCGCTGCGCACGCAGGTGGCGATTCTGCGCAGACTGGCGCGCCATGTGCCGGCAGACGCGGTTGCGCTGGTGCGCAATGTGGCGCGGCCATGCATCGAGATGGAACGCTATCCGATGGAGTGATGGGCGGAGCAGCCGCGCGCAAAAGAGGAACACGAGACCGCGGCCGGCCGGCAAAATCGCGGCAAAGCGAGCCGGCGCGGCCGCAGCAACACGCGCATCAGGCTGCGCGCACCTGGTGAACTCCGCGGCTCACTGAGTCGATGACCGCGCGGCTGAAGGCCGGAATGTCCTCGGGCTTGCGGCTGGTGATGAACTGGCCGTCGGCGGCAACTTCCTGGTCGACCCATTTGGCGCCCGCATTTTTGAGATCGGTCTTAAGCGAGGGCCAGGATGTGACGGTCTTCCCGGAGACGGCGCCGGCTTCAATGAGCGTCCACGGCCCGTGGCAGATGGCGCCCACTGTTTTTCCCGAGGCAACAATCTGACGGATGAAGTTGACGGCGCCGGGATCCATGCGCAGGCGATCGGGATTCATGACTCCGCCGGGAAGCACCAGCGCGTCATAGTCGTTGGGGTTGGCGTTATCGAGGGTTTTGTCCACTTTCACGCTTTCGCCCCATTGCTTCATGTTCCAGCCTTTGATCTCGCCCGATTTGGGAGCGATGACGACGGTAGTTGCGCCGGCCGCTTCGAAGGCCTTGCGCGGCTCCAGCAGTTCCGATTGTTCGAATCCATCCGTAGCGAGAATAGCGATTTTTTTGCCGTTCAAGTTTGAAGCCATCGGCTTTTTCCCTCCTGGGTTTTCGTTCCAAGACTAGGACGCAGGCGCGGGAGGGATTGTTTGCCGCGGGCGGCATGGGGGATTTCATGAGATCGATAGCGGGCCGTGAGCGCCGAAATGTTCACGCACCGAGGAGCAACGGAAAGCCGGAGCAGGCAAGTCCGAAGCTTCTGAAAGGACAGCCGCAGATCCCCATTCGACTTCGATCGTCCGTTTGCGCGTCCGATCTCCGCTCAGGGCAGGCTTTCGGCTCCGTCCGCCACGGCGGACTCCGCTCAGGATGACAACACGAGTTATTCCACAAACTTCAGATTCGGGATGCTAGAAGGGCGATCCGCCCTTGAAGTCTTTGGTGAGCGCGGCATAGACGCCGGCCATGCACGCGGGGTCAGAGAAGATGAGGCCGAGCTCGCGGTTTTTGCCGAGCGAATCGGCAGAGAAGTTTTCAGAACCGAGAAAGAGTTTGGCCTGGGCGGTGGAGTAGTCGGCCAGGACGGCCTTGGTGTGGATGTAATAGGCGCTGGATTTTGTGGAGGTGTACACGGCGATTTTGGCGCCGGCCTGCTTGAGCGGCGTGAGCGTGGAGGTGTACTGGTTGTTCTCGTTCTCCTGGATCAGCGTGACGGAGACGCCGCGCTTGAGCGCAGAGAGGAGATCGGACTGGATGGCGGTGTCGTCGAACTCCTCCTGTGCAATGAGCAGCGACTGGGTGGCGCCGCGGATGAGCGCCTGAAGCGAACTGAGGGAATTGGTGGGGCTCCAGACGAGATTGTCGCCGGTGGGCGGAGTGATGGCGGAGTTGGTGAAGTCGGCGTTGAAGGTGGTCTCGATGGCGGCAACGTCGGCGGCGTTGCCGGTGATCACGGCGAAGTCGCGGTCGTAGGCGTAATCTGCGGGGGTAAGATTGAGGGTCATGATGGCCGAAGTCGCCGCGTCGACGGTGATGGTCTTCTGGTGGGTCACGGCATAGGCGGGGTTGGCCCAATGCACGCCGACCTTTTTTGCCTGGAGCGAGTTGTAGGCCGGCGTGTTGCTGGCTTTCTCGTCGTGCTGATCGAGGATCACGCGCACGGCGAGGCCTTTGGCGGCGGCTGCGGCGAGCGCATCGATGACGGCGACGTCCGTGAGCTCGTACATCGTCATGTCGATGGATTTCCTGGCTGAGGCGATCAGATTGTAGATGGGCGCAGGGCCCTGGTCGGGCTCGACGACGAGGGTGTAGCTCGCACTCCGGTCAGAAGGCGCCGGCCGCGCGGGCCGACTTGTGCGGCCGTGCTGCTCACGGCTGGAGGGCTCGTCTACCATGGTTCCCTTCCTCGATTTCTTTTTGAAGCGCGGGCGCGAGGGGAACGGCCCGGCTGTTGAAATTGTAGGCCCGGCCGGAAATCCGGATCGGCCCGAACCGCGAAAATTGCATCAATCCCAAGTTAGAATGCGCTGCCGGGCCCGATCCGGAGGGGAGGGGATAGCTGCGCCCGGAAGGGCGAGCGGGCCGCGATCCTGCGTGAGGCGGGATCTTCAAAGGACTTACCACTCGGGAGCAGATGTCATGGAGTGGTCTGATCACAATTTCCGACGTAGAGCCGACAGAGCGCCAAAACTCAAGGGACTGCCGTACTCTTGACAATCCTTTCCCAAGAATCCTACACTGCGCCGCTGAAGTGGTAGGACCACTTCGCACGGTATTCCGAATCCCTTCCAGTTGGAGGTACCCAAATGCAAAGGATTTTCCGGATCCCCTCGCTCACCCTCGCGTCAGCTCTTCTGACGCTCGCCGCGACCGCCGGTGCGCAGACCTACGCCACCGGCGATCCCCGCAACCCTTCCGAGCCCCAGACGCCCGGGACTTGCCAGACCCTCAATGCACAATTCACTTCGTCGCAGGTCGACATCGCGAGTCCCCCCACCAGCGACGACACCTCCCGCATTCAGGACGCGCTCAACGCCTGCGAAAACACGGGCGAGGGGGTGGTCCTGCATATCAATGGGTCGGACAACGCCTTCCTGAGCGGAAAGCTGACGCTGGAGAGCGACGAAAGCCTGGTCATCGATTCCGGGGTGACGCTTTACGGCAACAACAGCTATAACAGCGAGTCCGAGCTCATCGATGTGCCCAACAGCAACACGGGCATCTATGGGGCGGGCACGATCGACGGGCGCGCCAACGTGTACACCTTCAGCGATACGCCGCGCCTGATCCAGACCAACAACGCCAGCAACTTCGTGATTGCCAACATGACGATTCAGAATGCCGCACACCCTAACCTCTACATCCAGGGCGGCAGCGGCGCCACGGTGTGGGGCCTGACGGTGAACACTTCGCCCAACCAGGCGAATGCCGACGGCATCGATATCGACAGCATCAGCGACGTAACCGTGGCCAATTCCAACATCACCGCCGGCGACGACGGCATCGCGATCAAGACCAACGAATCCGCCGCCTCGAACATCACGGTGAAGAACACGAACGTCTATGGCACGCACGGGCTTTCGATCGGCAGCCAGACTTTCGACGGAGTGACCAACGTTCTGTTCGAAAACAACTACGTGTACGGCAAGGATTCCGGCGGAGTGTCTTCGACCGACGCCAACGCGATCAACATCAAGACCGACGAAGACTGCGGCGGACTGGTGAAGCAGGTGACCTACGAGAATACATGCATCCGCTATGCCAAGCACCTGATCATCGTGAACGCTTATTACGGAAGCTGCAGCGGAAACTCGGGCACGCCGAATTTTCAAGACATCATCGTCAATGGCGTGAAGTCCACGAATTCCGTCTCCGGCGCGTACGAGACTTTTGCCGGGTACAACTCCAGCAACATTGCTCAGATCTATCTGGGCAACATCGATCTGGACAGCAACACGCAGGATGGGGACGAGTACACCGACGCCTACCTCGACAACGTGAACGGGCTCGATCCCTCGGGCACGGACGTGACCGACGGGAGCTGGAGTGCGAGCGGCAGCGTGCCGAGCTGCTCGTTCCAGTTCTAGATCTTCTTCAGGCGCGGGCCGCGGAAAACCCTCCGCGCCTGCGCCGGTTTTCTTCAGCGGGAGAAGAGTCTTAGTTCCGTGCAGGGAAGTCAGCCGCGGTCCCCAAAGGCGAGGGACCGGGGGTACCCGGCACCCGGCTTTCTCGATGCGCCTGGTGGAAGGTTATGCTTTGGCGGAGGTGAGCGCGCCCAGGTCGGCGGCGATTTTTTCGGTGGAGAAGGCTTCGAGGACGTCGCCTTCCTTGATGTCGCTGAAGTTGGCGATGCCGATGCCGCACTCCATGCCGTTGGTCACTTCGCGAGCATCGTCCTTGAAGCGCTTGAGCGAGCCGATCTTGCCTTTGAAGATCTGCTCGCCCTCGCGCGTGACCTTCACTTCGGCGTCGCGGCGGATGACGCCATCCTGCACGCGGCAGCCGGCGATGGTGCCCACCTTGGGAATGCGGAAGATGTTGAGGACTTCGGCGCGGCCGAGGTAGTTCTCCTTGAAGGCGGGCTCAAGCAGGCCCATCATGGCCAGGCGAATTTCGTCCGCCAGCTCGTAGATGATGGAGTGCAGGCGGATCTCGACGTTCTCCTGCTGCGCGAGCTCGGCGGCTTTGCGCTCCGGGCGCACGTTGAAGCCGATGATGATGGCGTTGGACGCGGTAGCGAGGAGCACGTCGCTTTCGGTGATGGAGCCGACGCCGGAGTGGATGACCTTGATGCGCACCTTTTCCGTGGACATGCGGGCGAGCGAATCGGCCAGCACTTCGACGGAGCCGGTGACGTCGCCCTTGATGATGAGGGGCAGGTCTTTGATGCCGGACTGGCGAATCTGCTCGGCCAGGCCTTCGAGCGAGACGCGGGAGCTTTTGGCGAGCTGGGCTTCGCGCTCTTTCATGCGGCGATAAGCGGCGATGCCTTTGGCCTTGTCGCGGTCGGCGACCACGAGGAAGGTATCGCCGGCATCGGGGATGGCTTCGAGGCCGAGGACTTCGACGGGCGTGGAGGGGCCGGCTTCATCGAGAGCGCGGCCGCGGTCGTCGAACATGGCGCGGACCTTGCCGAAGGTGTTGCCGACGATGTAGCTCTCGTTGAGGCGCAGGGTGCCGTCCTGCACGAGGACGGTGGCCACGGCGCCGCGTCCGCGGTCGAGCTTGGCCTCGAGCACGGAGCCGACGGCCTTGCGGCCGGGCGTGGCCTTGGGCGCCTTGATGTCGCTGACGAGGCAGATCATCTCGAGGAGCAGGTCGAGGTTGAGGCGGCGCTTGGCCGAGACTTCGACGAAGACGGTGCCCTCCTGGCCGGCGCCGGCCCACTCTTCGGGAATGAGGCCGCGGTCGGCAAGCTGTTTTTTCACTCGCTCGGGATTGGCTTCCGGTTTGTCGATCTTGTTGACGGCCACGATGATGGGCACCT
>JASHTS010000245.1 GCA_030040425.1 Acidobacteriaceae bacterium | reverse complement strand
GGCCGGTCCAGCCGGCGCCAGCGAGCGCGGGCGCGCCATCAGGCGGCACGGAACAATGAACTCTGCCGCCGCATCTACCCGCGCAACCAGTAAGGCTTCGGGGTGACCGCATTCAACGCAGCGAACTCCTCGCCGGTGAGGCGGAACGCGGCTGCGCTCACGTTCTCTTCGAGGTGCTTCACGCTGCCGGTGCCGGGAATGGGCAGAATGACCGGCGAGCGGAGCAGGAGCCACGCGAGCGAGACGACGGCCGTGGAGGTGTTGCGCGCGGCGGCGATCTGCTCGATGGTTTCATTCGCCTTCCGGCCCTGCGCCATCGGTCCCCAGGGAAGAAATGCAATGCCGTTCGCTGCGCAATAGTCCACCACAAAATCCCACTCGCGATCGGAGAAGCTGTAGCGGTTCTGCACAGAGACGATGGGCGCGATTTTTTCTGCGCGGCGAATGTGCTCGAGGGTCACGTTGGAGAGCCCCACGTGGCGCACCTTGCCCTGGTCGCGCAGGCGCGCGAGCGCTTCCACGGAAGCGTCGAAGGAAGTGGCCGGATCGGGCACATGCAATTGATAAACGTCGATGCGCTCGAGGCGCAGACGCTTCAGGCTGCCCTCCACGGCCTGGGCGATGTGCGCGGGACTGGCATCATGCTGCCAGACGCCGGGGCCGTGGCGGGTCCAGCCGACCTTGGTGGCGATGACGAGGCCGGCGGGATAGGGCGCGAGGGCTTCGGCGATCAACTCTTCAGAGACATCGGGGCCGTAGGAGTCGGCCGTATCGATGAAGTTGACGCCGAGCTCGACGGCGCGGCGCAGCGTGGCCAGCGCGGCGTTGCGATCTGCCGGAGGGCCCCAGATGCCTTTGCCGGTGATGCGCATGGCGCCGAAGCCGAGGCGGTTCACGGTGAGATCGCCGCCGAGGGTGACGGTTCCGGCTTGTGCAGCGGGGAGGGTTTCAGCGGGCATTCCTTGATCTCCTGAGCTTCCAGCTGCTAGCCCCAAGCGTGTCTTTCGATGCCGGGCACAGAAACGGCAGAGGGGCGAAAAGCAGATCCTTTGACGCGCCGTCCGCCGCTGCGGGCGACTTGCTCAGGATGACGGTTTCAGAGTCTGCGACTCTCAAACCGTCACTTCCCAGCCGGGCTCGTAGGTACGGCTCCAGTATTTCATGGCTTCGGCATCGTCGAGGATGTGCGCGGTCTCGGGGTTGAGGCTCAGGTTGCGATTCACGAACCAGGCGATGTTGGAGAGCAGAAGCATGGTGACGGTGATGTTGGCCACGGGGATGGGCGAGTTGAGATTTTCCTTGCCGCGCATGGCGGCGATGAAGTTGGCAAAATGCGCGTCGGTCATGTCATCGATGCCGAGAAGGTCGCTCGTCGAGGTCGTGTGCCCGGTGCGGAACTGGTCGGTCTGTTTGCCCTTCCAGTCAAAGACGTCGTAGCCGTCGCGGTCGATGACCACCGTGCCCTTGGTGCCGAAGATGGCGGAGCCGCGGTCTCGGCCGTAGTCCTTCATGCCCTGGCAGCAGCGGCCTTCCCAGGAGATGGTTTTATCCGGATAGCCGAAGCTGGTGATCAGCGTGTCGTAGAACTGCCAGTCGTCCTCGAATTGATAGCGGCCGCCGGTGGAAGAGACGGTGTGCGGGAAATCCGCTTGAAGCGCCCAGCGGCAGATGTCCACTTCGTGGGTGCCGTTGTTGAGGGTTTCGCCGGTGCCGTAGCGGCGCAGCCAATGCCAGTTGTAGGGGTGGATGTTGTCCTTATAGGCGCTGCGCGGCGCGGGACCCTGCCAAAGATCCCAGTCGAGCGTGGCCGGCACGGGAACTTCTTTTCCGGTGCCCATGGTGCCGCGGGTGTTGGCGTACCAGGCGCGCGCAAGATAGGGAGTGCCGATATAGCCGGAATGAATCTGCTCGATCATCTTGCGCGTGTAGGCGCTGGAGCGCTGCTGGTCGCCCACCTGCACCAGCTTGCCGTATTTTTTCTGCGCGGCCACCAGCAGCTCGCCCTCGCGCGGATTCTGGCTGGAGGGCTTTTCGACATACACGTGCTTGCCGGCCTTGAGCGCGAGAACGGCCAGCGGCGTGTGCCAGTGATCGGGCGTGGCAATGGAGATGGCGTCGACTTCGCGGGAGGCGAGCGCGTGGCGGAAGTCCTGCTCGGCTTTGGGCGCGTAGCCAAGCGCCTGCTGGGCGCGGGGCGCAAACTTGTCCAGGACGCTTGAGTCGACGTCGCAAATATAGGCGAGATGGGCGTCGGCGGTCAGGCTCTTGAGCGCGGAAAGATGGGCGTGGCCGCGGCCGTTGAGGCCGGCGATGGCGAAGTTGACGCGGTCATTGGCGCCGAGAATTTGTCCGTAGCTCCTGGCGGTTGAGGCGATAGCCGCCCCGGCGGCGATTTCATGCATGAAGGTGCGGCGGGAAATCATTGGTTTTCCTCCGAGGCGCGAATTCGTTGTCGCATGAAATTATATCGCCGACGGGGAGCGCGGACCGCTGCGAGGGGCGGTTCTCCCGGAAAGGAACCGGGTGCTCCGGCTCACCGCCAAGGCGCAGGCCGATGCGCCGACTTTTCCCGCGGGCCGGTGTTCAAAGTAACTGGATGCGCACTCGAAAATAACCCCCTTGAGGAACCTGAATGTGGCGTGAAAATGGAAGAGGAGACTGTAAACTTGCGCGATAAGCGGGCGTCTACCAGAGTGATGGCGGCCGGCACAGCAGTCAAGCCGATGACGGCAGAGTCAGCGGAAGAAATGGCCGCGCGCGAGTTTGCGCGCGTAGTGGAGAGCCATCGCCCGCAGATTTTTCGTTTTCTGCTGGCCTCGACGCGCGACCTGGATCTGGCAGAGACGCTCACCCAGGAATGCTTTTTGAAGGCGCATCGCAACTGGGGCCGGTTCCGCGGCGAGTCGAGCGCCATGACGTGGCTGATGCGGATTGCGATCAATCTGCAGAAGGACCACTGGCGCAACCGGCGCATGCAGTTCTGGCGGCACACGCGGGCCAACGCGGTGGACCTGGACGAGGCCAGCGAGTGGTTGCCCAGCGGGGAGCGCACGGCCGAGCAGCAGATGCTGGCGCGCGAGCGGGTGCAGCAGGTATGGAAGGCGATGGAGGGCTTGAGCGAGCGGCAGAGGACAGTGTTTCTGTTGCGCTATATCGAAGACCAGGAGTTGAGCGAGATTGCCGGTTCCACGGGATTGAGCGAGGGAACGGTGAAGGCGCACCTTTCGCGGGCCCTGGGAAAGGTGCGTGCAGAGCTGAGGGGGAAGCCATGAGCTGGAAATGGAATACGGCGAAGGGGGCGAGGCTGATGCCGCAAATCGAGACGCAAATCGATCCGGAATTCGATCAGGAATTCGAGCAGGTGCTCCGGGACTTTCGCGCCAACGCGCACGCGTGGAGCGAGGCGGCCCACAGCCGGCCGCGGAGGCCGGTGGTGCGCAGCCGCGGCTTGCGGCTTGCCGTGGCGTGGGCTCTGGGCTGCGTGCTGGCCGCGGGTGGATTCTCCGGCGCTATGTATGAGCACCATCGGCGCGAGGCGATGGCAGCATTGCAGGCCTTGCGGGCGCGCGAGGCGCAGCAGCAGAAGCAGGCTGCGCAGGAGCGCGCGGCGGACGAGGATCTGCTGGCGGCGGTGGACAGCGATATCTCACGCGAAGTTCCCGCAGCCATGGAACCGCTGGCGAATTTGATGGATGAAGATACGGGGCAGTAAGAAAGCGCTGCGAGCATTCCGGAATGGCGAACAATCGCGCCATTCCATTGAGCGAGAGGTGAGGAGGATGAAAGCAACAATTGCAGTACGGCTGGTTTCTGCGTTGGCGGGAGTTTTGCTTCTGGGCGGTTGGGTTGCCGCGCAGGGGCCCGGAGACGGAAGGGGCATGGGTCCGCAATCGGGTATGGGACCGGGCCCGGGGTTCGGCGATCACCGGCCGCCGATGGAGAGGGCTTTCCCGTTTGAAAGGGATCGGGGACAGTTCTGGAACAATCCGAGAATTGTGGAGAGACTGAAGCTGACCGACGACCAGCGCAAGGCGATGGACGCCATATTGCAGGATCATCGCGTCACATTGATCGACTTGCGGGCCAACGAGGAAAAGGCCGAGGTGGAGATGCAGCCGCTGATGCGCGCCGACGAGCCGAATGAGACGGCGATTCTGGCGCAGATCGACAAGATCGCCCAGGCGCGCGCCGAGCTGGAGAAGGCGAATGCGCGCTTTCTGCTGGCGATTCGGAGCAAGCTGACGCCGGAACAATGGAAGCAGGTGCAGGCATTCCGCGAAGATCATGGTCCGGGAGCCTGGGGACGGGATGGGCACGGGCAGGGTATGCATGGGCCGGGTATGCATGGACAAGGCGGTCAGTTTCATCCCCATGGCGCACCCGCTGCGCCGCCCGCCGGCCAGCCGGGCACCCCGCCACCGAGCCAACCAGGACCGGGAACCGGCGATCCGCAGTAAGGGTTCGAATTCAGAGAGCAAATGCGGTTTCAAGGCGACTTGAGACCGATGGCGGCACGGGAGCGGTCTTCCCGGCCGCCGATTTTTTTCCGGTAAAACGGCGTGCGGAGCACCGCTGACCCGAAGGCGGACAGATTTGCGATGCGGAACCGGGCAGCAGTTGCCGCGGGCTGAGACAGCCTTTGCGCAATTCCGGAACAGGCTGGACCGGCTCGCGACAGAGGCAATTTCCGGACCTTTCAGAATTTGTGACTAAAGTTATTGCAGCCTTCTCCGATGAAAGGGGTGGATGCAGGCTGGCGCCCTCCGCCGACAGGGCAGACGCAATCAAGGGAGCCGGCCGGCGAGCAATGCATCCGAGAAGGAGCGAAGCCCCATGGCCCTTGGCGTTCTGAACAATCTCTCCGCGATTTACGCGGAGAATTACCTGAACAACACCAACAACAGCCTGCAGACGGTGTTGCAGCAGTTGTCGTCCGGTTCGCGCATCAATTCGGGCGCCGACGATGCCGCGGGGCTTTCGTTGATCAATGGCTTGGGCGCCAACTCGGCTGCGCTAACGCAGTCGACAACCAACGCGACGGAGGGCGTAGGCCTGCTGCAGGTGGCCGACGGCGCTTTGTCGCAGGTGACCAGCCTGCTCAACCGCGCCATCACCCTGGCCACAGAAGCCTCAAACGGCACACTGGATTCTTCGCAGGAGGCGGCGGCTAACCAGGAATATCAGTCGATTCTTTCTGAGATCAACAACATCGGATCGACCACCACGTACAACCAGAACCAGGTCTTCAACGGCTCGCAGGCTGGAGTGGCAATCTATACCGGCGACTCCTCGGCGACCGGCTCGTCGATCGACGACCTTTTCTTTGCCAAACTCACGTCGGCGAGCGTGGGCGACTCCGGCGGCACGGTGCAACAGAGCGATGCCGGCGAGTTCGTCGATCTCTCGCTGGATACGGCCGGCTCGCTCACCACGGCGGCCCAGCAGAGTGATGCGATTGCCGGCAGCCTGGTGTTTACCATCACCAATCCGGATGGCACCACGAGCACGCTGACCACCAGCGCCACCACGGTGGGCGGCCTGATCACGGAGATCAACAAGGACGGCATTCCCGGCGTGACCGCGAGCTTTACCACGGCGGCTGCAGTGGGCGATGCGGCCGCCGCCGGAGGCGATACCGGCATCCTGTTAACCAATACCAACACCAACGTGGCGATAGCCCTTTCGGCTGCGCCGGCTGCGGCATTCGAAGACACCACGACAGCGATTACGCCTGCGGGGCTGGTGGCCAGCACCGCAGCAACCACGACCATCAACTACGTGACGGCGGCCGGTGGCGACCAGTCGGCAGACCTCGCCAATACGAACCTCGATACCGCCGGAAATGCGCAGAACGCCCTGAGCGTGCTCAACAACGCCATCACTTACGTTGCCGCGCAGGATGGCTACATCGGCGCGCAGATCAACACGCTCAACTCTGTGAGCCAGGTGATGAGCACGCAGCAGGAGAACGTGCTCTCGGCGCAGAATGCGATTCAGGCCACGGATTATGCGGCGGCGACCACCAACATGTCGAAGTACGAAATTCTCAGCCAGACGGGCATCGCCGCGCTGGCGCAGGCCAACAGCGTGCAGCAGGAAGTGACGAAGCTGTTGCAGTAAGACGATCTCGGGCGGGTGAGATCGGCGCCATTTCTAGTTAACCCAGGGACGGGCCGGCGGCAAGCGCAGCATTCTTGCCGCCTGTTTCTTTTCCGCTCCTCATGGACATGCTTCTTCGCGAAGCGTCCACGCAAAACCGCCGCTGACTTAGCCGCCGGCTGCGGGCCAATGGCGCGTTTCCGCTCGACCGTCTGTTTGACGAATCGTTGCCGGACGGAGAGAATAAGAGAGTTGCACACCCCTGCCGATGT
>JASHTS010000244.1 GCA_030040425.1 Acidobacteriaceae bacterium | reverse complement strand
AGGGTTCAATCCAGCGGCCGGCGGCGTCCTTGGGAGCCATGAAGCCGATGGCAGAATTAAAAAGATTGCGGTAGTTGTGTGCGAGATGAGTAAAGTACGTTGCGTCGTCCTTTTTGCCGAGCGCTTGGGCAAGCTGAGCGATAGCCCAATCGTCGTATCCGTTCTCAAGCGTGACGGAAACTGCCTGCCGGCGCTCGCCGGTCACCTCCGGCACGGTCTCCGGCTCGCCGGGATCGAGGGCTGGGAAAAAGCCCTTCTCGAAGTAAATCTTGTCCAGAGGAGTCAACGCAGCGCGGCTCCACGGCAGCAGCGTAGTCTGCGTAGCATTCTTGCGAATCGCCTGGTAAGCCTCGTCTACATTGAAATCCCGATAGCCCTTTGCGTAGGCATCGGCAATCAAGATTGCCGCATGGTGACCGATCATCACCGCCTGTTCTCCGGCCACGGAGGGGAAAGACGGCATCCATCCGCTTTGTTCATACATACGGATGTACGAGCGGATCATGTCTTCCTGCTGCCTGGGATCGAGCAGCATCTGCAGCGGATGAAGCGAGCGGAATGTGTCCCACAGTCCGTCATCGATATAGAAGTCGTGCCCCTGAGCATCGTGGACTCTATGGTCATAGCCGCTGAAGTAGCGCCCATCCTCGGTGATGTCCGTCATGCGCCCGAGCGAGCGATAAAGGGCTGTATAGAAGATCGTCCGCTGGCTTTCCGTGCCGCCGGTGATTTGAATCGCGGAGAGCGCGTTGTTCCAGGCTGCGCGAGCCTGAGCTTTCACGCGATTGAAATCCCAGTCGGGCATCTCGCGCTCCACATTACGGCGCGCCTGGTCAACACTGATGTAGGAGATGCCGACCTTGACCTCGATTATCTCGCCCAACGCAGCCGGTGTGTCGGTAACGAATCCGATATTGTCCCCTGATTGCGTCTTCTTTGAGGACAGCGCTCCATTCCGCCAGGTCTTTGAGCCGGGCAGAGAACGCGAGAACTCGGCATAAAAATACTGGCGGGTTTCGCCCGCTGAAGTTACTGTGTGAACAATGGTTCCGTCAATGGGCTGGCTGCCCGCCACGGCCTTGTCGTTCAATACTTCGAGTTCAGCCTGTCGACCCAGGCTCAGCGAGAGATGCGCATGCGCGCTGGCCGGAAAAGTGAAGCGATAGTAAGCTGCTTCCGGCGTAACCGTCAGCTCCGCCTTGGCGTTCCAGCTCAGTAAATCCGCCTCGTAATAATAGGGCGTAGCGATTTCGAAGTCGTGATCGAACTCCGATGCGTAATCCGCCTCGGTCGTGCCCGCACCGCCGGTGGAGGCCATCAGCACCGCCGGACCGGCCGGGAAGCCATAGATCTTATCCGCAAGGTAGCGGTCGTCGATGCCCGGCGTCGTGATGGGATAGAGCCGTGCCATTCCGTGCGGATATTGCACGTAAGGTATGGTCGCCGTCAGGAGCTGCCCGATGCCTCCGATATTCGGAGAGACATAGTCCACCGGCTCTCTTCCATTTTGTCCTGAAGCGATGCACGTGCCGGTTGCCAAAAGAGCAAGCCAGAAAAGCTTCATGTTTTTCATAGTGTTTGCTTCAGACCCTTTCAGCCTTTACCGGCAACACACTGCAGAGGGATATGAGATGGATTCGAAAAAAGCCTGCGTGCAACGATGAGCAGTGAACGGGGTGAGGATGAATCATGCGAATACCTTTTCACCGCAATGGCGCATGCGCCCTTTTCCCACCACGCAACCGGGTTCGTGAGTTCCGACGCATGGCAACGCGCAACCTGGACGCCGGCTTTCGAAACAATGAGGCCGCCTGATCAAAAGAAAGCATGCGCCCCCTGGGAATTCATGGACCGGAGCTCGCGTTCAATCCGATCTGGACATCGTTTTTGCAAAGGTTTTCGATATTTGCAGGACCGGTGAACAAGTTGCCTGCAATTACAGCAGATCGCACGCCTTCCGCTAAGAAGATGTGGCGCTTGTCTAGAAGGAATTCGCATCCGCGAACCATCACCGAACCGGCCGATGCCTGAATCGCTGCTCGATCTCCTTCCTTTCCCCACTGCACGAATGTGCAATCAGTAAATGCGACAGTGCCTTCCCCGAAGATCTTGGCAACCTGATTGCAGGGCCCCCAGAAGGCGCTGTTGCTGGTGCGGACAACACCCTTGTTCGTCGGGCGGACTTCAACCATGGTGGGATCGTCCCCATGGAACGAGGTGAATTCCGCGTTGGCGATCAGCAGAGCATAAGGTGCGCACTGCTCCACAAGAACCGCACGATTGCAATCGTCGGCGCCGATTCCGAGAAAGTTGCCATTGCATTCGCCGGTTGCGGTCTGGACAAATTTGTAGCCGATCCGGTAGCCGAAACAGAAGGTATTCAGTACGTACTCCCAGTCGGCGCGGCCGAACGTGAACGCTACGCCATTTTCCGTCTGCCAGCGGTAGACCGTGTTGTGTGAATTCCACCAGGGATTGAAGTGCGCGTTCTCAATGCGGCCGATATCGTAAATCGCGTCGACCCATATCCCTCTGCACAGCGGCTGTCCGGTCACATTGCGAATGTTATGGCGCTCGTTCTGCGAGGCATCGATGCCCTGATACGGGTTCAGCAGCTCCACGTCGAACACCGCAGGATTCTTGCCGCGCATGGCGATCGCCCAGGGATACGCGACCGGAGCGCCATCGGTTGTCTGCTCCGGATAGAAGATGGTGAGACCGGCAATCGCGCTGTTGGTATTAAGCGTGACGAGCGGTGGGCCTTCTTCCTGGCCATGGCCGGTGGAAATTAACAGAACCGTTCCGTCGTCTCCGGGCTTCGCCTGGCCCGGATCGCGCAAGCCGGCGTGCGAGGGAACGCAGCCGAACGAACCACGCAGAGTGATCCCGTCGGGCACGTTGATGGTGCTGCGCACCCGATACCGGCCCGGAGGCAGGTACACCGTTCCCCCTCCCGCCGCATGAGCCGCATCGAGTGCACGCTGGATTGCGGGAGCATCGTCCGAAGCGCCGTCCCCGGCGGCGCCGAATGCCTTCACATTCACACCATGCAGAGAATCCTCGCCATGAGAGGTCCCGATGGGTTCCTGCGCGCCCACAAGGCCCGTGGCGCCGGCGGCAACGCAGAGAGAAAGCAATTGCCTCCGCGATGGCGATTGAAATGGGTAGTTGCTCATCCGTTCTCCATAATCTTCTACGCCCGCATCCTCAGAATGGAGAGAGGCTCTGGTTGTCGCAAGCTTTCGAAGAACACCCTAGCTGACACGGAGGCTCTCCTGCAACGTTAAAGCGACTGGCTAACGGAGTACTAATGCTTTGAAAATGCAAAGCTTATTCGCGCAGGGAGCAGCTAACGGCAGGTACCTGTGCGCAGGACCCTGTGACGCGCCGTACCCCATGCAGTCCTCAAGGAAGAGCCGGAATCGCGCACCCTCGGTTGATGGGACCGGCGGTGCATGGCCTTCGGCAGTCGTCGCGGACTTCGACGGACACCGATATGGTGCCGGCGCTGGTTCTCAAGGCTCGGCTGGCCACCTTTGCGCATCGGCCGGCTATCGCCAAGAGCTGCCTGATCACGGCCATTACCGTCGATCCCACATCCGAAGAGGCGCAGTTCTATCTCGGCCTGCTTTTCTACATGCAAAACGATTTCAATTTGGCGATCTCGCCGCTGCAGGCAGCCCAGAAGCTCGCTCCCAGGAGCCCGCTGCCGGTGTTCTATCTTGCCATGACCTACGATGCTTTGGGAGATCAGACCCGCGCCATGACCTTTTATCGGCAGGCAGAGAAGCTCTCTCCAGAGAAAACGCCGCAGACTGCGGAGATTCTCATCGCCTACGGCAGGTTTCTTCTTCTCCTGGGAAACAATGCGGAGAGTGTTGCCAAAGATCGGCGCGCCATTGCGATCGATCCCAATTCCCGCGATGCGCACTATGAATTGGCCAAGGCATTAGACCACGAGGGAGATTTCAAGAACGCCGCGCGCGAAGGCGAGCTCGCCTTGACTCTGCCGGAGGCCGGCACCAGCAACAACGACGTCACCGGCAGGAAGTATTTTCCGCAGCCGATGTGCGGAGGCGTTGCGGCCATTGACTACAACGGTGACGGTCTCATGGACCTGTTTTTTACCAACGGCGCCGCGCTGCCCCGGTTGCAGAAGACCTCACCCGCCTACGACAACTGCCTGCTGCGCAACAACGGCGACGGGACGTTTGAGGACGTGACCGCCAAAGCTGGATTAACCGGAGACGGCCTCGGCTACTGTTTTGGGGTTGCCGTCGCGGATTACGACAACGACGGCCACGAAGATCTCTTCATCTGCAATGCGGGCAGGAATGTTCTCTACCATAACAACGGCGACGGAACGTTTGCGGATGTGACCAGGGGATCGGGACTCGAGCATAAACCGGAAAATGTGCTGAGCGTGGGAGCGGCTTGGTTCGACTACGACAACGACGGGCTTCTGGATCTCATCGTCACCAACTACACCACCTGGACTCCGCAAACCGATAAGCAGTGTTTCAAGGACGCGGCGCACGAAGAGTATTGCAGCCCCACGGTCTACAAAAGTGTCGAGTCGCGGCTCTATCGCAACCTTGGCCACGGCCGCTTTGAAGATGTGACGGAAGCAAGCGGAATCGGGAAGGCGCT
>JASHTS010000243.1 GCA_030040425.1 Acidobacteriaceae bacterium | reverse complement strand
GTTCCATTTCGCCAGATGCGCCAACTTTGCCTGAAGGATTCCCGCCTGGATGGCGTCGAGCCGGCCGTTATAGCCTTCCACATCGTGATAGTACTTCCGCGCCTGGCCGTGATCGCGCAACATCTTCATCTTGCGTGCAATCTCGCGGTCATTCGTCACCGCGGCGCCGGCCTCGCCGCAGGCGCCCAGGTTTTTGCCGGGATAGAAACTGAATGCAGCCGCACGCCCCATGGAGCCTGCTGTCATCCAGCGGTTGAGTTTCCGCGAAAAGTATTCAGCGCCGTGCGCCTGGCAGGCATCCTCGATCACGCAAAGACCAAACTCGTCGGCCAGCTCAAGAATCGGATCCATGTCCGCCATCTGGCCGTATAAATGGACCGGGACAATTGCGGTCACCGGCCTGCCATTACGATCGCTGATGAGCTGTCCCAGGCTATTGCGCGTGCACTGCTCGTTAAGGAAGCGCCGCAGCGCTTCCACCGACAGGTTATAAGTCTGTTCGTCGATGTCGATGAATTCCGGTAGAGCTCCCGCCTGCGAAATGGCCTCCGTGGTCGCAATGAACGTGTGCGGCACGGTCAACACAACGTCGCCGTTGCGCACGCCGCAGGCCATCAGCGCGAAGCGCAGCGCGTCGGTGCCGCTGGAGATCGCCACCGCTTCCTTCGCGCCACAGAACTTGGCAAACGACCTTTCGAACTCCTCGACCATGGGGCCGCCGATGAAGCCGGCTGTGTAGAGCGCCTGACGAAACACTCCGGTAAGTTCGGTCTCGAGCTCGACGTGCGGTGTGACAAGATCAAGAAAGGGAATATTGTTAGCGATTGACATTCGATATCTCCATTTTCTGGTCGATATAACGCAAAATTCTTGCTGGGTTCCCGGCGACGATTGCATTGGCCGGAACATCCTTCGTGACCACGCTTCCGGCGCCTACGATGGCATTTTCTCCAATGCTGAGATTAGAAAGAACTGTGGCTCCTGAGCCAATAGAAGCGCCTTTTCGAACCACGGTCCGTTCCACTTTCCAGTCAACCTCCGTTTGCAGGCTGCCGTCTCGTGCCGTGGCGCGCGGAAATATATCATTCGTAAACGTGACACCGTGCCCGATGAACACGTTGTCCTCAATCACTACACCTTCACAGATGAATGTGTGGCTTGAAATCTTGCATCGCTTCCCCACGACCGCATTTTTCTGAATCTCAACAAAAGCGCCGATCTTGGTTTCCTCTCCGACTTCGCACCCATACAAATTGATGAACTTCGATAACCGGACATTCGCGCCCAGCTTCACGTCCTCGCTGATCGCGTTATATGCACTCATAACTCAACCAAGACCCCTCTCTTCTTCAAGGACTCGCTGGCAGCCTCAAGCATGCGCACGACGCGCAGACCGGCCTTTCCATCGTTAAAGGGCTCTTTTCCTGACTCGACACACTCTACGAAGTAGTGCATCTCCTGCCGCAAGGCCTCGATCTGCTCTAACTGGGGCGACCACATATCGCCCGAGCGATAGCTCACGAGCAATTCATACATGCCCTCGCGGCTGGTAATTTGCACACCCTTGTCGTAGATCTTCACTTTTTCGTCGGCTTCCAGATCGTTCCACACCAGCATCCGCTTTTCGCCACCGATGAGCGTAGTCCTCACCTTGACCGGAGAAAGCCAGTTCACATTAATATGCGCGATGACGCGGTCAGGAAAGTAAAGCGTCATGTAGGCCACGTCCTCGTGTCCATTCAGATGACCCTCGCCTGTGGCGACAATAGCCTCAGGGCTGGTCTTGAGGAGATAGTCCATGATGGAAAGATCGTGCGGCGCCAGGTCCCAGAGCACGTTGATGTCGTGTTGAAACAAGCCAAGATTCACGCGCGTTGAATCGTAATAGTAAAGATTGCCGAGTGTGCCTTCCTCGATAAGCTTTGCGATTCTTCTTACGGCTCCCGTGAATAAAAAGGTATGATCGACCATGATCTTTAGGTTTTTCTGGGCCGCCAGATTGATAAGCTCCTCGGCTTGCCCAGTCGTGCTTGTGAAAGGCTTTTCTACAAACACGTGTTTGCCATTCTGGAGCGACGCTTTAGCCAGATCGTAGTGCGTCCACACCGGAGAAATCACGGCGATAGCATCGATCTCTGGCGACTTAATAATTTCCGCGGCGCTCTCCGTCACCTTTATGCCCGGATACGCTTTCTGTGCACGTGCGCGCGCCATGGGATTGATCTCCGCAATCGCCAATACGTGCGAGCCTTCCAGGCCAACTAAGTTCCGTACTATATTTGGACCCCAATAACCGTAGCCAATTACACCGAAATTCATATTACCTTCTCTTTCCTGCGCACACTCTATTTAGACCAACCACTCTCAAGGCTGGCATTTCGATGGAAATTTTCCGTTCGGTCCCCGGTCGCGTGGGCTTATGCAAATGTCTCTGCTTGCAAGTTAGTAGGCGCCTGAACCTTTGATCACGGCTAGCGGGGTCCGGACCAGTATCCTCAGGTCGAGCCAGGGTGTCCAGGTAGTAGCGTAGCGAAGGTCCAGCCGCACCATCTCGTCAAACTTCACCCTGCTGCGGCCGGTAACTTGCCAAAGACCCGTAATGCCCGGCTTCACGTCGAGAAGCCGTCTGCGATGCCATGTCTGATAGGCAGCCAGTTCATAGGGGATGGGCGGTCGAGGGCCAACAAGCGACATGTCGCCCCAAAGCACATTCAGGAACTGCGGAAGCTCGTCGAGGCTGGTCCTCCGCAGAAATCGTCCTACCCGGGTAACCCGCTTGTCATCCCGAATCTTGAACACCTTTTCTCCTTTGTCGGATTCGCTTCCGTGCTCGCGGCTCGTGATCAATTTCGTCACATATTCCCTGTGGACGCTTGGATCATTGTTCACATACATAGTCCGGAATTTGAGGAAGGTGAAGCTCCGGCCATATTGGCCTACACGTCTTTGCCGAAAGAATACGGGCCCCTTCGACGTAAGCTTCACGGCCAACGCAATGAAGAGGAACGAAGGCGAGCAAAGCACAAGCATCACCGTGCTTCCGATAATGTCAATTGCTCGCTTCAGGATGAGCATTGGCCGCCTGTTCTTGTTGTGATTGTGCAGATCGGGATACAGTGCAGGATTGCTCTGCCGTTCCGGCCGATCGTGATCCCAATCGTCGGGGAAAAAATGAATAGAGATGCTGATCTGCTCGTATTGCTCGAAGGAAAGCTCTTCTTTGAGAGCCGTGCTCACTCTCTCGACGATCATGTTAGCAATCGAGTTCCTGTCATTTCCGACAAGTCCTGTAAACATGACGCCTACAACAGCGTGCTCTCTGTACCACCCAACAATGTCCGTGTCGCGGCTGGAAAGAATCAGAGCGGATACGGCTGCATCCAGAGTCGCTCTCTTGCTCTTGGACTCCTCTCGGCCCACGATCTCCAGAAGCATGAGCAAAAAGGGTGACTTGGAGCGCTCCGTCCGTTTACGCTCAATCGCGATCGTCCGCCGGAATTCTCCTTCGTCTAAGGGCACACGGCGAGAGAGCGGTACGGGCTCTAATAGAGGATCGGAGACGGTTGAAGCTTCTTCTCTGCTTCGCATAGTCAATGTGGGCTCCTCCTTCAACACAAAATTGAATCTCTACCGGATAACTAATTCAGGAAGGTGGTCGCTGGCCCCGGAATTTCGGACGATCGGGCTTGGTTGAGACGAACCTATCGTGACTGCCTGTAGACGGGGCAAATGAGAGGTAAAATCTGAATGGATCTTTGGTTACACAGGACTTCCGGGATAAGTCTCTATGAAGCAAGCCGGGGCTTATAGTAGTAACTGCTATAAGTGGAGACGTGCGAGCAGTTCATCAGCGCTCCAATGACCTTACCCGGGTCTAAAGCGCGCAATCCGCGTTCAAGCTGCTTCTTCTCTGTAACTCCCTGACGCGTAACAAGCAAGATTCCATCGACGATGCGCGTCCAGATACTCGTGTCGGCCAAGGGAAGAATCGGAGGAGAGTCAATGATAACCCAATCGAACAATGTGGCTACCTGGTCCATGAGAGCCGGTAATTTCTTTGACTGCAGCAATTCGAGCGGAGTGGCCGATGCTTTGCCAGCCGGAAGAATGCAGATACCGGCGCCCTCGACTCGATAGATACAATCCGCCAAGTCACGTTCTTCTCGCAGCCATTCGCACATACCCGACACGTCGCCAAATTGAAAGATTCGCGACAAAGACGGCCGGCGAATATCACCTTCGACTAACAAGATCTTTTCTCCGGTGATGTGGGCTAACGTGCAGGCCAGATTCGCGGCGACGGTACTCTTGCCCTCTTGCGGAACGGTGCTGGTGATCAGCAGCTTGTTGAGAGTTCGTGTTTGCCGTAGGTCTTTCAGGCGCACACCCAGAAGCCGGAATGCCTCCGCTGTCGCGTCTGCTTGCTCGGCTAGGCAAACAAGGCGATCTTCGGCGTTCGGTGTCACCGACACGCTCCGGAACTGGTTCGCGATACTTGGCCGCCCGGAGTGCCATGAACCGTGAAGCGATGCCTGCGTGTCGAGCGAACCCGAACGCAGGCGAGCGGCCTCCCGTTCGATCTCCGATCTCTCGCCGATTCCGGATTCACAGCGCGAGTCTACAGGCGCCGGGAATTCCCATTGAGCGGATGCTTGATTTTCAACGCTGCGGAGGAGCTCAGTGGCTTCAGCCTGTGCAACCGGATCGTCGCCTCCCCGTTCCGATTCTGACCTCAATAACGCATCAAATATTTGGCTCATAGTTATTCTCCGCTACCGTCACAGCGCTTCGAGATTTATCGCGCTGACCACCGGAGCTCCCCCTGCGGCATAAGAATCGCCCTTGGAGCCCGCGACCCGCTTCGCGTCCATTCTGTTCAGGATTCTTGCCTCGGAATTGATCCGCGATCCGGGTAAATCGAGGCGAAAGTCTCGGGCGACTTCGTCAACAATCTCCGTGGTCACGCTAAATAGGCGCCTGGCATATGCGGTGATCAGGGCATTTTCACAAATCGTATTAATCAGGCGCGGCAGCCCCTGGGAATAGCGATGGACTCTCTCAACTGTGTGAGCAGGAAACAGCGGCGCCGAAGACGGGTCCGCGCCCGCGATGCGCAGCCGCTTTTCAATATAGGTCAATGTTTCCTGAGCCGTCAGCGGGCCCAATTGCGTGCGCAGCGCGATTCTCTGCTTCAATTGCCGGAGGTCGGTTGAATCCAGTTTTTCGTCCAGTTCCGGTTGACCGACCAGCATAATCTGCAATAACTTCTCCGTCGTTGTTTCCAGATTGGAAAGCATGCGAATCTCTTCCAGCGTTTCGGCCGATAACTGATGCGCTTCGTCGACGATGAGCACTGTGGTCATTTGGTGCGTTCCACGCGTCACCAGAAATCTGCTCAGATCTGTCAACAGTTCGCATTTATTCTTGCCCGAAGCAGGAAGCCCAAAATCCGCGACGGTATATTGCAGAAATTCCGTCGGACACAGCGTGCTGTTGAATAAATACGCGTAGGCGATGTCCTTGCTCTGTTCCAGGAGCCGAAGCAAACACCGCAGAAGTAATGTCTTCCCCGTGCCCACCTCGCCCGTGACCACTACCAAACCTTTGTGCCGGCGGACGCCATAGTAGAGCGCGGCAAGCGCCTCATCATGGCGCTTCGTCGGAACAAAGCAAGTCGGATCGGGCGTAAGCTCGAACGGATTGCGGTTAAGTTTGAAGAATGCCTTGTACATCGTCCCCGTGACCTAGCGGCGCAAGAAACTGAACGCGGAGCCCCCTAAAATGGCGACAAAGACAAATGCAGCCACCGTCCATCCCAGTG
>JASHTS010000242.1 GCA_030040425.1 Acidobacteriaceae bacterium | reverse complement strand
GGCAAGGGCAACATTCAACCCGGAAAGATCGACACCACCAAACTTGCCGGAGTCGATATGCCAGCCGACCACGACTCCGCAGACGCCTTCCGTGGGTGGGCTCAAGAATACGCAAGGACAGGCCGGCTTGCAGTTGCACGATTCGAGGTAGTGTCCGGATATGCGCCACGTTTCGCTCATACGACCTCCGAACTCCCCGGGGGTTAAACCGGATGCAGAAGTATACGCCCTTTTCATTGAATGTTGCAGCAAGAATCGCCAAGCCTACTCCGCATTATCGATCTGCGCGCGCTGCAGCTTGTCGGAGTAATCCACGTACACGGCCTTCCACGTGGTGAAGAACTCGATAGCGCCGAGGCCTTCGCGGTGGCCGTTGCCGGTTTGCTTCACTCCGCCGAAGGGCAAGTGTACTTCGGCGCCGATCGTGGGCGCGTTGATGTAGGTGATGCCGGCTTCTAAATCGCGCATGGCCGTAAAGGCGCGGTTCACGTCGCGCGTGTAGAGCGCGGTGGAAAGTCCGTAGTCGATGGAGTTCGCTATTGCGATGGCCTCCTCAAAGCTGTCGAATTCGAGCAGCGAGACCACCGGCCCGAAGACCTCCTCGCGGGCGATGCGCATCGCCGGCTTCACGCCGGCAAACACGGTCGGCTCAAAGAAGGTTCCGGTCGCGTATTCTCCCGCACACAGCGCATGTCCGCCGCATAAGAGCGTGGCCCCCTCGCGCTGCGCGATATCGGCATATTTCGTCGAAGTGTCGATTTGCTGCTTATTGATCTGCGGGCCGACCTCTACGGATTCATCGAGCCCGTTGCCTACGCGCAGCTTCTTCGCTCGCGCAACCAGCTTTTCCGTGAACTCGCCGGCGATTCTCTTCTGCAGCAGAATCCGGCTGGTCGCCGTGCACCGTTGACCCGTGGTCCCGAACGCGCCCCAGAGCGCGCCGTCGAGGGCGAGATCGAGATTGGCGTCGTCGAGCACGATCATGGCGTTCTTGCCGCCCATCTCCAGCGACACCTGCTTGAAGGTGGCGGCGGCGCGCTGGGCAACAAGCGAGCCCACTTCGCTGGAGCCGGTGAAGCTGATGGCGCGCACATGCGCGTGCTCCACCAGCGGCGCGCCCGCCTCAGGCCCTTCGCCCGAGACGATGTTGACCACCCCGGGCGGCAGGCCCGCGTCGATGAGCGTCTCGACCAGGTTGTAGGTGGAAAGCGGCGTATCCTCGGCCGGCTTGATCACGCAGGTGTTTCCGGCCACCAGCGCCGGGAAAAGCTTCCAGCTGGGAATGGCCATGGGAAAATTCCACGGCGTAATCAGTCCCACCACGCCCACCGGCATGCGCACGCTCATGGCGAATTTTTTTTCTAATTCCGATGGGGTAGTGACCCCATACAGTCTCCTGCCCTCGCCGGCCACGTAAAACGCCTCGTCGATGGCCTCCTGCACATCGCCGCGCGTCTCCGCCAGCACCTTGCCCATCTCCCGGGTCATCTCCCGCGCATATTTCTCCTTGCGCTCCTGCAAAAGCGTGCCGGTGCGCAAAAGGATCTCCGCCCGTTTCGGCGCGGGAACCAGCCGCCAGGAGGCAAACGCTCTCCGGGCAGCGGCGACGGCTGCATCCACATCGGCAGCAACGGAGGCCGGAAAGGCGCCGATGACGTCCCCGTGGTCGGCCGGGTTCAGGTTCAGAATGGTCCGGCCTTGGGCGGCGGGAACCCACTCGCCACCGACCAAATTCTTGTAGACGGGATGGCTCATAAAACCTCGAAAAAGCAACGATGTTCATGGTAGCGCGCCGGGACCGCTTCCTTAGAGGGCTTCCCGGTTTGCGCCTCGGGCGCCGCGAGCCCATCGCAGACGTAACTCATTTTCCACCTCCCACGAACCCGCCATGTAACTGCGGCTCCAATGGCCGTACAATAGGTTTCTGAGGTAGCAACCTAGCCCTCCATGTCTTTGAACGGATTCCCCTCCCGCTCCTCGCGGTCGCATGGCCTGCGCTCGCTTTTCAGCATGTTTTCAAGCGATCTGGCCATCGATCTCGGCACCGCCAACACCCTGGTCTATGCGGCCGGCAAGGGCATCGTCGTCAACGAGCCCTCCATTGTGGCCATCAACAAGAACACCGGTGAAGTGGAGGCCGTGGGCAAGGAAGCCAAGGAGATGCTGGGGCGCACGCCCGGCAACATCGTGGCCATCAAGCCCATGAAGGACGGGGTCATCGCCGACTTCAAGGTCACGGAGAAGATGCTCAACTACTTCATCCAGAAGGCCCACAACCGCAAGATGCTGGTCCATCCCCGCATCGTCATCGGCGTCCCTTCTGAGATCACGCAGGTGGAAAAGCGCGCGGTCGAGGACTCGGCTTATCGCGCCAAGGCCAGCGAGGTCTACCTGGTGGAGCAGGCCATGGTGGCCGCCATCGGCGCCGGCCTGCCCATTACGGAGCCCTCCGGCAACATGGTCGTCGATATCGGCGGAGGGACGACGGATATTGCAGTCATTTCGCTGTCGGGCATTGTGTATTCCCGCTCGGTCAGGATGGCCGGCAACCAGATGGACGAGGCCATCACCAACTACCTCAAGCGCAAGTACAACCTGCTCATCGGCGAGCGCACGGCCGAGCAGATCAAGATCGAAATCGGCTCGGCCTATCCTCTCGACAAGCCGCTCACGATGGAGATCAAGGGCCGCAACCTCATTGAGGGCGTGCCCAAGACCATCACCATCGACGACAGCGAGATTCGCGAGTCGCTGGGCGAAAGCATCGCCGTGATCATGAACGCCATCCGCGTGGCTCTCGAGCGCACGCCTCCCGAGCTTTCGGCCGACATCTCCGACCGCGGCATCGTGCTCACCGGCGGAGGCGCGCTCATCAAGAACCTCGACAAGCGCATCCGGGAGGAAACCGGCCTTCCCGTCTCCGTGGCCGACGATCCGTTGGCTTCCGTGGTTCTGGGAACCGGAAAAATGCTGTCGGACTTCCGCCTGCTGCGCAAAATCAAGATCGACTGAAGACAGTGGTCAGTGATCAGTTGTCAGGGATCAGCGAGTGCATGCGTGGATGGAGTTCGCAGGCCTCGGGCGAAAATTACCCCAGGCCACCCGCATCCACGGAAGTTAGGCAGCCCGCCGGGGAACTGACCACTGATCACTGATCACTGACCACTCGCTGCTATGGATTCCTTCTTCGTCCGCTATCGAAACCTGCTGGTGCTGCTGGCCATTCTGCTGGTGCAGATCGTGGGCCTGGCCGTGCAGGTGCGGCGCGTGAACACCGGCCGTTACAGCCTCGATCCCAACGACGGTCCCGGCGTGCGCCTCATCCGCCTCTGGGCGGACGCGCTGGTCTCGCCGCCGGAACGGGGCATTCACGACACCCGGCTGGGTATCGCCTACCTCTGGACCAACTACTTCGACCTGCGCAACGTGCGCCGGCAGAATCGCGATCTGCAGCAGACCATCGACCGCCTGCGCCTGGAGCAGGCCTCGCTGCTCGAAGACGCCCGCCAGGGCCAGCGGCTGCAGGCCCTGCTTGGCTTTCGGGAAAAATACATCTACGCCACTTTGCCTGCGCAGGTAATCGGTTCCAGCGGCAATGTGCAGTCGCATCTCTTTACCATCGACAAAGGGGAAGACTCCGGCCTCAAGCCCGATATGGCCGTGATCACCGGCGACGGCATCGTGGGCAAGGTACGCGACGTGTTTCCGCACAGCGCACAGGTGCTGGCCATCAACGACCAGACCAGCGGCGCCGGGGCGATCCTTGAAACGACCCGCATTCGCGGCATCCTGCGCGGCAATGCGGACGGCCAGTTGATGGTTGTGGGGGTCGAGCGGGATGAGCGCATCCAGCCCGGCGAAAAAGTGCTCACCGCCGGCGGCGATTTGATCTTTCCCCGCGGTTTGCCTGTGGGCGTGGTGGATAAAGTGGTGCGCGACCCCGACCACGACGCGCTGGTTGAGGTGATGGTCAAGCCGGCGGCCCACCTTGACCGGCTCGACGAAGTTCTCGTAATTACCTCTATGCAGCCGCGCTTCTCCTCGCAGGAGCAGAAGGACATCGACACCAGCCAATCCGACGCCGAATCGATCGAGGAGCAGCTGAAGGCTTCCGAGATCAAGGCAGAGAGGCTGCCCGGCCTGGACGATTCGAGCGCACCAGCGGGGCAAAACCCGGCCAATCCCGCGGCTGCCGGGCCGCCTGCGCCCACGCTGCTGCCGACGCTCCATCCCGACCGTTTCTCTCCCGCTGCCGCGCCCGCTCCCGGTTCCAGTCCCGCGCCAACCGCTCCCAACACGAACTCTCCGCCCAAGACCGGCGCCCATCCTGCGCAGCCCGGCTCCCCGAGCGGGCCGGGGAGGAACCAGTAAGCCATGGCCCTGCTCAGCGCCGACACCCGGCGCGACCTGGAGATTCACCGCTATCCGCTCATCGTTTATCTCCTCGTTCCGCTTATGTCCCTGGTCCTGCAGGCCTGGCTGCCGCGCGTGCTGGGCCGCTACGCCTGGTTTGACCTGCCGCTGGTGGTCACCATTTATTTCGCTCTCGGCCGGCGCAGTCCCATCCAGGGCACGCTGATGGGGGCCGCGCTGGGCATTTTTGAGGATGCGCTCTCTCACCACGCCATTGGCGTAAACGGCATCGCCAAATCCTGCGTCGGCTACCTTGCCGCTTCCGTGGGCGTGCGCATCGACGTAGAAAACTTCACCATCCGGCTGCTGCTCAACTTTCTGCTCTCGCTGCTTTCGAGCACCATCTTCCTCTTCGTCTACCGCGTGCTGCTGGGAGTGGAGCTGGAGTGGAACTGGCTGGTGCAGCTTTATATCGCCATCGGCAACTCGGTCATCGCCCTGGTGCTGTTTCCGGTGCTGGACCGCTTCCAGATGCACGACTGAGCGCTTCAGCAGCACCCACGCGCGCTCCTCTTCGAGCGCGTCCAGCCACACGGCGATGGACTGGCCTGCCCAAAACCCACCGGTTTGCGCGAGAATAAGGAATTGATGGTGTGGCGCAACGCAGCGGCGGGCCTGAGTCTGTGCGCCGGCTTGTCGCTAGTGGTCGGCGCGCCGGCCTTTGCTCCCCTCCTGGCGCAGGCGCACACCGATCAGGGCAGGCAGAAGCCTATCAAGGCGCGGATGATTCCCGACCATTTTCTGCCTGACCCCTCGATTCCGCCCAACTGGTCGATCCCTGTCGATCCTCTGGGGTTTTCGCCGCCCGGCCCGCTCTATCTGGGCGCGCGCAACACGCTGGCATCGCTCGACTTCATCGGCGAAGACAAGTTGCTGTTCACCTTCCGCGTGCCCGGCCTGCTTCACCGGGATCCGAGCGGCAACTCCAGCGATGAGCGCCAGATTCGCGCCGTAGTCCTCGATCTTCCGCAGGGAAGCGTCGAAGCCGAGACGGTCTGGACCCTGCACGACCGCACGCGCTACCTCTGGATGCTCAACGACGGCCACTTTCTTCTGCGTGACGGCAAAAACCTGGAGGTGGGGGATGAGAGCCTTCAACTCAAGCCCTTTCTGCAGTTTCCCGGCCCGCTCCTCTCGCTCTCGCTCGATCCGGCGCAGCAGTATATCGTCACCAACTCGCACGAGCCGCCAAAATCCTCTGCCAAACCGGCGGAGATTTCCAGCTCGAACGCCAATGTCCCCGACTCCAATGCCTCGATGCCGTCCTCCGGCGACCTGGGAGATACGGACTCCGACGCATCGACCGATACGGTCGTCCGCATCCTGCGCCGCGATTCGGGCAACGTCATCCTGGTCTCCCGCACGCGCTCCGTCGTGGATCTCCCCATCAACTCCGACGGCTATATCGAAGAGCTGCGCGGCGAAGGTTGGAACTGGGATTTGAAGCTGAGTTATTTCGGCGGCGGCGCAAAGACTCTTGGCAGCGTCGACTCCCGCTGCGACCCCACGGAAGACTTTCTCTCCCAGAATGAGTTTCTGGTCACGACCTGCGCTTCCGATGGCAGCGAAGCCCTTCTAGCCATGACGACTTCCGGCCGCAGCCTCTGGGCCGATCAGACACCCTCCATTGCCATCTGGCCTTTAATTACGATGGCTCCCGACGGCCTGCGCGTCGCCCGCGAAACCCTGGGCGTTACCCACGCCGTGAACACCTATGCGCCTCTCGACACGGACGACATCAAGGGCCAGTGGGTGACCGTCTACAACGCGGCCACCGGCGACCTGGCGTTGGAAACTCCGGCCAGCCCGGCGCTCGACTCCGGCGGAAACGTAGCCATTTCGCCTTCCGGCCGCCGCGTGGCCGTTCTCAATGCCGGCGCCATCCAAGTATTTGAGCTGCCGGCGCCCCCATCTCTGCCAGCGCCAACGGGGAAATGAGGTGCTTCGGCAGCCGCCGACGTCGGGGGGCGCTGTGTAAACTGGGCGATGGGAGTCTGACGGGGTCCGCGCATCTGCCCGCGCGAAAGAGGGATGCGGCGCGTTCGAGCGTCTCGGGAGACCAGCCGCCGGAGCCGTGCGGCCGACTGCAAGACGAAGAGGACACATGATTTCAGAGAAGGCTGCGGTTCGGTACTCAGCCGCGGCAGCGAGCGATCTCGGCCGCAAACGCTCGTCCAACGAAGATGCGCTCGGCTACTCCGTCGAGAAAGGCGTCTTCGTGGTCTGCGACGGGATGGGAGGAGCAGCCGCGGGAGAGATCGCCAGCGCTTTGGCTGTGGACGAACTGATGCGCTTGCTCGCCGGCTCCCGTCGAGCACCCGCGCCCCAGGAAGCCGAACGCGCCGTCGGCGCCGCCAACCAGGCCATTTTTTCGCGCGCGCAGCGCAATCACAAACTGAGCGGCATGGGAACCACCATGGTGCTTCTGCTCACCTGCGAACAGCGCGCCTGGTTCCTGAATGTCGGTGACAGCCGCGGCTACCGCCTGCGCCAGGAGCGCCTGGAACAGATCACCGTGGACCACTCGCACGTGGAGGAGCAGGTGCGCGCCGGCCGCATGAGCCAGGCTGAAGCGGAGCGCTCGCCGCTGCGCAACGTCATCACCCGCGCCCTGGGCACGCAAAGCCAGGTTACCCCCGATGTTTTCGAGCTTGAGACCGAGCCGGGCGATCTCTTCCTGCTCTCTTCCGATGGACTCACGCGCGAGCTTTCCGATCCGCTCATCGAATCCATTCTCCGCCTCGATCTGCCCCTGGATCATCTCTGCGCCCGGCTGGTGAGCGCGGCCAACAAGGCCGGGGGCCAGGACAACATCACCTGCCTGCTTGTCCGGGCCGTCCAGACGGTTTCTTCGGGAAACGGCGTGCCGCGCCGCGCTCGCTGAGGGCAATCTCCTTCAGAAAGGGCGCCGAGCGGGCAGCACAGTGATCGTGCGCAGGAGTATTCTCAATAGCCCTCCAGCACATCCGCCACAAGCTGCCGTGCGAACTCCCGCGAAAGCCGCTCGACGGCTGCCGGATCCTCCTCGAGAAAGGTGGGCAGGTCGCTCGTGGACTCGTACTGCTGGCGGAAGGTGTAGTTGTTGTTCTGGTAGAGCACCTGCCCATCGCGGCCGTTCAGGGTGACGGAGACGATGATGGTGATGAGAAAACTCGAGGACTGTTGCGTGGCCGAGTTGTAGGTGAGCGGCGAGACCAGTTCCTTGAGGATTGTCCCGTGCAGCACCGCGTCTGCATCTTCGCTTGAGGAGGGCGTGACCCGGAAGCGCGTGCGCGCGGCAAACTCGCGGATCACCGCATCCGTCATGGCTGTCTCGGTGCCGTAGATCTCCGTGCGCGTCTGAAAGACCGGAACCGCCAGGGTATGCAGGCCGGGAGGCAGGTGCGTGGCCGCGCCCAGCGTGTGGTAGCCGCATCCGCCCAGCCCGGCAAGAAAGAGGAAGGTCAGAGCCGGAACCGGGAGCCGAGCGGCAAACGGACGCATGTTGCCATCTTAACGCCCGTCATAGCCACGCCGTGGCCATCGTGCCCAGCCCTGGCGTCGCCAGCTTCAGCCCGTCTGTCCGCCCTGCGAAATAGAGCTCATTCAACTGCTCGGAGTTGCGCAGCTCGACCACGCGGAAGCCGGCCTGGCGCAACTCGGCCTCGAGATTCTGCGGGGTGAAGAACAGCCGGAAGGGCTCGCCGGCCTTGGCTACGCGCGCGGCCAGCCATTGGAAGGCCAGCCGCTGCGACAGCTTGAGTGTCTCCGGCGAGAGCGCAAAGTCGAAGACCGCGCCGCTTCCTTCCGGCAGCCGGGCGATCGTCGCCAGCGTGGCGCGGAATGCGTCGAGGGTGAGATACGGCGCCACGCCAAGCCAGCCGAAGAAAGCCGGCCGATGGAAATCGAGCCCGCCCTCCTCTAACCCTTCCTGCAGCGTCTTGTGCTCAAAGTCGAGGGGAATGTAATGCACTTTCGCCAGGGCCGCGATGCGGGCAGCGGCCAGGAGCGCTCTTTTCCACGCCTGGGTGGCCGGAAAATCCACTTCGAAGACGCGCAGATCAGGAAACGGATTGCGGTACGCGAAGGTGTCAAGCCCCGCGCCGAGAAGAACGTACTGCTCCACGCCTTGGGCCACGGCGTTCGCGAGCTGGTCTTCCGCGAACCGGTTGCGCACGGCCATGTAGGCGCGAAAGGCCCGCGCCACCGGATGCATCTCGCGGCCCGGATCGAAGCCAAATTGCGCCCCCAACAGCGGAACGGCGATGGGATCAGCGAGGACTGGCGGCTTGTCGAGCACCTGATGGATCGCGCGGCGCAGGGCTACGCGAAAAGCAGTCATGCTGGGGCGGCCGGTCTCCATCCCAGGAGTGTAGCAATGCGGCGACGCGGCTCCCGCTCGACTGCCGCTTCCGCCCGGAATCCGCGCGCGGGCGTAGCATGGTGCCATGAACTCGACCTTGAACTCAACCTTGACCGGGACTTCAGGCTGGACCTCGAGCTGGATCGGATGGGCTTTGCTCTCGGCCCTGTTTGCCGCCGCTACGGCCCTGCTGGCCAAGGTGGGCGTTGAACGCGTCGACTCCAACCTGGCCACGGCGCTGCGCACCAGCGTGGTGGTCCTTTTTACCTGGGGCATCGTTCTGGCGCTGGGCAAGCACGGCGAAGTCCGCCTGCTCTTCAATCCGGTTGACTGGCGGACGCTCATCTATCTCGCGCTCTCCGGCGTGGCCACGGGGCTCTCCTGGCTCTGCTACTTCCGTGCCCTGCAGCTCGGGCCGGCCTCGCGCGTAGCCCCGCTCGACAAGCTCTCCGTCCCTCTCGTGATGCTCTTCGCCTGGCTGCTTCTCGGCGAAAAAATGAATGCTTCGGCAATGATCGGCGGCGTGCTCATCACCGCCGGAGCCATCGTGATGGTCCTGAGCTGAAGGGTGCAGGGCAGAGGTTTCCTATACTAAATCGGAGTGAGGATCCCAAAGCAAAATCCAGTTCCGCTCGGCCGCGCGCCGCGCCGCATCGTCCTCACCGGCTTCATGGGCTCGGGCAAAAGCACCGTGGGCCCGCTCGTAGCGCAGAAACTGGGATGGCGTTTCATCGATGCCGACGACGTGATCGCCGCCGAAGCCGGCTGCAGCATCACGGAGCTCTTTGCCCGTCACGGCGAGGCCGCTTTCCGCGAGCGCGAACGCGCAGCCATCGCGCGCCTCGCTGCCGGCGATGGCCTGGTGCTGGCCCTCGGTGGCGGAGCCATGGAGACCCCCGCAACCCGCGAGCTGCTGCTCGCCGCGCCCGGCACGCTGCTGGTTCATCTCGAAGTCCGGCTCGAAACCACGCTCGCGCGCTGCGCCGGCACCGAAGGCAGCCGGCCCATTCTCGCCGACCGCGCCAACCTGGAGCAGCGCTACGCCCGCCGTCTCCCCCTCTATCGCAGCGCTCACATTTCCGTTGCCGCCGACGCGCTCACGCCGGATCAGGTGGCGCTCGCGGTGGTGCGGGCTGCCTTTCCTTAAATCCGCTCCCGGCCGGCCGGTTTCGGAGTACCCTTTCCGTAGATGCGCTTTACATGATTTTCAGGTTCGTCCAATTCGCGCGATCATTGCGGATCGATTTGCCCGTCGAATTTGAAATCAGATAACGGAGCCAAGCAGGCGGCAGAGCCGCGACGGGCTTTGATCCGGTACGGAGGCAGTCATGCACGAAAGCGACGGCTCGGCCCGGCGCTCTTCTCCGCTCGAAATAGCGCCCGGCGAGTTTCGCGCGCTGGGTCACCAACTGGTCGACCGCATTGCCGAGTTTCTCGAAAGGCTTCCGCAACGGCCGGTCACTCCCGGCGAATCGCCCGCGCGCATTCGCGAAGCGCTGGTGGCCGATCGCCCGCTGCCGCAGGCGGGCGCCCCTCCGGGGGAACTGCTCAGCCGCGCCGCCGATCTGCTTTTTGCGCACTCCCTCTTCAACGGGCACCCCCGCTTCTGGGGATATGTCACTTCCTCTGCTGCGCCCATCGGCGTGCTGGGCGATCTGCTGGCTTCCGCGGTGAACCCCAACGTAGGCGCATGGCCGCTCTCGCCCATGGCCAGCGAGATCGAAGCCCAGACCGTGCGCTGGATCGCGGAGCTGCTCGGCTATCCCGCCGATTGCGGCGGTCTCTTCGTCAGCGGCGGCAACATGGCCAACCTTGTCTGCTTTCTCGCCGCGCGGCGAGCCCGGGCCGGCCACGATGTGCGCACGCGGGGCGTTGAGGGCGCGCGCCTGCGCATCTACTGCTCTACGGAGACGCACACCTGGATTCAGAAGGCTGCGGATATTTCCGGCCTGGGCACGGACGCCATCCGCTGGATCGCCGCCGATCGGGAGGGCCGCATCGAGACGCGCGCGCTCCGGGAGCAGCTCGAGCGCGACCGGAACGCCGGCGAACGGCCCATTCTGCTGGTTGCCAACGCCGGCACCGTGGGCACGGGCGCGGTGGATCCCCTGCCGGAGCTCGCGCCCATCTGCAGCGAATACGGCATCTGGCTGCATGTGGACGGCGCTTACGGCGCCCTGGCCGCGGTTGTGCCGGACGCGCCCGCCGCTTTGCGCGCACTGTCTCTGGCGGACTCGGTCGCCGTGGACCCGCACAAGTGGCTCTATGCGCCGCTTGAAGCCGGCTGCGCGCTGGTTCGCGATGCAGGCAAACTCCGCGACGCCTTTTCTTATCACCCGCCCTACTACCATTTCGGCGATGAAGCCACGAATTACTTCGATCTGGGGCCGCAGAACTCGCGCGGCTTCCGCGCGCTCAAGGTCTGGCTTGCCCTCGAGCAGGTGGGGCGCGAGGGATACGTGCGCATGATCTCGGAAGACGTTCGCCTTTCGCGCGAGCTTTACGCCACGATTGCGAACTTTCCCGAGCTCGAAGCCATGACGCAATCGCTCAGCATTGCCACCTTCCGCTTTGTGCCGGCGGACCTCGAACCCGGCGAAGCGGCCGAAGCTTACCTCGAGCAATTGAACCGCGAGCTGCTCACGCGCCTGCAGAACAGCGGCGAGGCGTACCTTTCCAATGCAGTCATTGGAGGGAAATTCGCGCTGCGCGCATGCATCGTGAACTTCCGCACCTCTGCGACCGACATTCGTGCGCTTCCCCCGCTGGTGGTGCGCATGGGCAGGGAAGCCGACGCCGCGCTGCGGCCCGAGTCTCTGCGCCTGCGCGCATCAACGCCATGAGCTGGGCCGCAAGCCCGGCCCCATCTCACACGTTCGCCGTTCGGTTGCCGCTCGCCAGGCGCACGAGCCAGGTAAGAATCACGGCGCCGATCACGGCAATGAGAATGCTCACGATCATCCCGTGCTGGGCCACGCCGCCCATGCCGAAATGGCTCGACAAAAACCCGCCGATCAGCGCCCCGATCAGCCCCACGACCATGTCCATGAAGAAGCCGTAACCCGAGCCCTTCATGAGTTTTCCCGTGATCCAGCCGGCGACCACGCCGATGATGATCCACGCAATCAGTCCATGTCCCATGGCTCGCGCCTCCTTGATGCAAATTGATGCGAATTGATGCGAAGTGGAATGCAAGGCCCCCTGGGGAGTTGGATGCGGCTCAGTCCCAAAGCAGGTCCATCCCACATACCGGACGCACCCGTCTTCGGAGGCGCATCGAGGCGCCCGGGCGCGAGCAGCGGCTTGTTATGATCAAGGCAGGCGGAATCCCTGCCCGTTTCGCATTTCTCCCATGGTTTACCCCTCCCAGACCGCCGCTCCCGTCCAGCTTGCCGCGCGTCCGATCGAGCGCGGAGCCGGCGATTTGAGCGTGGTTTCGCACCCGGCCGAGCTTCATCCCGCGGTTCTCCACGCGCCTTCGCCGGGCGCCACGGCCACGCTCATCCAAGACCTGCGCGAGCTCTTCAAGGTGAAGGTGGTCGGCCTGGTGCTGGTCACCGGCTGGGGCGGTTTTTATCTCGGCTCGCTGGCTTCGGGAATCTCCAGCATGCAGCGCGGCCTGCTCGACGCCCTGCTCGGCATCGGGCTGGTCTCGGCCGGAGCCGGCGCGCTGAACGAGGTTCTGGAGCGCAAGACCGACGCGCACATGAAGCGCACGGCGGATCGCCCTTTGGCCGCCGGCCGCATCTCGCTGGGCATGGGTCTCGGCGCCGGCATGGGCGCGCTGGCTCTTGGCGCCTGGTGGCTGCTGATGCACACCAACCTGCTCACCGCCTCTTTGGCGCTGCTCACCGCATTTACATACGTGGCCATCTATACGCCGCTCAAGCGCGTCACCACGCTGGCCACCTTCATCGGCGCGTTTCCCGGCGCCATGGGTCCGCTGCTGGGCTGGACGGCCGCGCGCCCGCAGATCGACTGGCAGGCGGTGGCGCTGTTCGCCATCCTCTTCGTCTGGCAGTTCCCCCACTTCATGTCCATTTCCTGGCTCTATCGCGAAGACTACGCCCGCGCCGGCATTCGCATGCTGCCCGTGGTACAGCCGGATGGATGGTCCACCGTGATCGAAGCGCTCTTCTACGCGGTTCTGATGATTCCAGTGAGCCTGGCGCCGTGGCGGCTGGGCATGGCCGGCGCGGCCTACGCCGTGATCGCGACCGTGCTGGGGCTGGTCTACCTTGCCTACACCATCCGCTTTGCGCGCATCCTCAAAGCGCGCTCGGAGACGGAGAGCCGCATGCTGGCGCGCGACCTTCTCAAGGTGAGCGTGCTCTATCTTCCGCTGCTGTTCACCGCGCTCATGCTCTGCGCCAACGAAAGGCGATAGGGAATCCGATGACCACCGCTGCAACCGGCACCTCTTCGCGGCCCGGCGCCCACGCCGGAGCTCGGCCGGCCATCGCCGCGATTCTTGCCATCAGCGCTGCGGCCACGCTCTTTCTCTTCTGGCTCATTTATGTTCACCCCGCCGCGGCCTCGAGCGACGAATATGCCTTTCTGCCCGCGCTCAACGCCGTCTTCAACGGCCTCGCCGCCACATCGCTGCTCATCGGCTACACCTTCATCCGAACAGGCAGGATCCGCCAGCATCGCGCGGCCATGATCACGGCCTTCGTCTTCTCCACGCTGTTTCTGGTCGGCTACATCCTGCACCATGCTCTTCACGGCGACGTCCGCTATCCCGTCCATGCGCCGCTGCGCAGCGTCTACTTGCCACTGCTTACAAGCCACATCGTTCTGGCCACGGTGGCGCTGCCCCTGGTGCTGGTCACTTTTTTCTTTTCGCTCTCCGGCCGCATTCCGCAGCACCGCAAAGTGGCGCGCTGGACCTTTCCCATCTGGCTCTACGTCTCCGTCACCGGCGTGCTCACCTGGGCGATGCTGCGCCTGGCGCGGGGATAATGGGAACGTCCATGGCGCTTGAAGGGATAGGGCCCAATCAGAAGAAGCCGGCGATGCGCGATGACGGAACGCGCCAGCTGCTGCAATGGGGCGGATCGATCGTCTCCGCCGGCATCGTGGCCGGCGTGTTGCTTGAGACCGTGCTCGGCGGCTACTCGCGCACCGGCGCGCACACCAATACGGGCTGGTTCGCGCTCATCGTGGTGCTCGGCTGCATTCCCTTCGGGGGCATGCTGCTGGCGCTCGGCGTGGCCAAGTGGCTGCGCAACCGCCGCATCGCTCAGGGAAAGGAAAAGCCCTGAGAGTCGGACCTACCCGCGCTCTCGGGCAACCCGGATCGGCTCTTTTCTCGGCGCGCGGAAAAACGCGCAAAACACCCGAATTTTGCCTCATTTTTTGACGGCAAACGCGTCTTTCCTCTCGCGGGACGCGGACAAATTCAGCGCGTTCGTCGCGCCCAAACCGGATGCAACCCCCTCCGCTATAGAAACGAAACGGTGGCTCTGGGCGTTATTTCTTTACGCGATACTGGTAGTCGGCTCTTGCACCGTGCTCTTTTTCTTTGCACCTTTTGGTCGAGTTCCCACTCCCGGACTCTTTGTGCTTTTGAATCTCCCCTTACTTCTTTTTAAGGAGAAACAAAGCGAGGAGTATGGCGAGTGACCGAGCAACCGGCGGGTGGGCGGGTGGCCCGATCCTCGCAAGCGTGATGAGCAACAGGAGCTGTGCCCCGTTCATTGCGTTCTTTGCGATGAGGGGGCGCTACAATAAGATCGGCGGTGTCCAAGGCCTTGGAAAGCAAAACCCATCACGAAAAATGGGTACCCCAGAGCCTGCCCTGAGCCTGTGGAAGGGTCTCGCTTTTGAGACCCGGGTTTGCGGCCCCAATCACGGCGACCATTCCAAGCCACGTCGAGTGTGCCCCCGGCCGGGGGCACACTCGGTTAGATAAACTTCCTCTGAAGGCCGGCGCCACCCGCCTTGGTTATGGGAGTAGAATTGCGCCAATTTTCCCGCTGGTGGGGCGCCAGCTTCGAAATGTTTAGCTGCGAGGGAGGAGAACATCGATGTTTGCCGCGCGCCTTGCAAACCCTAAAACTGCTTCTTCCCCGACGCAGGCGCACAGGGGCGCACGCCGGGACCAGGCAAAAAGCGCGGGCGGAATGCGGAATCGGCAGACTGCCGCAGACCAGGCCGCTGAGCCTGCGCAGGCGGAGCAAGCCGACTTGGGCTTCGCCGATCAAGCATCGGATTTTGGCAAAATTTCGGTCTTCTCCTCACGGGAGTGCGATGGCATGGCGCTTAAGGGCGGCACCGGGTCGGCCGAACCGATGGCGCTCTCTTCGGGCGCACGCTTCGAGGGACGCATGCAGGCCAAGCTCGAGGTCGGCCCGGTGGACGATCCGCTGGAGCGCGAAGCGGATCAGATGGCGAATCGGGTGATGCGCGCCCATGGCGCCGGGGATGAAAACGGGCGAGGCCCGGTGCAAGCGAGGATTGCCGCGGGCGTTGCCCGCATGCAACGCAAGTGCGCCGCATGTGAGCACGAAGACGAAGAGCAGGGAAAGCTGCAACGCAAGTGTTCGGCCTGCGAGCAGGAAGAGGAGCAACACAAGATCTCCCGAAAGGCAGTGTCAGGCGGCGAGGTGACCCAAGCAGCGGAGGTCTCTCCGGCGGTGGGAGAAGTGTTGCGATCGCCAGGCCGTCCGCTGGAAGGCTCTGTGCGCGGCTTTTTCGAAGAGCGTTTCGGATACGACTTTGCCCAGGTCAGAGTTCACACAGATGCGAAGGCCGCGGCGTCTGCCCGGTCGGTCGGAGCATTGGCTTACACGGTGGGGCCGCACATTGTTTTTGGCCGCAGTCACTTTGATACAGACACGACGGGGGGCAGGCATTTGCTGGCGCATGAACTGGCGCACACTGTGCAACAGGGAAGCGCGCGGAACTTAGCCGGCGGAAAGATGGAGGCGAGCTCCACAGGCGAAAGAGTACAGCGGCAGCCGGAGGCGGGCGTACACAGTTCTGATTCTTCGTTTGGACCGCCCGGAGTGTCGTTCGAAAAGTGGTCGACGAATGTGGAAGCGATGTATCGCCGCAACGGTCTGCTGGAGGCGGCAAACGCCGTGAAGCGATGCCGGGCGGGCGACTGTGCGAAGGTGCTGACTGAGGAGGAGGCCTATGCGGCATATCGCGCCGGGAGGGTGAAGGCTGGACTCGGAGAGGCTCCCGAGAAACAAGCCACTGGGGGCGGAGTGGGCGCGGCCGCGAGTGTTCCGGCCATGGCGGGAGTAGCGGCGCCGGCGGCGGCAGGTGCGGGTGCTCCAGCGACAGCTCCGGCAGCGGAATCTGCAGCGGCGAGAGCGGCTGCACGATGGGCGCCGCAAGCAGCGAGAGTAGCTGAAGCGGAAGCGGCGGCAGCTCGGGCCGCAGCGGCGCGAGCGACAGCGGCGGCGGCCGAGGTCGCAATTCCAGTCGCGCTGGGGATCTACGTGACGGTGGCCATCGTAGATCTGGTGGGATATACAAGCTTTCAAACGGCGCTCCGACAGCAGGGATATGTCATCCTGCCGCATCCGCTGGCGGTTTGCATCTCGGGATGCCATTATTCCCCGCCTCCGAAAGACCCATTGAGCGATCCGTGGGGGAGCGGGCGGC
>JASHTS010000241.1 GCA_030040425.1 Acidobacteriaceae bacterium | reverse complement strand
CGCAGGCGCTTCTGGATCGCGCCGCGTATCTGGGAATTCCATTGGATCAGATGGTGACCATGAAAGTGGCCGCGATCGGTTTCGGCACCGCATCGGCCGTCCAGAAATCCAAGCTTGCCATCACGGTCCTTCCCGAAGCCCACGTTGCCGAGGGCCTGGTGGAAGCCCTTCGAGCGCAGGTTGCGAGCAAGCGCGTGCTGCTGGCCCGGGCGGCCGTTGCGCGCGACGTGCTTCCCGATGCGCTGCGCGCTGTCGGCGCGCAGGTGGACGTGGTCGATGCCTATCGCAACGTGCTGCCGGAAGACGCGCCCGAGAAACTGCGGCGCGCATTGGAAGAAAGAATCGATGCGGCTACGTTTACCAGCTCGTCGAGCGTAACGCATTTGAAGGAAGCAGCGGAGAAGGCGGCGATTGCCTTTCCGCTAGCGGGCGTGAAGGCGATTTCAATCGGGCCGATCACCAGCGCGACATTGCGCGAACAGGGATGGGAGCCGGCGGCGGAGGCGAGCCTTTTCGATATCTCCGGCCTGATTGCGGCAGTGCAGCTCGCACTTTGCACAGGTTGACGCCTAACGGGGCCAGGAGTTCCGGGGTGGCGCTCCTATTGCCATCTTTCCGATAGACGGTGTCCGCCGCTCCCCGCTAGAATGTTCCGCAATTCGAATTTAATCAGGATATGCGGAGGCGAGAAATGGGCGACCTGCTTCAGCCGTGGCACCTTCTCGTGGTTTTCTTCCTGTTTGGCTTTCTCGTTCCGGTCATCTTCTATCTGCTCATGCTTCAGGGCGCACTGAAAAAGTGCGCCCCTACCTCGAGAACGATGGAGCCGGGGATGGTCTGGCTCCTGCTCATTCCGTTGGTCAATTTGATCTGGAACTTCTTCGTGGTAACCAGCGTTGCGAAGTCGTTAGCGAATGAATATGCGAGGCGAGGTCTGCCGTCCGCCGAACCGGCTCCGGGCCAAAATATAGGAATGGCAATGAGCGTTTGCGCGTGCTGCTGCATCGTTCCTGTGCTCGGCGCACTCGCTGGGTTGGCCAACCTTGTGTTGTGGATCGTCTACTGGGTCAGGATCTCAGAGTACTCCCGGAACCTGGACATGCCGCGATTTGCGGTCCCACCGACGCCATCCGCATGATCTCCGGTTGCGGCACGCGATATGTCAGGAGGTCCACGTCTTATCCTTCGACCGGCAGAGCGTCTCCAGCGGGCATTCGCGACACTTGGGGTTGCGCGCAACGCAAATCTTGCGGCCGTGGTGAATCACCTGATGCGAGAAGCGGATCCAGTGGTCATGCGGGAGCACCTCCATCAGTTCCTGCTCGACCTCTTGCGGCGTATCGCCTTTGGCCAGCTCGAGACGGCGCGCGATGCGGAAGACGTGCGTGTCGACGACCACGCCTTCGGCCTTGCCGAAGCTCACGCCGAGAACCACGCTGGCGGTCTTGCGTGCGGCGCCGGGGATGGTGATGAGCTCGGCGAGAGTTTCGGGGACTTTGCCGCCGAAATCTTCCGTAATTTTTTTGGCCGCGCCGAGGATCGATTTGGCCTTGTTGCGAAAGAAACCTGTGGTGCGGATGAGACTCTCAAGGTCCGGCAGCGTGGCTTTGGTCATGGCGGCGGGGGTGGGGAAGCGGCGAAACAGCTCCGGCGTGACCATGTTCACGCGCACATCGGTGCATTGCGCGGAGAGGATGGTCGCCACCAGCAGCTCCCATGGTGTGCGGTGGTCGAGCGCGCATTCGGCTTCGGGGTAGGTCTCGTCGAGGGCCTTGAGGATGGCGGCGACGCGAGCTTCACTCGAACGCCGGGGCGCGGGCGGGACGCTCTGCGAGGCTTTCGCCTTCACTTGCTTTGCTGCGCTTGTCTTCCTTGCCGACGTTTTGGAGACTGGCATGATAAGGAGTTTAGCGCGACTTGCCGGACGCGGGGCCTTATGACTTCCCGTTCAACCAATCTCCCAGTTTGTCGACCGGTAACCGCACCCCAACATAAAACTGCCCGAAAAGCGCATACACCGCGCTGACCTCATCAAAGCGCATCTCGTAGATGAGCTTTTTGAAAATGACCGGATCGTCGGCGAAGAGGTCGACGCCCCACTCCCAATCGTCGAAACCAATTGAACCGGTGATGATCTGCTTCACCTGGTCGGCGTAGCGGCGGCCAATCATGCCGTGCTCGTGCATCATGCGCTGGCGCTCGGCGAAGGGGACGGTGTACCAGTTCACCTGCTCGCCGCGCTTGCGGTCCATGGGATAGAAGCAGAGATACTTCGCGTCCGGGATCGAGGGCCAGAGACGCGGCTTCATGGCTTCGGCGCTGCGCGCCAGTGCGGCGGCGATTTCGGCGTTCCACTCCGGCGTATGCGCGGCGAAGCCTTTGGCCGTGGCGGCCTCGTAGGTTTTGCGCGTGGATTCGTAGAGGCCGAGTTCGACGACGGAGACGTAGGAGTGGCGCTGCTCAAGAAAATCGGTGAGCGGTTCCTGGGCGAGATCGAGTTCCACCTGATTCAGCGCTTCGAGCGATTCACGAAAATGAATCAGCATCAGATCGCCCTTGTGGCCGAGCTGGGAGTAGAGCGCGGTGCGCACCGGCGCGTCGAGGCTTCCCCGTTCCAGCTCCTTGAGGGCCTCTGCGAATTCGATGGCGATGCGCTCGCGCTCCTGGGCTGCGGCTGCGCGCCACGCTTTCCAGTCGAAGCGGAAGAACTGGTGCAGGACGCTGGCGCCTTCGAGGGTGAGCGGGACGGGCGGGAAATCAGGCACGCGGCCTCCTTGCCGTGAGGGGTGGATGCGCGGGGCTGGGGAGCCGCGCAGCAGCACTCCCTCCGGGGCTAAAGCCCCGGTCTATTTTCTTGGCAGCTCAAGCGGCGCGGCTAAAGCCGTGCCTTTCAAAAATTGCTCGGCAGGGGAGTGTCATCCGCAGCTCGGAAGCCTTTGCCCTCGCAGGGATGAAGCTGCTCAGCAACACCCGCGACATTTCTCATCCTAACAAATGAGAATTGCAGACGTGTGCAGCGGCTTTCCACGCTTTCACCACGAGCGGGGAGGGATGGGGCGATGGGCTGGAAATGCGCTGTTGGCGCGCGAAGGCGCTGCACGGACCTTTATACTGAGAAGGCTCATGAGCGAACGGATCGTCTCGCTTGTCTTCCAATTGGTTGTGCATGTCATCAGCGTTGGCGGGTACGGAGGCATCGCTGCGCTGGTGGTGCTGAATTCCTGCGGCGTTCCCATTCCTTCCGAGGTCATCCTGCCGTTCTCCGGATACCTGGTTTACCTGGGACGGTTCCATCTGCTTCTGGTGATCGTGGCGGGCGCGGTGGGATGCAATCTGGGTTCGGCGATTGCGTATTGGATGGGCGCCAAAGGCGGACGGCCGCTGGTGGTGCGCTACGGCCGATGGGTTCTGATGAACCAGCACGATCTGGATCGCATGAGCTGGTTTTTCGAGCGTTATGGATCGATAGCCATTCTCATTGGGCGCATGCTGCCGGTGGTGCAAACCTTTGTCGCGTTTCCGGCCGGAATCGGCAGGATGCCGCGGGTTCGCTTTCATATCTACACCTCCCTGGGTTCTCTGGGCTGGTATTTTTGCCTGGCGTGGACGGGCATGAAGCTGGGGCAGAAGTGGCACAGCGATCCGAGATTGGAGCAGTGGTTCCATCGTTTTCACCTGGCGGTGGAGCTGGCGATTGTGGCGGCGCTGGCGTGGTTTGTGTGGACGCATGTGCATCGCAAGCGAGCGCTGGATGCGGCGTGAGCGCGCGCTGGTGGAATCGGGCCGAGCGCGCGGGGACTGGCGCGCAGAGGATTTCGAAACGACAAGCAAAGGAGCGTTAAGAAAAGCAATGGCGATTGAAGAGAAGAACGGCCCTGCGGGAGAAGAGATTGCGCCCGCGAAGGGCAAGCTGGGTGTGATGGTGGTGGGAATGGGCGCGGTGGCGACCACCATGATTGCGGGCGTGGAAGCGGTGCGGCGCGGGCTGGCAAAGCCCATCGGATCGCTGACGCAGATGGGCACTATTCGCCTGGGCAAGCGGACGGACAACACTTCGCCGCTGATCCGGGACTTTGTGCCGCTGGCGCGGCTCGAAGACATCGTTTTCACGGGCTGGGACATCTTCGAGGACAACGTGTATGAGTCCGCGGCGCACGCGGCGGTGCTGGACAAAGAGACGCTGGCAAAGCTGAGGCCGCATCTCGAAGCCATCACGCCCATGCCCGCGGTCTTCGACCAGTTTTATGTAAAGCGGCTGAACGGCACGCACGTGAAGAAAGCGAAGACGAAACGCGAGCTGGCCGACCAGGTAATCGAGGATATTCGCACCTTCCGCAAGACGGTGGATCGCGTGGTGATGATCTGGTGCGGGTCGACGGAGATCTTCATGGAGCCCTCGGCGGTGCACAGGAGCGTGGAGAACTTCGAGAAGGGACTGCTGGCGAACGACGCCGGGATTGCGCCCTCGCAGATCTACGCCTACGCCGCATTGAAGGAGGGTGTGCCGTTTGCGAATGGCGCGCCGAACCTGACCGTGGATATTCCGGCGATGGTGTGCCTCTCGAAGAAGAACGCGGCGCCCATCTGCGGCAAGGACTTCAAGACCGGGCAGACGTTCATGAAAACGGTTCTGGCGCCGGCCTTCAAGGCGCGCATGCTGGGCGTGCAGGGGTGGTTTTCGACCAACATTCTCGGCAACCGCGACGGCGAGGTGCTGGACGATCCGGAGAGCTTCAAGACGAAGGAGGAGTCGAAGCTGGGGTCACTTGAATATATCTTTCAGCCGGAGCTTTATCCCGATCTCTACGAGAAGCTCTACCACAAGATCCGCATCAACTACTACCCGCCGCGCGGCGACGAGAAGGAGGCGTGGGACAACATCGACATCTTCGGCTGGCTGGGTTATCCCATGCAGGTGAAGGTGAACTTCCTCTGCCGCGACTCGATTCTGGCCGCGCCCATCGCGCTGGACCTGGTGCTGTTTCTGGATCTGGCCAGACGCTCCCCGGATCTGCGCTCGATCGGCATCCAGGAGTGGCTGAGCTTTTATCTCAAGTCACCGCAGACGGCCGAGGGGCTGTATCCGGAGCACGATCTGTTTATCCAGTCGATGAAGCTCAAAAACACGCTGCGGCACATCATGGGCCACGATCTGATTACGCACCTGGGTTTGGATTATTACGACTGAACCGGTGCTGCCGAGGCGCTCGCCCCACAAACGAGACCGGACGTCCCGCCGATGCGGAGGGATTTAGCTTTTCCCTTCGCTTTTGCCGGGAACGGCGCAGCGCCCGATGCGCACCGGGGATGCCTTGGCGCCTTGACCCGGCCGGTTCTTAAATATTTTTTCTATTGACACTCAAAGAAGCGGCAGAATACGATTGCGCGAAGCATTTATGTGGTCTGACCATCGCAAGGTAGATTTTCCCCGGTTCTCGTCAAAGCGGCTGGGCAGGCCTGTCTTTGCAATCGATCGACAGAAGGAGGCCGTTGAATCGCCATGAAAGCATTAACTGATGCAGCTCGACATTTCAATCAGTGCACGGTAAGACGTACCGCGGCGCCGCGGGCAACGCTGGCAGCCGTTATGGACAAATTCACGAAGGGGCTCGCCGGGCTGGCTGCAATCCTGCTCCTGATCCTGGCCGCTCCCTCCACCCGCCTGCATGCGCAGGGCTACGGAACCATCAGCGGACAGGTCAGCGATCCTTCGGGCGCTGTGATCGCGGGCGCCACAGTAACGGCAATCGAGGTGAAGACGGGGGGCGCGACGGCCACGATCACGGGCAAAGACGGCCGGTACGTGTTTCCCACCCTTTTGCCTTCCGGCTACACTCTCAACGTAGCCATACCGGGGTTTGAGGAATACTCGCAAAAAGGCATCGTTCTCGAGGCCGACCAGGCGCTCACCGTCAACATAACCTTGAAGGTCGGCGCGCAAACGCAGACGGTGAGCGTGTCGGCCGAAGCCACGCAGGTGGATACGACGACGGGAACGCTGTCGCAGGTCATCAACCCGGCGGCCGTGAACGATCTGCCTTTGAACGGCAGAGCCGCGGCCCAATTGGTTACCCTGGTAGCCGGCGTGGTGGATGCCAGCAATGAGGGCAACGGTGCGAACCAGGGCAGCGGAAAGACGTTCTCGAGCACGTCGCTCAGCCCGGTCGAGGTAGCCAGCGTCAACGGGACTTTGCCCAACCAGGACAACTTCCTGCTCGACGGCGGCAACAACCTGGACGAAATGACCAACGTCAATGATCCGTATCCGATGCCGGACTCCGTGCAGGAGTTCAGCGTACAGACCAGCAACTACAGCGCGGAGTACGGGCAAAGCGCCGGCGCCGTGGTCAACATCGTCACCAAGTCCGGCGGCGAGCAGTTCCACGGCGACCTCTTCGAGTATCTGCGCAACGGTTTCTTCAACGCCGAAAACCACTTCAACCTTCCCGGTTCCCAGGACACCTATCACCGCCATCAGTTTGGCGGCACCATTGGCGGACCGGTGAAGATTCCGCACATCTCCAGCGGTAAGACCACGCAGTTCTTTTACGGCTATCAGTACACGCTCATCCACCTGGGCAGCGCGGCTAACAGCTTTACGGCTCCCACCGCCGCAGAAGAAGGCCTTGCCAGCAGTTCCACGGGCGGCGCCTATGCCGACTTCAGCAATCTTTGCAACTCGGGTTCCGGCAACACCTTCAACAGCGCCGGTATGTGTGTGAGTTCGACGGGAACTCCCGTCACAACCCAGCAGATCTATAACGTGTTCACGGGCGCGGCATATCCCGACAACCACATTCCCAGCAGCGATTTCGATCCGGCTTCGGTCGCCCTCACGAAGTATTTCCCCACGGCGTCCGGGGACGCGGGACCCGGAAAAATCGGCAACACGATCTCCTATTTTGCCGCCACGCAGAACTACTTCAACGAGGATACGGCGCGCGTCGACCACGAGTTTGGCGCCAGTGACCATATGTTTGCCCGCTACTTCTACGACTGGTACCAGCAGCCGGCCATCTACAACCCGACTGACCTGGAGAGCTACACCTCCTATTTCCAAACCCGCTACCAGAATGCGCTGATCTCCGAGACGCACATCTTCACCCCCAACTTGCTGAACAACCTGGTGCTGAACTATCAGCGCGAGGTGTCGCAGCGCGGCGGTCCTCCGAACAGCTTCGACGTCACGACTCTCGCTTCGGGCACTCCACTCGCCAGCCTCTGGCAGCCGACGGTTGGTCCGTACATGGATCCGACCATCAGCGGCTACTTCAAAGCCGCGTCTTCGGCCAGCGCCCTCTTTGAGCGCAACAACTACACCTTCAACGACGATCTGCATTGGGTGAAAGGCCAGCACAACTTTGCCTTTGGCGGACATTACGAGCTGAGCAAGTTCGACGTGGTCAACGTATACAACTCCTACGGCGTTTTCGACTTCAACGTGGCCGGGACGTCGCTGCCGGTGGCCAACAATAACGCCTTTGCCAATTACATGGAAGGCTTCCTGCAGACGTTCGAACAGGGCGAATTCGAGCTGGACAACGACCGCGGCCACTTCCCGGCCATCTACGCCGACGACAGCTGGAAGGTTAATCGCCGCCTGACTCTGGACTACGGCGTGCGCTGGGAGATGTTCGCGCCCTGGCACGACAAGGTTGGCGTCCAGACCGCATTCAGCCCCTCAGAATATATCGCCGACATGGGAACGCCTCAGTACGATCTTGCCGCGGGACCGAACACGCCAGGCTTGCCGGCCGGCATGGTGCTCTCCGGCGACCCGGGCTTCCCGGCCAATGGCGTGAGGAACCAGTACAAACAGTTCATGCCGCGCGTGGGCTTTGCCTACGACGTGTTCGGCACGGGCAAGACTGCGGTTCGGGGCGGCTATGGCATCTTTTACCAAACCCGCACGCAGGGCTTTTTCAACCTCAGCCAGCCTACCTTCAACCCCAACACCCTCACTGTGGGACCCAACGCCAACCAGGACGAGACCGCCGGCAGCCCAGGCGGCCCGTTCAGCGATCCGTATTGCACGAAGTGTGCCGGCGGCGTCGGCACGATCACCGATCCGTTTCCGTTCTCTCTGCCCTTCAAGCCGTCGCAGGTCTTCCCCAACGACATGGAGGTCGGCGAATACGATCCTTCCGGCGACTTCCGCGTGCCGGTCACGACCGATTACAACTTGACCATCGAGCAACAATTGCCCGGAAATCTGATCGCGCGGATAGCCTATGTTGGTTCCGCGTCGCGCCACCTGTTTGTCAACCTCGATAACAACCCCGATGTGAATACAGGCACTCTGAGCTCCACCGGATCTCTGACCTTCCCGGGCGGCACATCCGGCGCCGCCGCCAGAAGGGTATACAACACTGCGCCGATCGTCGGACCCTGCGTGACCACAGTGGGCTGCAACGAGAGCTACCAGAGTATCGTCGAAGCGGCGATGATCGGCAGCGCTCACTACAATTCCCTTCAAGGCACTGTAGTAAAGCAAATGTCGCATGGAGTCCAGTTTTTGGCCAACTACACCTGGTCGAAGTCCATCGACGACATGCCGCAGGCCACGCGCGACTCCAACACCGAGGACCTCAACAGCGGCGAATCGTATGTCTATCCTCTCTATCCCGCCAATATGGCCAATGCGCCGGCCGGTGCCTATGCTTTTCCGGACATCAAGGCCCTCGACCGCGGCTATTCCGACATCAACCATCCGCAGGCGTTCTCGCTCTCCTACGTCTGGGAGTTGCCCAAGGTCCACGGCGGCTTCAGCGTCCTGCGGGCTCTAGTCAACGACTGGAATACCTCCGGCACCTTCCAGCATCACTCCGGCGATGCGCTCACAATTTACACGGGCACCGACAACTCGGATACCGGCCTCACGCAGGACCGCGCCGAGCGTGACTTTTCAGTGTCGGCTTACTCCAAGAGCAAAAACCTCGGAGGCGACTGCTCGACAAAGGCTGCATCGGGAAGTACCTTCCCGAAGCCCTGCGAGAGCTGGTTTAACCCCGCAGCTTTCTCGGTTCCCGTCAACACCGGAGCCGGAACCGGATTTGGCAACGTCATCAAGGACTCCCTCACCGGCCCCGGCTTCACCGTCTGGAACACGGCTGTGACGCGCACCTTCCACATCTGGCGTGAGTCCACCCTGGACTTCCGTGCCGAGTACTTCGACGTGCTGAACCACACCATCCTCAACAACCCCAGCACCTCAACCGGCAGCGCCAGCAGCCTCGCCAGCAGCACCTCGTTCGGAACCATTTCGAGCGAAGACAGCGCGGCCAATAACGGCGCCTCAGGCGCAGCGGGGCCGCGCGTTGGGCAGTTCTCACTCAAATACATCTTCTGACCGGCTGGAAGCGATTAAAAGGAGGGGTGGCGGACAGGCTCCGCCGCCCCCTTTCTTTTGCGGCGCGGTCCGGCGCGGGGGGACCAGGACTTGATCGCGCAGCTGGGCGCTTTTCAAAGCCCGTCCAACAAAAAGCTCCCGTTTTGAGCGGGAGCCTTTTGTTGCAACGCGTCGAAAGAGCCAAGGGCCGAGTACGCCCGAAAACAAACAACAAGCTGGATCACGCCATAGCGGGCTGCAAGGCCGTGGCAGCGGAGGTCTTTTCCGCCGCGGCGGCAGCGGGGGCGTGGGCGCCGCGCGTGAGGCGGTGCACAAAATGATACGGCGGCCACGGGCCGGAAAGCTGCAGATGGCACTCCTTCATCATGGCGGAAGTGGATGAAAACTTGTTGTGGTAGCGCTCCACGCATTTGCGGTCGATGAGGTGGGCGATATCGAGGACCATCTTGCCGCTCTCGGTGAGCCGGCAGCTCACTTCTTCGTCGAGGGGCATGAAGAGCCGGTGCATCTGGAAGCTGACGGCGCGGGCGCGGGTCTGGCGCTCGCGGGTGCGTGCGGCGTTTTCGCGCAGGTTGCTCAGGTATTCGCGGCCGACGCTCTCGGCGGGCAGATGGCGGTCGAAGCTCCGCTCGAGCTCTTTCCCGCAGCAATCCTCGACGAAGATCTTGAGGTGCATTTCGGTTTTGCCGCGGAGTTTTTCGATATTGCCGAGGAACTGGCGCTGGTTGGAACGAATGGATTTGCGAAGGGCCTCATCGTCGCCGAAGATGGTGCCGAAACGGAAGGGAAGCACGGTGGAGTGCTGGAAACAGTCGGCTATGACGCGTGCGTGATCAACGCCGGATTTCTGATTGAGAGCTTCCTGGGGATTGTGCTCGCTGACGATAACGGCGAGATCGCTGGCTGGATATAAGAATACTTGATTTCCACTTACACCTAAGACTGACTCCATCGGAACGGGCTTGCGATGGCGTGCTAATTCAGGAAAGGCTTGTTTCTCTCCAATGCAGTAGGCATACCATGCCATGACGAGACACTCCATTCGCAAGCGCTTTTGCCGGCAAGCGCCGCTGGTTGGTGAAGCTCTGGAAAGCTGGGAACAACTGCACGCATAGGTTGGGACTTACGGGTTGCGATTAACTAGCGGGTTCAAACTAGGGGGAATACTAGCCCGCGAAAAATACGACTGGCAAGCGTTGTGATCAGAAACTTGGCTAAAGTAAGCAAACCTTAGTAAAGTTATGTTTGTCAAATAAAAACTGGAATTGAGCAGATCAAAAGGAACGAATTTTTCACCCCCCAACGGCCGGAGCGGGGAAAACGGCTTGAAGGCTGAGCGAGGGAGATCGGCCAGCGACCAGGCAGCCAGCGCTCCAGGCCGGCGGCGCGGCCCGCAAGGGGCAGTAAATCAGCGCAGATACCGCTGGAAGTGCAAGAAGAGGAAGAGGTTGACGGCAAGGGAGACGGCCAGCAGGCAAAGGGCCGCGATGGCGATGAAATTGGCCTTGCGGCCGACGGCGTTAAGGCTCTCCCGTAACTCCTTTTGCTCCGAGGCGCTGCGGTCTGCGGCGGCCTGCACCTGGTCGAGGCGGTTCTCGAGGCGATCGGCAACGCGTTTCAGGGCCTGATTCTGCTCCGCCAGGCGGTTGGCGAGCTCGGCCTGCCGCGTGCGGAGGTCGGCAAGGCTGCCCTCGAGAGGCGAGAGGCTGCCGGGCGCAGGGTGAGAGACATGCGGGGCAAGTAGGTTGGAGGCGGCGGTAAAGACCTGGCCCTCGAGCAGCGGAAGAAGCTTCTGCACCAGAGGCAGCGCGGCGCGCAGGCCGCGCAGGGCGCGCTGCACGGGATGCGGGCGCTCGCCCGCCGGTTGGGGCGGAATGATCTGCGGGGCCGGTTTCCTCTCCGGCTCCCGAACCGGCTCCCGGGTTGTTTCTCGAAGGGGGTTCTCGGTCGCGCTCATGGGGCTAACTCCACTTTCATTCTATCGAGAGGCGCGGGTCAGGCGGGGCCCAGCCTCGCGTATCCTTTGAGCGTAGGAGCAGCGCGTGAAACCTGTACTCTCCCGGCCACTCCGAAGCATTCAGCGCAACGTGCTTGCGGGCGTTATCACCATCGGCCCTCTGTTTGTCACCTACCTGATCTTCAGCTTTCTGCTCACCACGCTGGCCAAGGCGGGATTGCCGATTGTGCAACTGCTCGGCCACGTTTTTCCCATGGGCCGGTTCGGCAATCCTTTTCTGCAGTCGGTTCTAGCCGTCGTGCTCACGCTGGTGGTGCTGTACGTGGTGGGGAGGGTGACGTCGCTGGTGATCGGCCGCGAGGCCTTCGATCTGTTCGAGTCGGCCTTGGAGAAACTGCCCTTCGTGGCCAAGGTGTATACGTCGGTGCGGCAGCTCATCGACACCATGATGGCGAAGAAGCCCTCGAGCCAGCGCGTGGTGCTGGTGGATTTTCCCATCGAGGGGCAGAAGAGCATCGGTTTTTTGACGCGCACGCTCACGGATTCGACGACCGGCGAGGTGCTGGCCTCGGTTCTGTTGCCGAATGCCATCAACCCCACATCGGCTTTCCTGCAGGTGCTGCCGCTTTCGCGGGTGATCGAGACGAATCTGACCATGGAACAGGCGATGAGCATGCTCATGACCGGAGGCGCGGTGGGGCCGGAGACGATCCGGTATTCGGCGGAGGCGGAGATCAAAGAAGAAGAGCCGGCGCTGCCGAGGCAGATCGAGTAAAAAATATTTGCGCTGAGCGGTACAACCGCGCGGAGACAGTTTCCGCGGAGGGCGCCGAGGCTGTATTCTGATAGCTCAAAGATAATGAGACGACCCGTACCCGTGACCGTTGTGGGTGTGCTCTTCATCCTGGTGGGCGTGTTCAGCACCGCTTATCATGTGCTCGAATTCCGTGCGCATCCGCCCACGTGGCTGACGGCGGTAGGCATCTGCGCGGTGGGCGTGCTGGCCGTAGTTGCGGGCCTCTACTTGCTGCAGGGCCAGAACTGGGCGCGCTGGCTGGCGCTGTTATGGATGGCGTTTCACGTGGCCATCAGCGTCCGCGATCCGGTGGGCAAACTGGTGTTCCACGCGGCGCTGTTCGTGCTGTTTGCCTATATTCTGCTGGGCCGCGAGGCGCGCGCGTATTTCCAGCAGGAGGAAACGGACCCGGCGTAGCTGCGCGGTCACCCGGCGCCGGTGGAATTTCCGGCCGGGTCGCGCAAGGGTTCTTCCGCAGCCAGTTCCTCTTCCGCATGCTCGCTTTCGACCGTCACCTTGCGCAGGCTGACGTGCTCGAATTGTGCCCAGATGAGGCCGACGGGAATGATGCTGAGAAAGGTGACCAGCAGCAGCGCGGCGGCGCAGGCCGTTGCGGCCTCAGGCGAGGCGCCCAGAACGGCGACGATGGCGACGGCAACCAGTCCGATCTGCGAAAACCATCCCAGAACCGGGAGCTGGAAGATGCTCGCGCTGCCGCTGGCAATCATAAGCAGGACGCACTTGGACACGCTGATGGAGGCCAGCTGCGGGCTGGCGACGAAGGCGTGCATGGTCTCGAAATAAGCCAGCGCGATCACCAGCCACATGCCGACGGAGAGCGAGGCCACGGCGGCGAAATCAGAGAACGAGCGCATGATGTCGAGCCCGGCGTGAAAGGCGCGCACTTTGTTGCCGACCGACTGCGCCAGATGCTGCGAGAGGGGCCGGAGGATGCGCTCAAAAAATGCGGCCACCGCGCTGCCGGCGAGGCGCACCGCAATCAGGAACAAGGCGCCGGCGAGGGTGAGCAGCAGGCCGCCGAAGCGGGCGAAGAGGACCGCCAGCATGGGCCGGTGCAGGGCGAGCCGGGCGGCCCATCCGGAGTGCGCGGTGACGCGAAGGATCTGATCGCTGGGCACCCAGATCATGGCGATGGAGAAAATGAGGGCCATCGATCCCGCGTCCATGAGCCGCTCCACGATATAAACCGCGATCTGCGAGCTGAGCGGAAGCCCGGTTTTCCTGGCGACCAGGTAAGCGCGGACCGGATCGGCGACTCTTCCGATGAGGGCGACGGCGGTGAAGCCCATCACCTGCGTGCCCAGCAGAGCAAAGGGCGGAACGCGCCTGTTGTGGCGCAGGAGCAGCGCCCAGCGCACGGAGCGAAATGAAAATCCAGCGTAGATGCAGAGGGCGCCGAAGGCGATCTTTTCCCAGTTGGCGAGCACGATCTGGGAACGGAAGACGGCGAAATCGAAATGGATGCGATGGCGTCCCCAAAGGATGAGCGCCCCCAGGCAGGCGAGCGCCACCAAACCCACGATCCATTGCCGTTTCTTCAAGCCTGCTCCCCGGTGCGGACTCCCGGCGCGAATGGCCGGCGCCTCTCCCGTTCATGAGTGTATAGGAGGAGTGGGAGCGCGGCAGGGCCGGCGGGTTTACCGGGTGGTTGCCTGCGGAGCAGCGGCGGCCTGGGCAGCCGGAAGATGCGCAGATCGAGCCGCGCGGCGAGCCTCTGCCTCGCGCGCCAGCACGCGGCGGTTGAACTCGTGAATGACACGGGCCACATAGGCGCGGGTTTCCGCGTAGGGCGGGATGCCGTGGTATTTGTCGACGGCGGCAGGGCCGGCGTTGTAAGCGGCGAGCGCGAGAGCGAGATTGTCGTTGTAGCGGGTGAGCAGCGCGTCGAGATACGCGGAGCCGCCGCGGACGTTGTCCTCCGGCGCGAAGCTGTTGCGCACGCCGAGCTCGGCCGCCGTCTGCGGCATGAGCTGCATGAGTCCCTGGGCGCCGGCGCGGCTCACGGCCTGGGTGTTGCCGTCGCTCTCCGCCTTGACCACGCTCAAGAGCAGATCGACATCGAGATGGTGCGCCTGGCCTGCGCGCGTGAGCATCTCGTTGAGGTCGGCGGGATTGAGGCGAGCGGGAACGGGACGTTGCGTTGCCGAGGACGCTGCATTTTGCGTCGGCGCGGGGTTATCGGGCGGATCGGGAGGGTCGGGAACCTGCTCGACGGTGGCAATCTCTCCGGGCGCGAACTCGATGTAGTTGTCTTCGCCGGCGGTGAGGTAGAGGCGCACGCGGCCCGCGACCTGCGCGTGATGATTGCAGAGCTGGACAAAGCCATTGCGCAGGGTGACGCGCTCGGCGGCGCGGGCTGTGGACAGGAGTGCCAAAAGAACAGCAGCCGCGAGGAGAAGCGTCCGCATTTTGCCGCCATCGAATAGCACGCAATCCATCCTCATCCGGGCTCAATCCGCGGGGACCAGCGGAGCGGTCGAGAGCCGCCGGAGCGCGGTTTCGAGCACTTGGGCTACTCCATCGCGGTCGTTCGAGGGCGCCTGTTTCCAGCCGCGCACCTTGGCGAGCGTGCGCAGACCGGCGGGGGCGTTGGCCATGACGAAGGCCTGCGCGGCCCACTCGAGCATGCCCAGGTCGTTCCAATTGTCGCCGATGGCCATGGTCTCGCGCCGGCTGACGCCCAGACCCGCGGCCAGCCGCTCGAGCGCGCGGCCCTTGGTGACGCCGAGAGGCAGCAGATCGAGGATGGAAAGATCGCGCGCCGGATATTCGGTGCGCACGGCTTCGCATGCGGCGGACCACGGACTCGCTTTGAGCGCTTTTTCGGCTGCGCGTATCTGCTCCACCGTGCCCGCCGCCATGCCCTGAATGGGATCGTCGCCGTCCTGGAGCGCGTCTTCAAGGGGCTTGACCACTTCGATGGCGTCGCGGTTGACCTCGACCCAGAAGGCGATGCGGCGATGCGCCTGCTCGAGATCTTCGAGGACCAGCTCGCCGCGGCCGGTGCGGTCGAAGGTAAAGACGACGCAGCCGAAGGGACGAAGCAGAGTGCAGAGACCGCGGGCGACGCGCGCGGGCATCTGGCAGAGATGGAAGATGGAGCTGCCGGGAGAGCCGCCGCCGATTTCGCTGCCGAGCCTGCGCGTCACTGCACCATTGGACGCAATCAGGGGCGTATCCGCTCGCAGATCGAGGCCGTCGAGCAGAGGTGTGGCGTAGGCGCCGCGGCGTCCGGTGGCAATGACGAGGATGACGCCCGCCTGCTGGACGGCGCGCAGCGCCTGTGCGTTGCGCGGACTTACGTGCGTCGAGAGCGTGGGCAGGAGTGTGCCATCCATATCGACGGCTACGAGACGGATGGGCGGGTGCATGGTTCCAGTGTACGAAAGGCGGGGAGCGAGGGAGCGAGGGAACAGGGAGTAGAGAGTAGGGAATAGGGAGCGGGGAGCAGAGACCAGGGACCAGGGAACAGGAAACAGGGCACGGCTGAGATTCGATAAGCTTGATGCATGGAGAGAATCTGCATTCAATGCCATGCGGTGCTCGCCGAGGGGACGAATTCTGACTGGTGCCCGGCGTGCGGCGGCGCGCTGGTGGAGCGGCCGCAGCTGGATGAGGGAAGCGCCGGCTCGGCGGCGGCAGAAGTGGATCACCGCGGGATCGTGCTGCCGCGGCGAAGCGCGCTGGGGGGAATTATCACGCCGCAGTAACTTTCTAGTACGCACGTACGGCATCCGCGCCACCTTGCTCACTCATACCGAAGTGCTTCGGCCGGGAGCACGCGCGCGGCCGACGCCGAGGGGTAAAGCGTGGCCAGCAAAGACATGCCGATGGAGACGGCGGAGACGATCACCGCGTCGCGCAGGCGCGGCGCGAAGGGAAGCGTGTCGATCGAGTAGACGTCGGGCGAGAGCGGGATGTGGTAATGGCCGCCCGCCCAGGAGGCAAGATAGCCGACGATGAGGCCGAGCGCCGTGCCGATGACGCCGATGAGCAGTCCCTGAAAGAGAAAGATGCGGCGAATCTGGCCGGGCTGCACGCCGAAGCTCATCATCACGGCGATGTCGCGGGTTTTTTCCATCACCATCATGGTGAGGGCGATGAGGATGTTGAGCGCGGCCACCATGACGATGAGCGCGATGACGATGAAGGTAACGGCCTGCTCGAGCTTGAGGGCGCGAAAGAGCTCGCGGTTGGTATCGGTCCAGTTGGTGGTCATGAAGCCGGGGCCGGCGGCCTTCTCAATTTCCTGCGCGATCTCAGGAGCGCGGTTGGGATCGTCGACGCGGAACCCGATGACGGAGAGCAGATCGGGTTCGTCGAAGAGCTGCTGCGCGTCGGCGAGGCGCAGCAAGCCCATTTCCGAGTCGTACTGGTAGAAGCCGGTGTGATACGTGCCGGCGAGACGAAAGTGTACGTAGTTGGGGATGATGCCCATGGGAGTGAGCGAGCCCTGCGGGCTGATGACGAGCACGGAGTCGCCCACGGATGCGCCGATGGTCTGGGCGAGATCGGCGCCGAGCACGATGGGCGGCAGCGCGCCGCCTTGAGCGCCCGAATCAGCGGCAGGCTGGAGCGCTTCGATTGCGCCCGGTGTGGCGTGATCGAGCAGATGGCTCACGTGCATCTCGTCGTTGGGCAGAATGCCGAGAACGGTGGCGCCGCCGTCGCGCGGGCCGCGCGCGACGAGCACCTGCTCCCAGATGCCGGGCGAGGCGGCGACGACGTGCGGCAACTTGCTCAGGTGCGCGAGCAGCGGCCGCCAGTCGCGGATGCCCATGCCATTCATGGCCATGAGCTGAATGTGCGCGGTCGAGTCGACCAGCTTGTCCTGCAGGTCGCGGCGCATGCCGTTGGTGATGGCGAGCGCGATGACGAGCGCAGCCACGCCGGCAGTGACCCCGGCCACGGAGATGGCCGTGACCACGCCCACCACGGCCTGCCTGCGCTTGGCCTTGAGATAACGCGCCGCGATGAAAAACTCGAAACGCATTATTTTGCCTGCGCGGGCCCGGCGAAGGGTTCAGGGCGGGCGGGAATCACGGTCTTGGCTGCGCCGATGTTGTCATAGCGATCGTAGGCGCGCACGGTGATCAGGTGCTCCGCGTTCGGAGGCGTGGACGGCGCACCGGTACCGAGCGGAATGCGGACGTCGTAGTGCTCGGTCTCCGAGTCGGAGATGCGGCCGACGGGCTCGATGTATTGCCAGTCGCCGGCATCGAGCGAATACTCGGCGTGCGCGATGGGCGAAGTGGAATCGACGGCGTCGAAAGTGACGTGAATTTGCGCGGGGCAGTTCGCGTCGCCGCAGGCGCCGGGCTCGATGGAGGCTTTTAGATCTTCGATGGCCGGCGGCGTGGTGTCGAGGACGAAGCGGTCGCTGATTTTCTCGCCGGTAAGCGCCTGGCCCGGCGGCTCTGAGGGCGCATTCGACGCGACTACCTTGATCTGGTAGCCGCCGTCGGGAACCAGCGTGGCGTCGAAGCTGTAGGCCTTGTCGGCGATCTTGTCCTTGAGCAGGCGCCAGACGGATTCGCCATCGCCGCGCAGGTAGAGCGCATAGATCATGTCGTCGCCGTTGTCGTCGTGGGCAGCCCAGCGGACGGTGACGGCGGTGCGATCTTTCGTGGCCTGGAGGGTCAGATTGGCGTCGGCGGCAAAGGTGACGCCTTGGTTGGCCGATGGCAGCGAGATGTTTACCGTGGGCGGCTGATTGATCTGGTTCTGCGGATTGAGGCGCGCGCCGGGCACGACCACGATCTCATCGACCACGGGCGCGGCATTCACGGGCAGGTAATTGACGCCCACGCTGCCGAGTGTGCCGCCGGGGTCGAGCTCGGCCTTCCATTGCAGGAAGCGGCCGGGCGGCGAGGCCACGGTATCGCCTTGGAGCGGCGCCCAGTCGGACCACCCGCGGACGGGCTGCTCCACGTTACCGGTGCGTGTGAAGATTCGATAGCTGGCCGAGCCGGGTTCGACTTCGACGCGGCCAAAGCGCGCGAGAGCGCCGCAGTCGAGGACGTCGCTCGCGTATTCGTGCTGGTTGAGAAAGCGCGCGTACTGGCGCGCGGACCTGGCATCGAAGACGAACAGCTTGCCGGTGTTGCCGGTGCCGATGAGGACGGCACTGCCCTCGTCTGACTCGATCCGGGCCATGCTGAGACCCTGCTGCGCGTCAACATGGCCAACGTCGGCGTAACTGCCGTCATCGTGAATGCGGAAGATGCGGCCGCGATTGCCGGTGAGCGCGAGCAGGCCATCGGGTTCGGCGGCGAGCGCATAGACGATCTCGTCTTTTGCCGACCACAGCGAGCGCGGCGCCTGATTTTCATTGAGCGCGAAAATCTCAGTGCCTTCGGGAACCGATGTGCTGGCGTTGGCCGCCTGCTGCACGGAGCCGGGCTGCACCACGGTGATGGTGATGGTGGCCTGACCGGTGACGGGAAGCGGCGGCAGAGCGTTGTTGTGCGTCTTGTCGCCTACGCTGGCGGCGTAGATGGTGCCGTTGGCGCCGACGGCGATGGAAGTGATTTCGCGGCGTGGCGCTTCGAAGAGCACGTAGCCTTTGCCCTGGGGATCGATGCGGTAGACGAGGCCCGAGCCGTCGGAGCCGGCGATGAGGTTGCCTTTGGCGTCCCACGCGAGACAGCGGATGTGGGCTTCGTCGGAGTTGAAGAAGAGCTCGGGCGCAGCATCGGGTTTTTTCGGATCGACGCGATAGACGGCGCCGGGGTCGCCCGTGGCGATGTAGAGCCGTCCCTGGGGATCGAATGTGAGGTCCCAGATGTAGTGCGATTTGGCGCTGGATTTGTCGGTGGTGGATTTTCCGTCGCTCGACTGATCCAGCTTCGCCAGATCGAAGACCTGGGCGGCGCTGCTTTCGTCCTGCTTGCTCTCGGCCTCGGGATTCAGCTTGTAGACCTTGCCGCTGGGCAGCGTGGCCGCGTAGAGCGCGCCATCGGGACCGAGGCGCAGCGCCTGCACGCTGACGTCCTTGGATTCGAAGAGTGTGAACGGCTTGGCATCCTTGCCGGGGCCGAGGCGCAGAACGGTTGCGGGCGAGCCGGTGCCGAGATACGCGATGCCGTTTTTGTCCGCGGCCACGGACCAGACGAAGGTGGAAGGAGTGGTGACGATTTCGTTGAGCCCGGGAGCCTCGCGCAGATGGCCGTCGCTGGTGAGCGCCACGCCCTGGGGCGTGCCTTTTTCAAAATCGTCGAGCGTGGATTGTGTCCACAGATGCGTGCCCTGCGCCAGACCATGGAAGGGAAGGGAAGCAGCGGCGGCTGCCAGTGCGCACAGAAGGAGGGGGGCAGGGGAGCGAAGTTTCATGCGACGGAAATCAAACATTCTGCCGTTGAGTCTACTAAAGTTGGCGGGCATGCACCTATCGGGGGAGGGACTCATTGGCAACCGGAGACGCAACTCGGGTGCGAAGGATGGGTCTAACTGCTCAATGAACCGGAATCAAATCCGGTGAGAAATGAGGAGAATCATGCAACGGAAATACCTTTCGATCGCGATTGGATTGTTCCTGTCTGCAGGCCTCGCGATGGCGCAAGCGCCTGCACAGAACCAGCCCGACCAGCCGGCCGCGCAGCAGCAGCCGCTGGCAGGAGAAAATGCGCCGCCGACGCAGGGGCAGCGGGCGCATGCACAGAACCCGGCGCGCACGGCGCATCGCCTGGGCCGGCAACTGGGGCTCTCGCAGGAGCAGGTGGCGCAGATCCAGCCCATTATTGCCAACCGGCAACAGCAGATGACGAGCCTGCGCGCGGACTCGACGCTCTCGCCGCAGGACCGGCGGACGAAGGCGCGCAGCATCATGCAGGACAGCCGCAACCAGATTGAGGCGCTGCTCACCGACACGCAGAAACAGCAGTACGAACAGATGCTCGCCAACCGGCGCGCGCAGCACCGGCAGCAGAACGGCGCACCGCAGGCGCAGTGACCGTGGGGCTCCCCGGTCCCCAAATGCGAGGGACCGGGGGCACCCAAGGTTTCTTGTGGAGTTTACGGTTCGAGAGCGGGAGCACCCATATTTGGGTGGGGTTTCAGTTTCCTCGAACGCGGTCTGACGGAGACTCCGTGCATCCTTCATCCAACGATCGTGAGGGCGATGCGAACTCCAGGATGGTCTACATCGAATAAGAAGTATTCGCCGTCGACATAGTCGATGTAGCAGTCATCATCCATTGCCCATCCTTCAGGCCAGGGATCCGCGAAGACAAACGTGTAGCCGGTGTAGACAAACTGCGTCTGATTGGGCACGATTCTGGTGGTTGTCACCACTTGTCTTGCGCTGAATTTGTGTTCCTGGCCGAAATGGGCCTTCAGGTCCTTGTCAGGAACACGGCGGCCATTGGCTTCATGGCCGTTGGCTGCCTGCTGATCTTGATTCGCCATGTTCCTATCTTGGGTTTGATTGGGGTGTTGATCTTTCTGGTCCTGTTTGGCCATGCTCTTATCTTGCTTCTGATCCTGGTCCTTCTGAGCCTTATCGGGCTGCTGCTGCGTGGTCGGCTTCTCCTGCTTCTCGGTCTTCGAAGGTTTGACTTCGGGTGTGTCCTTCGGCTTTTGCTCGTCTTTTCCAGCGTTGGCAGGTTTGCTGTCGGGTGTATCTTTTGGCTTCTGCTCATCCTGCTGCAGTATGGATCCGACCGCGTTGCTTAAACTGAGTGCGCTGAAAGTTTGCGCGGCCACCGGCGCCGGCGGCCGGGCATAGCCAAAGGACGCCATGCCTGTGACCAACAATGTAGTCATTAGGGTTCTAATCGGTCTCATTCTAAGTTTCCTCCTTGTTGGCCGCTTCGCCTTCTTGCGCGGCCACGGATGAGAGGACAGATGCGCGCCGGCAGCAAAGCGATGTGCGTTCGCCCCGGATCGGCTTTCCGGCGCCTCTACTTGATTGAAAAAAGATGTGGTTACCGGGGGACGCATTTTGTCGAATTAAAGGCGAATACGTTCGGTGATTGCCGAAGTTGTGCAGGGGTGATCTTCCCGTTTTCCGACGCGGCGATGAGACCCGGGCGCATGCCCGCTTATGGTGATAAGGCCGCGATGAATGATTGACGGGGCACAGTTCCGGCGCAGTTGCGGATGCGTGGCGGCCGGGACGGCTGCTTATCTTTTCGGCTCGAAGCGCATTGCCACCGTCCCTGAGCCGAACTCTTGGCGGCTTATGAGCCTCAGGTCAAGAGGCTTCGAAAGTCCCGCGAACAGCGTGGGTCCGTGACCTGCGATCCTGGGCTGCACCACGAACTCGTATTCATCGATCAATCCCAGCTCGGCCAGGGCCAGCGGGAGCTTCACGCCGGCTACGAACAGTCCCTTGCCCGGCTCCTGCTTGAGCTGCTGAACGGCCTTCTCCAAATCTCCGCGCACGAGCTCCGCGTTCCAATCCACCCGGTCCAGGGTGTTCGACACGACGTACTTCTTTGCCGCGTTCATCGTCAGGACGAACGGTTCCATCCATGCAGGCCTTGTTCCCGCCGGCGCCGGCGGCCGCCACGCAGATTCCATCATTTCGTAAACTACCCGGCCGAAGAGAAGGGCATCGGCCTGGTTGAGGTTCCCGGTCACGTGACGGAACAGGTCTTCGTCCGGGACGATGGCGCGGTGATCGCAGCAGCCGTCCAAGGTGATGTTGATGGAATACCGAAGGGGTCGCATGGCGCAAGAGTAGCGCGGTCGCCGCAGGCCTGCAATGCCGGCCCGCTGCCTGCGATCAGAGCTCGAGCACCGTGTCTTCGATGGCGAGGCGCACGTTGCCGTCGGACTTGGCGAGGCGGCGCACGGCTTCGGGCTTGTCGACGCGCGCCTTGAGCATGACCAGCGCGACGGGTACGCTGCGGCCGGCGCTCTTGATGGTCTCGACGGCGGTGGCGCGATCGATCTGGCAGGCGCACATGAGAATGCGGATGCCGCGCTCGACGAGCTTGGAGTTCTGCATGTGCACGTTGACCATCAGGTTCTCGTACACGTAGCCCAGGCGGGTCATGGCGCCGGTGGTGATCATGTTGAGCACCATCTTCTGCGCGGAGCCGGCCTTCATGCGCGTGGAGCCGGAAATTACCTCGGGACCGACGTCGGCGACGATGGTGATGTCGGCTGCGTGGGCGATGGGCGTGTCGTGATTGCAGGTGACGGCAGCGGTGTGCGCGCCGCGGGCGCGGGCGTAAGCCACGGCGGCGACCACATAGGGCGTGCGTCCGGAGGCGGAGACGCCGATGACCACGTCTTTGCGCGTGGGACGGCGGCGGGCGATGTCGCGCTGGCCCAGTTCCTCTGAATCCTCATTGACCTCGACTGCGGAGGCGAGCGCCTTGGGTCCGCCAGCCATGATGTACTGCACCTGGCCGGGCGCGGTGGAGTAAGTGGGCGGGCACTCGGAGGCGTCGAGCGCGGCAATGCGGCCGCTCGATCCCGCGCCGATGTAAATCAATCGGCCGCCGTCGCGCAGGCTGCGCGCCACCTGGTCAATGACCTGGGCAATCTCCGGAATGGCTTTCTTGACCGCTGCCGCAACCTTGGCGTCTTCGTGATTGATGATGCGGGCGATCTCCAGAGCGGATTTAGTATCGAATCCCTGGCTTGCCTCATTCGGACTCTCTGTGATGAGGTGTTCTAGCAGGGAGGCTTGGTCGGTTCCGGTGCCATTGGTTCGAGCACTGGCCGACTCAGGCACAATCATGCTGGTCAGCATCGCGTCGGGCTCCCAATTTTTCATTGTAGACCTAAAAGGAGCAAGCCCAAAAGAAATCTCCGCCGCAGGTACCCGCAGCGCAAGGCAAGGGCGGTTACCAACCGGTCAGAGCCGGCGCGTTTTTTAGGATTGAAATGCTTCCCGTATTGCGTCATGGAAGGCCGGCCTGACCTGACGAATCTTCTGGCTTTCGCGACGCGGCCAGGTGCGATTGGTGAGCAGGACGACGGTTACGGCGGAGTCGAGATCGATCCAAAGGGAACAGCCGCTGTAACCGAGATGGCCGATGGAATGGGGCGAAAAGAGGCGGCCGGAAGAGGAGTTTTCCGAAGGCGTGTCCCATCCCAGAGCTCGCGAGCTGCCGGGCGGACCCTGGCGTCCGGCAAAGAGCTGGATGGTTGCAGGCGCAAAGAGGCGCGCCGCATCTCCATCGAAATAGTTCGAACTCACGGCAGAAAGAATTCCGCCGGCAAAGCGCAGAAGATCCCCGACCGTGGAAAAGAGCCCGGCATGGCCGGCCGCACCGCCGAGCACGAAGGCGTTCTCATCCTGCACCTCGCCCTGGATGGTGCGATGGCGAAAGGTCTCGTCGATCTCCGTGGGCGGGATCGAGGCGCGGAGGTTTTCCGGCGGGCGGAACAGGGTGGAGGTGAGAGCGAGCGGGCGAAAGATCTCGCGGGCAGTCCACTCGGCCAGGTTCTCGCGGGTGATGGCTTCGAGGGCCTTGCCGAGCAGAATGAATCCTGGATCGGAATACTCGGTGCGCGCGCCGGGCTCGGCCTGGAGCGGCAAACGGAGGCAAGCATCGAGAAGCGCTTCAGGCGTTGAGGCGGTGCGAAAGAGTTCGACGTAGCCCGGCAGTCCGGAGGAATGCGCGAGGAGGTGGCGGAGGGTGACGCGGAGCGCGGGGTCGCCGGCGGCGCGGCGGGCGACGAAAGCGGGCAGCAGCGCGGAGACAGGGAGGTCGAGCTCGAGCTGGCCGCGCTGATGGAGGAGCATGGCTGCGGCGGTGGTGGCAACCACTTTGGTGAGGCTGGCCACATCGAAGAGCGTGGTTGTGGTGACGGCGGGGGAAACGGCGTCGTAGGTGAACCGGCCGAGCGCGTCGTGAACGAGAACCTCGCTCCCGGCGAGCACGCCGAAAGCGCAGCCGGGAAAGGCATGTTCGCCGATGGCGTCTTCGAGCACGCGGTAAGCCGCCGCAAAGCGCGTGCGGGCTTGAAGGGGAGCGGCGGCGGGAGGGATGGTTTCGGGGTCCATCATTCGTCGAGGATTCGTTGAAATTCGTCTGGGCCTGGTCGGGACTTGCCGGCGACTCGCTTCCGAGTCGCACAAGGTTTGCCGGGGCTCTCTCGAATACTATCGCGATTGGGAATCGGCCCCGGCGGTTGCGCTCTGCAATTTTCGCGCCATCGCACGCTGCGCGGGGCTATCCTTGTTCCGGAAGTTCCCGTCTATGACGACAAGACAAGGGGACCATGCTGGGGGGAGGGTTGCCATGGGAAATGCCGCAAGGCTCTTGCTGCCGGTTGCTTTGGGAGCCATGACGATGGCAGGAGCCGGATACGCCCAGTCTGCGGGCGAATCCAGTGCGCCGGCACAGGCGACCACGACGCCGACCCCATCGCCGGCTCCGGCGACAGCTTCCGTTCAGGCAATTGCTGCTGCTCCGGCGCCCAAGACTTTTATTGTGCCGGCGGGAACGAAGATTCTGCTGGAGCTCAAGAGCGCCGTGAACACAAAAAGCGCGAAGCCCGGCGATGGCGTCTACCTGACCTCCATCTTCCCGGTTACGGTGGGCAATCGGGTGATGATTCCCGTGGGCGTGTATGTGCAGGGGGTGGTGGACCGCGTCGTTCACCCGGATCGCGGCAGCCGCAAGGCCCAGCTTGACATGCACTTTACCTCGATGATCTTTCCCAATGGAACGGTGGTGGAGATTCCCGGCGTGGTGGATGAACTGCCCGGCGCGCAGAAGCAGACGGTCCAGGACGACGGCGAGGGCACCATTCAGCAGGAAGGCGACAAGGGGCGCAATGCCGGCGAGACGGCCAAGGTGGCGCTTCCCGCCGGAGGGGGAATCGGGACGATTGGCGGCGCGCAGTCCGGGCATCCGCTCGAGGGCGGCCTGGCGGGATTGGGCGCAGGCGCGGCGGCCGTGGGGCTGGTGAGCCTGTTCACGCGTAACGCCGATCTCAATATCCCTTCCGGAACGCAGGTGGAGATGGAGCTGCAGCGGCCGCTGAGCCTGGAGGAGGAAAATCTGGCTGCGCCGGGGTCGGCAGCTGCGCCGGCTCCGCTGGTTCCCACACCGGGCCAGCCCAGGCCCATTGCCAAGCCGACGCAAATCCTCTGCCCGCCGGGCAGCCTCGGCTGCGGGTAAGGCGGCTCAGACGATTCCGGGCGGCGGACGGTGCGCAACCTCACTCAAAAGCGAAGATGGCATCTTCCGTTGGGGGGGAAGATGCCATCGTTTGTGCGGCGTTGAACTCCGGTTGAATCGTTTGGGTTGCGCGTTTCGGGTAACCGATCCTGATTGAGCGTTTCCGGTTTTGCGTTGTTGGCCGAGCCTGCTCATCCGGTCCCGGATGGCAGGCGCCGAGTCTCACAGCAGCTTTGCGTTGAGAGCGATTACGCCGGTGCGGACCAGCGAGCAGTTGTTGTTCTGGTCGCAACGGTAGTGGACGTTGGAGCGGTAATCCTGCCAGGAGACCGCGCTGCTGGAACTGACGGTGGTGCCGATCACGAAGGTGCGGCCATCGTCGGTGGTGATGGTGTCACTGGGAGCGTCATAGCCGACCACAGTGGCGTCGCCCTCGCTGTAAAAGACGAGCGGCTTGAAGGTGCCATCAAGTCCGGCGGACAAGGAGGCCGGGGGCATGGCTGCGGCGGACGGCGCTGCCGGGGGCTGCGGCTGGGCCGGCGTAGCCAGAGGCGAAGCGACGGGCGCGGCTGCGGCGATGGTGTTTTCGATCGAGACCTGCTTTTGCACGAGCGGGGGGGCGGGCGCGGGCGCGGCGACGGCGATCTGAACATTCGCTGCGGCGGTTGGCGCGGGCTTGATGGCTTGCGCGTGAACGACGGGCGCCGGATGAACGATGGGCGCGAGATTCAGAATCTGTGGCTTGCCGGCGTCGGCAGCCTGGATGACTGGATGGCTGAGAATGACCGGAGCCTGAACGGGGCTCGCGGCGAGGACGGTGGCGAGTCTGGATGCAGCCGGCGCAGGTGCGGCGCTGGCCATGGAGGTGGTTGCGGGTTTCTGGATGGCCGGCTCCTGGTGAATGAAGAGCGCGGGCGCGGCGTTGAGGTGCGCGGTGGCAGCGTGATCGCCGGAGGCGGGCTGAGCGACCGGCGCGGGCGTTACGGTGGCAAGAGGGGTGACGGCGTGGTTAAGGATCACCGGCGCTCCAGGAGCGTTGGCGATGGGGTGGATCTTGAAATCGGGCGAAATAGACCTGGCGAAAGTGAGGTGCGGCAACAGCGATGCTTCCGGCGGCAGAGTAGCCACCGCAAGAGAGGTTCCGGTGAAAGTGCCCAGAGCAACGCCGACCGCGGCGTAGAGCAACGCGAGCCCCACGCGTGAAGCCTGCGGCGGGGGCGGGGGAGGAAGCCTGTAGCCGTACGCGGCTACGATCTCAGAATATTGATGATAGGTCGCCATATAATTGGGGATGCGGGTACACCGCAACCTCACTTTCCTTTAGTAGTCAAGGTCATTGAATCATCGCGGAGATGGAGCAACAATCCACCGAACGAGGCATTACCCACCCAGTCGGCGTCAGCAAATCCGCCAATCCGAGAACCTTGCCGATTACTTTGTGAAAGAGCCGGCGCGGCGCTGCGCATTTCATCTATACTTTGTTCGGAGCCGCTCTCCGGAATCCTCGCGAACATTCCCCAGAGACCGCAATGCAACCGACTATTCCAGACCGCCCGTCGGAAGCCGGGCAGGCTGCCGGCCAACCGGCGCCCCAACCCATGCGCAAGTCGGGGATTGTCGGGCTCTGGCTGAGGGATCTTCTCATCGCCACGGTGGCCTCGGTGGTGATGATCACCTTCCTTTACCAGCCCGTCCGCGTGGAAGGCACCAGCATGCTGCCGCGTCTGGAAGACCGCGACCGGCTTTTCATCAACAAGTTCGTGTACCACATCTCGGCCATCGAGCGCGGCGACGTGGTGGTTTTCCGGTATCCGCGCGATCCGGAGAAGAGCTACATCAAGCGGGTGATCGCCCTGCCGGGCGACCGCATCCGCATCGACCGCGGCACGGTCTGGCTGAACGGCAAGCCGCTCAAAGAGGAGTACGTTCCGGCGCGATACCGGGACAGCCGGTCGATGCCCGAGATGGTGGTTCCCGACGATTGCTACTTCATGATGGGCGACCATCGTTCCATCTCCTCGGATTCGCGGGAGTTCGGTCCCGTGAACCGCGATCTCATCTATGGCAAGGCGGTCTTTGTCTACTGGCCTGCCAAAGACGCCGGCGTGGTGCGCTAAACCCTTCTTTTCGAAGAATTCAGCGCAAGATTCCTCAAGCAGAGCGGATGTCCTCTGCGGCAAACAACTGGATGGGGAAGAGTGCGCGTGTGGCGCGGCTGGAATCAGACTGTTTTCAGCTCGCGTGGACAGCCCCCCGGTCACCCCACCGGTACTGTTCTGGCTCGCAAGTGCAGATCCGGTCAAAACCCGGTCAACATCCGGTGAGCACCCCCAAAGCGCCTCCGGATAGTGCAGGCAGAAGGAAGCCCGTTTCACCCCAGAAATCCACCGGCTTCTCTGCTAAAATCGATTGAATCCACTCCTCGGAGCGGCGATGCAGGCGATTCTCGCGCTCGAAGACGGGCGCATCTTCCGTGGCACCGGGCACGGCCACCAGGGCGAATGCCAGGGCGAAGTCGTTTTCAATACATCGCTTACCGGCTACCAGGAAATTGCGACCGACCCCTCCTATGCAGGCCAGATCGTCGTTCTCACCAATCCGCAAATCGGAAACTACGGAACCAATCGCGCGGACAATGAATCGGCCAAACCGTATATCGAGGGCCTGATCGTCCGCGAATTCTCCCAGATTAGTTCGAATTGGCGCTCCGAGCAAGTTACGGATGAGTACATGGAGCGTTACTTTGTACCCGTGCTGGCGGAGATCGATACGCGGGCTCTGGTGAGACATTTGCGCACATTCGGCGTGATGCGGGGAGTGATTTCCAGCCAGGTTTCCGACCCCGAGGAGCTGGTAAAAAGGGCGCGGGGTATTCGCAAGATGGACGGGACCGACCTGGCGAAAGTGGTCTCGACCAAGGCCATTTATCCGTTCGATGCAGGGGATGCACGCAATCAGTCGGGCGATATGCTACTGTCAAATGGTTTTGAATCAAAGATGAAAGATAGAGAATTTCATGTAATCGCTTATGATTTTGGCATCAAACACAACATTTTGCGGATGTTGACGCGAGAGAACTGCCGGGTGACCGTGGTTCCGGCGGAGACCACTGCCGAAGAAGCGCTGAGCTTCGAGCCGGACGGTATTTTCCTCTCGAACGGACCGGGCGACCCGGAGCCGGTAGACTACGCGGTGCGCGCGATCCGGGAGATGATGGGCCGGGTGCCGATCTTCGGCATTTGCCTGGGTCACCAGCTCTGCGGGCTGGCGCTGGGAGGACGGACGTACAAGCTGAAGTTCGGACATCACGGAGGTAACCATCCTGTTCGCAATCAAGTAACGGGTAAGGTAGAGATCACGGCGCACAACCATAACTTCGCCGTCGACCCCGACAGCGTGAACGCGAACGAAGTGGAGCTGACGCATGTGGATCTGAACGACCAGACGCTCGAGGGATTGCGGCATAAGACCTTGCCGCTCTTCAGCGTGCAGTACCATCCCGAGGCCGCGCCGGGGCCCCACGATTCGCATTATCTGTTCCGCGACTTCCGCCAGATGATGGAGGAGTGGAAGGGATGAAGGCGGGAGCGGCGAAGAGTTTCGGTAATCACAGGCAGCGGGGCTTTTGGCTCCGCTGTTTTTTGGAGCAGGCAGGATCAGAAGAGAACAATGCCACGCAGAAATGACATTCAGAAGATCCTGGTGATCGGGTCGGGGCCGATTGTGATCGGCCAGTCGGCGGAGTTCGACTACTCCGGCACGCAGGCCTGCAAAGCCCTGAAACAGGAAGGCTACGAGGTGGTGCTGGTGAACTCGAACCCGGCCACCATCATGACCGATCCGGAGCTGGCCGATCGCACCTACATCGAGCCGCTGACGCGGGAGTACGTGGAAGAAATCATCCGCATTGAGGCTGAGATGCTGGCGGCCAGTCCGCGCGCAGGGAAGTTTGCCCTGCTGCCGACGGTAGGCGGGCAGACGGCGCTGAACCTGGCTGTCGACCTGGCCGACGCGGGCATTCTTGAGCGCTATAACGTGGAGCTGATCGGAGCCAAGCTCCAGGCGATCAAGAAGGCCGAGGACCGGCTGCTCTTCAAAGACGCCATGATCCGCATCGGCCTGGAAGTGGCGAAGTCGGCGCTCGTCAACAACCTGCGCGATGGCCTGGATTTTGCAAGCAAGCTCGGCTTCCCGGTGTTGATCCGGCCAAGCTTCACTCTCGGCGGCTCAGGCGGCGGCATTGCCTACAACCGCGAAGAGCTGATGGAGATCCTGGCGCGCGGTCTGGATCTCTCACCCGTCCACGAGTGCCTGGTCGAAGAGAGCGTGCTCGGGTGGAAGGAGTTCGAGCTCGAAGTGATGCGCGATCTGGCGGATAACGTCATCATCATCTGCTCCATTGAGAACTTCGATCCCATGGGCGTGCACACCGGCGACTCGATCACGGTGGCGCCGGCGCAGACGCTCACCGACCGCGAGTACCAGAGAATGCGCGACGCGGCCCTTGCCGTGATGCGCGAGATCGGCGTCGAAACCGGCGGCTCGAATGTGCAGTTCGCCATCAATCCGCTGGACGGGCGGATGGTGGTGATCGAGATGAACCCGCGCGTCTCACGCTCCTCGGCGCTCGCCTCGAAGGCGACCGGGTTTCCGATCGCGAAGATTGCCGCCAAGCTGGCGGTGGGCTACACGCTCGACGAGATTCCCAACGACATCACGCGCAAGACGCCGGCCTGCTTTGAGCCGACCATCGATTATGTCGTCGTCAAAATTCCCAAGTGGCAGTTCGAAAAGTTTCCCGGCGCCGACGACACGCTGGGCCCGCAGATGAAGAGCGTGGGAGAGGTGATGGCCATGGGCCGCACCTTCAGGGAGGCGCTCATGAAAGCGTGGCGCGCCCTCGAGACCGGCAAGCGGACTGGCACGGAGGTGTTAGAGCCGCGGCGGCTGACGCAGATGCTGGTGACCCCGCGGCCGGAGCGGCTCGGTTATCTGCGGTTTGCTTTCGAGCGCGGCATGACGGTGCGGGAGGTGGCGCGGCTTACGGGGATGGATCCGTGGTTCCTGTTTCAGATTCGCGAGATCACGCTGGCGCAGATGGAGATCGCCAAAACTACGCCCGAAACAATCGATGCCGCGCAACTGCGTCGGCTGAAGCGATTGGGGTTGAGTGACGAGCGCATCGCCACCGAGTGGAAGCTCGCCGGTCATGAAGGCGTGCGGCGGGTAAGGGAACTGCGGGAAGGGCACGGCGTCCGGCCGGTGTTCAAACTGGTCGACACCTGCGCGGCGGAGTTCGAATCAATGACGCCGTATCTCTATTCGACCTATGACGAGGAGGATGAGGCGCCACCGACCAGGAAACCGAAGATCATCATCCTCGGCTCGGGGCCGAACCGCATCGGGCAGGGCATCGAGTTCGACTATTGCTGCTGCCATGCGGCGTTTGCGCTCAAGGAAGACGGGTACGAGACAATCATGGTGAACTGCAACCCGGAGACGGTCTCGACGGATTACGACACCAGCGACCGGCTTTACTTTGAGCCTCTGGTGCTCGAGGATGTGCTGGCGGTGTACAACCACGAGGCGCAGTCGGGCGCGAAGATTGGCGTGATTGTGCAATTCGGCGGGCAGACGCCGCTGAACCTCGCCCAGAGACTGCGCGCCGCCGGCGTGCCCATCATTGGGACGTCGCCCGAGTCGATCGACCTGGCGGAAGACCGCAAGCAGTTCGGCAAGCTGCTTGAGGAGTTGGGGATACCGCAGCCGCGCGGAGGCACGGCGACGAGCGTCAAAGAGGCGCTCGAAGTGGGCGAGCGGATCGGCTACCCGGTACTGGTGCGGCCGAGCTATGTGCTGGGCGGGCGCGCGATGGTGATTGCTTACGATGCCAGGGCCGTGGAGCAGTACATGCACGAGGCGGTCGAGTACAGCCAGGAGCGGCCGGTGCTGATCGATCACTTCCTTGAGAGCGCCGTTGAAGTGGACGTGGATGCCCTCTGCGATTCGGAAGAAGTGCTGATTGCGGGCATCATGCAGCATATTGAAGAGGCCGGCATCCACTCAGGCGACTCATCGTGCGTGTTACCTGCGGTGAGCATATCCGATTCAACTCTTGAAATTTTAAGATGTTACACTAGAAAGCTCGCGCTTTCCCTTAAAGTTGTGGGCCTCGTGAACCTGCAGTTCGCCATTCAGAAAGATGTCGACGGGCGCGACCAGGTCTATGTGATCGAGGTGAACCCCAGAGCTTCGCGGACCGTGCCCTATGTGTCGAAGGCGACGGGCGTGCCGCTGGCGAAGATTGCCTCGCGCTTGATGACGGGGCGGAAGCTGCGCGAGCTT